>NZ_QVGS01000007.1:18848-127464 GCF_003603005.1 Faecalibacterium sp. AF27-11BH
GAGCAATCAGCCCTGCGGGCTGTTGCTCAGTGCGCGGGAGACCCCCACCACCGGCATAGCAAGCAGCTCGAAATCGAAAGGTTTTGGGCTGCTTTTCTTTTTCTGCTCAGTTTCTTATACTTTGGTGTTTTCTGGGAAGATGCGGAATCATTTTCAGTTGTTGACCCGCTGACAGCCTGACACATTGCCTACAAGCACCGATTTCTTTGCGGAAACCGGTGCTTTTTGCAGTTGCACTTTCCCCGGGAGATTATTATACTTATAAAAAAGGCCGGGTGCTGCAAGGACAGGAGGGAAAGCGTATGGCACGGAACAAAACCGCACAGGGCGGTATATCCCTGCGCCGCAAGGTCACGGCATGGCTTGCCGCGATTTTGCTGGTCACCATGCTTTCTACTGGCATTGCTACCATGGCAGGTCAGTGGACGGTACGCTCCTTTGATATGCTGCTGGCCGACAACGCCGTCTGCTACACGGTGCAAAACGCCCTCAAGGACGAAACACAGGCCTTTGCACGCTATGTGCGCCAGCCTACTTCTGAAACCGAACAGGCCTATACCGCCGCCTGCACCGCTTCCGAGCAGAGCCTTGCAGCCCTGCCCTTCGATTATGCCCGCATCGGCGAGGAGCGCTATGCCCGCACATGGAATCTTTTGCAAGGGTATGCGGGCTATCGGCAGGAGCGGGATGCCTTTTTGCAGCTTTCCCCCTCGGCAGATACCTATATTGAACAGATGTACCATGTGATGGCACTGCAGGACTACCTTGCCGAGTATGCGCTACGTCTGACACAGGCCACGCTGGAACAGGAAAACGCCCTTTACAGCAGCACGGCGGCTCACATCCGGCATCTGCCGTGGCTGTATCTGGGGCTGTTCCTGACGGCAGCCGCGCTGATGCTGCTGCTCATCCGGGTGCTGAGCCGCGCGGTGGTGCGTCCGCTGCTGCGGCTGGCGCAGGCTTCCCGCAGCATTGCCGAGGGCGATTTTTCCAGACCGGACCTACCGGTGAAAAGCAGCGACGAGGTGGGGCGGCTGACGGGAACCTTTAACCAGATGAAGCACGCCATGGCGCAGCAGCTGACCACCCAGCAGGCTTTGCACCGGGAAGAGGTGCGGAACCTTGCACTGGAAAAGGATCTGGAGCACACCCGGCTGGAGGTGCTCAAAAGTCAGGTGAATCCGCATTTTCTGTTCAACACCCTGAACATGATCTCCTGTATGGCACGGCTGGAGGATGCTGCCACCACCGACCAGATGATCGTGCATCTGGGCAGTTTGTTCCGGCACAACCTGCGCACCAAGCGTCAGCAGATCACGCTGGAGGAGGAACTGGACGGGCTGGAGGACTACATTTATTTGCAGCAAATGCGGTTTGACGGACGCATTACCGTTGAAAAAAGCATCCGGGTGCAGCCTGCGGCGGTTTTGGTGCCGTCCTTTATGCTGCAGCCGGTGGTGGAAAACGCTTACTCGCATGGGCTCAAGTCCTGCGAGGAAGGCGGACGCATCCTGCTGCGGGCATGGATGCAGGGCAAGGTGCTGGTGCTCACGGTCGCGGACAACGGCAAGGGAATGACCCCAGAGGAACTGGACGCTGTGCAGGCAAAAATTGTCCAGAGCGAACAGACCGGCCGCAGCATTGGCCTTGGCAATATTTCCCGCCGCATCGGGATGCTGTATCCGGGCGGTAAAATGCAGGTGTACAGCCGCGCAGGTCATGGCACGGTGGTGCGGTTTGAACTACCGCAAACGCAGCAGCCGGAAGAAAAGGAGGAGACGCTCTCGTGAAGTGCAAATTGCTGGTGGCAGAGGATGAATTGATCGAGCGCAAAGTGCTGTGCAGGACCTTGCAGAAGTATCTGGGGGATTTGATCAGCCTGTACGAGGCGAAAAACGGCAGGGAAGCTCTGGAAATTTTTGCCCGCGAAGCGCCGCAGGTGGCTGTGCTGGACATTGAAATGCCGGGTCTCACCGGGCTGGAGGTGGCGCGCAAGATCCGTGAAACAGACAAAAATTGCGCCATCCTGTTCCTGACCGGCTTTGATAAGTTCGACTACGCACGGCAGGCGATCTCTGTGCGGGCGATGGACTATCTGCTCAAGCCTTACAACGAGCAGGAACTGGTATTCGCGGTGGAGGATGCCATCCGGCAGGTGTCGGTGCCGCTGCCTGCCCACCCGGCACAGCCCCCTGCGCCTGCAGAGCCCCTCCGCCGGGAAGAGGACGAGGATATGCGCACCGCCATCATCCGTGCCGAGATCAGCCGCTTCATCGACGCTCATTATAGGGAGGATATCTCCATGCAGGATGCCGCCGCTGCGCTGCGCTACTCGGACGCCTACTTCTGCAAGCTGTTCAAGCAGTGCTTTAAGGTAAACTTTTCGGCCTACCTGAACGAATACCGGGTGGACAAGGCGCGCCAGCTGATTTTGGACCCGCGCCTGAGCCTGAAGGATATCGGCGCTGCTGTGGGTTACAGCGACGCCAACTATTTTACAAGGGTGTTCAAGCGCCTGACCGGCCAGACCCCTTCGGAATACCGCGTAGCCGCAGCGGAAAAAGCGGCACAAGGATAAATCGGATCCAAAAGAAGCGCTCGTTCTTTCCTGCCTGTGAACAGGAGAGGAACGGGTGCTTTTTTGTTTTTGCCAGTTTTTTTCGTCCAAAAAACACAAAAATTGTACTTGGATACAACAAAGACAAAATCGTACTGCGTTTCACAAAATAATCCGGTTTCGCAAAAATGAACGAGTTGTTAAAATATAATCATAGAAAAAACGTGAAAAGAGAGGATGCCATTCATGAAGAGAAGAACGTTTCTGTCGCTGATGGGCGCGGCGGCACTGACCAGCAGCATGATGCTTACCGGCTGCGGTGCCGGCTCCGGTGACGACCGCAAGATCGTGCGCATCGGCCATGTGCAGTCCCAGACCCACCCGGATCATCTTGGACTGGAAGCCTTTGCCAACTACATCAACGAGAAGCTGGGCGATAAGTACCGTGTGGAGGTGTACCCCAGCGAGCTGCTGGGCTCCCAGACCGAAATGGTGCAGCTGACCCAGACCGGTGCCATCGACTTTGTGGTGGCGTCCACTGCCATCATGGAGACCTTCAGTGCCAAATACCAGATCTTCAACCTGCCTTACCTGTTCTCCAGCGTAGAAGCCTACCACGAGGCGATGGACGACCCCGAAGTGACGGACCCCATTTTCAAGACCACTTCCAAGGCCGGTCTGGAAACGGTGGCATGGCTGGATGCCGGCACCCGCAACTTCTACACCATCAAGACCCCCATCAACCAGCCCTCCGACCTGAAGGGTCTGAAGATCCGCGTACAGCAGTCGCCCACCAACGTGGAAATGATGCGTCTGCTGGGCGGCACCGCTACGCCCATGGGCTTCGGCGATGTGTACACCGCACTGCAGGCCGGTATTCTGGATGGTGCCGAGAACAATGAGCTGGCTCTGACCGATAACGGTCACGGCGATATCTGCAAGTATTACTCCTACGATATGCACCAGATGGTGCCGGACCTGCTGGTGGCAAACTACGCTTTCCTGAACGAACTCAGCGACGAGGAGCGCGCGATCTTTGAAGAAGGTTTCCAGATCGTGAAGCGCACCGAGCAGGATGCTTGGGAGGATGCTGTGGCTGAGGCGAAAGACAAGGCCGAGAACGAGCAGCACGTCAACTTTATTTACCCGGACACTGCACCGTTTCAGGAGGCTATGGCCCCCCTGCACGATTCCGTGCTGGCAGCAAACCCGGAACTGCAGCCCATTTATGACCTGATCCAGCAGCACAACGCTGCCCACACTGCGGACTGAGGAGGAGCATCATGGAAAAACTGAGAAATACCCTGAACAAGGTGCTCAACCTGCTGGCAGGTCTGAGCATGACAGTCATGGTGGTTCTGACCACCTATCAGGTCATCGTGCGTTACATCTTCAATTCTCCCTCCACATGGTCGGAAGAGCTGGTGGGTTATCTGTTCGGCTGGAGCACCATGCTGGGTGCCACCATCGTCTCCGGCGAGCGCGGCCACATGAACATTCCCGTGCTGGTGGACCGGTTCAACCCCACCATGCGCAAGGCGTTCCACATCTTTGCTGAGGTCATCGCCTTCATCTTCTCTGCGACCATTCTGGTGTTCGGCGGTTTTCAGGTGTCCCAGCTGGCTATGGGACAGCAGACCTCCTCGCTGGGCGTTGCCGTGGGCGTGTTCTACTGGGTCTTGCCCATCTGCGGCGTGATCATTCTGGTGTATTCCGTGCTGAACATTATCGGTATCGCCAACGGCTCCATCTGTCTGGATACCCCGGAGGATGCAGACTTTGCAAAGGTGGAAGCCGAAATGGCTGCCGATGCCGACAAGGAAAATAAGGAGGACTAAGCTGTGGCAATTCAAGCGTTACTCGTAATTCTGGCAGTGCTGCTGGTGCTGCTGTTCCTCGGCGTGCCCATCTCGTACGCCATTGCAGTCTCTTCCCTGACTGCCATCCTTTCTTCCATTGACCTGAACGTGGCCGTGCTGACCGCTGCCCAGCGCACCTTTGTGGGCATGAGCAAGTTCAGTCTGACCGCCATCCCGTTCTTTATTCTGGCCGGCAACATCATGAATCAGGGCGGCATCGCCAAGCGTCTGGTGGATTTCGTCATGGCCATTCTGGGCAAGATGCCCGGCGCACTGCTGGTGACCAACATCGGCACCAACGCTCTGTTCGGCGCCATCTCCGGCTCTGCTTCCGCTGCGGCGGCTGCTGTTGGCTCCATGATCCGCGACGGTGCCGAGGAGCAGGGCTACGACCCCGCCGTGACCGCTGCCACCAATGCCGCTTCCTCCTGCTCCGGTTTGCTGATCCCACCGTCCAACGCCCTGATTACCTACTCTCTGGCATCCGGCGGCACCTCTGTGGCTGCGCTGTTCATGGCCGGTTACATTCCCGGCATCATCTGGGCGCTGTGTTGCTGCGTGGTGGGCGTGCTGCTGGCGGTCAAGCTGGGCTATAAAGGCACCCCCGGCAAGTTTGACTGGAAAAATCTCGGCATCTGCACCCTGCGCGCCCTGCCTTCCCTGTCCCTGATCATTGTGGTCATCGGCGGCATCATCGGCGGTGTGTTCTCTGCCACCGAAGGCTCTGCCATTGCCGTTGCCTATGCTCTGATCCTTGCCTTCTGCTACCGCTCCATCAACCTGAAAAGCCTGTGGAAGATCCTCGTGGACTCTGCCAAGATGTCCGGCATGGTGGTGTTCCTTGTGGGTGTTTCCAACATTCTGGGCTGGGTCATGGCCTTTTTGCAGATCCCGGATGCTGTGGCGGCAGCCCTGCTGAGCCTGACCAGCAATAAGTACATCATCCTGCTCATCATGAACGTGATCCTGCTGGTGTCCGGCACCTTTATGGATGTGACCCCGGCCATTCTCATCTTCACCCCGCTGTTCCTGCCCATCTGCCAGAGCTTTGGCATGAGCACCATCCAGTTCGGTCTGATCCTCGTGTATAACCTTTGCATCGGCAACATCACCCCGCCTGTGGGCAACGCCCTGTTCGTGGGCATCAAGGTGGGCCGCACCTCGCTTTCCAAGGTCATGCCGTACATGCTTATGTACTATGTGGCCATCATCGGCGGCCTGCTGCTGGTCACCTTTATCCCGGCAGTGTCTACCGCACTGCCGCAGGCAATGGGCCTGATGTAATTGAGACATTCCCTTCTTCTCCTAAAAAAGGCGGTACCTGCTTTGCGGCGGGCACCGCCTTTTCCTGTCTCTTGCACAAAGGCAGTCTTGTGCGCTATACTATCTGCAAAGGGAGGGAGACACCATGCGCAGACGGACTTTTTTAGCCGGGCTGGGCTTTGCAGCCTTGCAGCTGGCAGGCTGTGCCGCAAAGTCGCAGACTACACCGGACTATGTGCTGACCTATGCCGACAACCAGCCCGCCGGGTACCCCACTACGCAGGGCGCGCAGTATTTTGCAGACCTTGTGCAGCAGCAGACCGGGGGCAAGGTGGTCATTCAGGTCAAGGCGAACGGCGAGTACGGCTCGGAACAGCAGGTGTGGGAACAGCTTGCCATTGGCGGTGTAGATTTTGCCCGTGTGTCGCTCTCGGTGGTCACGGACGATCTGCCCCGGCTCAACGTGCTGCTGCTGCCGTATCTCTACCGGGATGCCGACCACATGTGGCGCGTGCTGGACGGCAGCATCGGGGCTGAGTTTTTGCAGGACTTTACCGCGCAGGGACGGGTAGGCCTGAGCTGGTACGACGCGGGTGCCCGCTCGTTTTATGCCCGTCAGCCGGTGCGCAGCCTGAACGATCTGCAGGGCAAGACCATCCGCGTGCAGGATTCGCAGATCGTGATCGACATGATCCGCCTGCTGGGTGCAGTGCCGGAGACCACGGCGTACAGTGACGTCTACTCGGCGCTTGAGACCGGGCAGATCGATGCCGCCGAAAACAACTGGCCGGCCTACTATTCCATGGAGCACTACAAGGTGGCACGGTACTACATGGCCGATGAGCACAGCCGCGTACCGGAGGTGCAGCTGGCTTCCGGCCGCACATGGGATGCACTGCCGGAGGAATACCGGCAGATCCTGCAAGCGTGCGCCCGGGCATCGGCGCAATACGAGCGCCAGCTCTGGGCGCAGGAGGAAACAGCTGCCCGAAAAGCGGCATTGGCTGGCGGGTGCCAGGAACTGCCGCTGCCCGAAGAAGAAATGCAGAACTTCCGGCAGCTGGTGCAGCCGCTATACCGAAAATACTGTGCCGACTATCTGCCGCTGGTGGAAGAGATACAGGCAGAGTGATAACAGAAAAGGGACGAGTCAAATAAAAAGGCTCACAGCTTTGAGGTTATACTGCGGAGCACTTTTCCTCCACGCCCACTCCGTGGAACAGCAAACAAGCCAGACCCGTCGGTCTGGCTTGTTTGCAATATCAAAATAAATGTTTCCGCTGAATATACCCAAGGTGCAGCGGAGGACCTTCTGAATCAAAAACTCTCCCTTAGCTCACATATCCATCGGTCACGCTGATGATGTTGGCATTGCCCTCCAGACTTTCATACACGTTCACGACGGCATAGTGCATCTCAGCACCCGGATAAACCGTGGTTGCTTCGCACAGGATGCGGTAGTTCGTGCCTGCCACGGTCTGGGTGCTCAACAGAGCCACCGGCACATAGTCCACGCCCACAAAGCCCTCGGTGGCCTTGTTGAACGCCGCCGTGGCTTCCTCCGTCATGGCGGGGGACTCCGCTTCCTGCCAGGCGCCCACAGTGCCTTCCTCATAGTCCAGATTTGTCAGGCACAGCGTGTCGCCAATGTCCAGAATTTCTGCCTTGCCCAGCCAGCCGCGCTGCAGCGTGACCACCACATATTCTTCCTGTGCGTCCGGTACGACGACAGTCGCCTTGCACAAAATGCGATACTGGGTACCGAAGCCGGTGGTGCGGCTTGCCAGCAGGGCTACAGGCGTATAGGAAACGCCCTCCAGACCTTCAAAGGCCTTGTCGAACACTTTGCGGACTTTCTCGGTCAGTGCCGGGTCGGAAGCACGCTTCCAGCTGCTGGAAATACAGTTTCCCTCAGCCACAGCAGAAACTGGTTCCACCGTCTCTGCCGAAAGTGCGTATGCCTGTACCGCGCCGCCTGCCAGCAGGGAAAGAGCCATCACAGCCGTCATGCAAACAGAAACCGTCTTTTTCATAATAATATATCCCCTCTTCTTATTGTGTGTCGCTGCCGGGGTGTGCACCCGGTTTTGTCGCTTCATTCTGGATACGAATGAGCCTCCCCCCCCCCCCCCACCCCCCCCCCCCCCCCGGAATTGCACGGGTTTGAAATATTTTCCAAAAAAAGAAAAAGCCTGTGTGCACAGTCCTGAATGACAGGCCCTGCATCCCTCCTGAACATCCCTCCAATTTCCATTTGGGCGGTCCAAATCGAAAAAACAGAGTAGAGGGAAAACGCATCGAAAAATCGTGGATATTTCAAATTATTGTTCATTGAGGCGTGAATTTTGCCTTTGTGAAGTGGGAACCAGATACCACTAGATATCACTGGATGACACCAGATGGAAGATAAGGATAAAAACTCAAAATCCCTTGTGCTAATAACACGTGTGGGTTCGACCCCCACCACCGGCATAAAAAGGAAGCCCTCCAGCTTGTCTGGGGGGCTTTCTTTTTATCTGCGGCGTGTGAGCGGGTCGAACAGCACGACCCTGCACAGCAGGGGAGCAATCAGCCCTGCGGGCTGTTGCTCAGTGCGCGGGAGACCCCCACCACCGACATAAAAGCCCATCAGGCATTCGCCCAATGCCGTTAAGTTAAGAGGCTAAAGAAAAATAGACTTCATCGAAAAGATGAGGTCTATTTTTTTTTGAAAAAGATCAGAAACAGATTTTACGCACCCTTTGCCGGATATGCCAAGGCCCCCACAGAACACGGGCTCTGCAGGGGCCTTGCGGGCAATATTTTACAGCATTTTGACCGCCAGCGCTTCACTGGTGCGATCCTGTGCGGCGTTGGCATTTTCGGGGTCGTCCATGGTGTAGCGCAGCACCAGCACTTCAGCCACATACAGCAGCGCCACCTTGACCGGGATGTTGCCGGAGTCCAGCGGGCTTTCCTGCGCACCACACAGCAGCACGATATCCGCCAGCTTTGCGCCGGGCGAATCCTCATAATGGGTGAGCAGAATGATCTTTGCGCCCGCCGCCTTGGCCGCGCGCAGCGTTTCCAGCATATCGCGGGTAGCGCCGGAATAGGAAACGAACAGCACCACATCCTCCGGGGTCATCAGGCTGGCCGTGATCAGCTGCATGTGGCTGTCGCCTGCCGTGCGGAACTTGGTGGAGATGCAGGCAAAGCGGGCGCAGATATCATTTGCAATATACATGCTGCCGCCCTGACCAAGGCAGTACACCTGCCGGGCCTTGTGCATCAGCTCCGAAGCCTTGTCCACCGCCTCCGGCGAAAGATTGTTCTGGGTGCCGTTGATAGTAGTCATCAGCAGGGCGCTGGCGTGCTCGCACAAAGTTGCCGTGTCGGCATCCGGCTCCGGCACATGCTGGTTGACCAGTGCACCGGTGGCGTTGGCCTGCGCCAGCGCAATGCGCATTTCATGATAGCCCTCAAACCCCAGCGCCCGGCAGAAGCGGAACACCGTTGCCTCTGCCACACAGCACTCCTTTGCCAGCGAGGAGATGGACAGATACTGTGCCTCTGCCGCGTGCTGCACAAGATAGTCCGCCACGGTGCGGCCCGATTTTGTCAGGTCGCCCTGATGCTGCTGCAGCAGCTCCCAAAAATTCGTTGCCATTTTTCTTTTTCCTCTTTTCCGGCGCAGCAGTCCACCGACCCGGATCAGCTGCCGACCGTTTCATTCACCTTTGTAAAAAGTATAAAAGATTCGTCCCCGCTTCGCAAGAGACGCATTGCCCACATTTTGGCTCGCAGTTCTGTGCAGAGCACACAGTTTTGGCGGAAAAACCGGCCATTTTGTGAAAATATCTTTCAATTTTGCATTTTTGTTTAGAAAAACATTTTCACTATCGTTTTGGTGGGTTTGTACCGTTCTGTAATAATTTCAGAAGAGTAAAGCAAGGTTTTCTTTGCATTTCAACATATATCCCACGCTTTTGTGCACAATGTACACTGTCATTCTGAAAATTTATGAAAACCATGAATGGACAAAATGAAAATATTTTTCTATAATGGAGCCATCAAGAGCGGCCGCTGGCACGGCAGGCCGCCAACAACGTGAAGCATCTTGAATGCGAAGGAGAAACTACTATGAAAAACTGCATTTCCCGCCGTTCGTTCCTGAAGGCCGCTGGCATTCTGGGCGCAGCCGGCGCTCTGGCCGCATGCGGCGGCTCTTCTGCAAGCACCAGCACTGCTGCTTCCACCGCAGGTTCTACCGCTGCAAGCGCAGCTGCTTCTTCCACCAGCATCAAGCTGTGGACATACCCCATCGGCGGCTGGGGCAATGACGAGACCGTTCAGGGTCTGGTTTCCAGCTTCAACGCAAAGTATCCTGACATCAAGGTCACTGTGGAGTATCTGGACTACACCAACGGCGACGATCAGGTGAACACCGCCATCGAGGGCGGCAGCGCACCTGATCTGATCATGGAAGGTCCCGAGCGTCTGGTTGCAAACTGGGGCGCAAAGGGCGTTATGGCTCCGCTGAACGACCTGTGGACCGACGATGCCAAGAAGGACATTTACGAGTCCGTTGAGTCCGCCTGCAAGGACACTGCCGGCAACTACTACGAGTATCCCCTGTGCATGACCGCACACTGCATGGCCGTGAACATGACCAAGGTCAAGGAAGTGGGCGCTGACCAGTACATTGATACCGACAAGCATACCTGGAGCACCGACGGCTTCCTGAAGACCGTTGATGCCCTGTACAACGGCGGTTACGAGAACGTTGCAGCCATCTACTGCGCAGGTCAGGGCGGCGACCAGGGCACCCGCGCCATCATCAACAACATGTACGGCGGCACCTTTACCGATGCAGCCCACACCAAGTACACTGCCGACTCCGCCGAGAACATCAAGGCGATCCAGACCCTGCACGACACCAAGGGCATCAACTTTGACGCTTCCATCGCAGGCGGCGACGAGATTACCCTGTTCCGCAACGGCACCCTGCAGATGGCATTCTGCTGGAACATTGCACAGCAGGCCAACAGCGACAACAACGCCGCCGGTCTGACCAACGATGGCGACGAGATCTTCCCCATGGCCTTCCCCACCGACAGCGGCGACCCGAAGCTGTGTGGCGGCATCTGGGGCTTCGGCATCTTTGATAACGGCGACGAGGCCAAGATCGAAGCAGCCAGGACCTTCATCGACTTCATCGCTGCCGACCCCGATCAGGTTAAGGACAGTGTGCTGGCTTCCACCTACTTCCCGGTCCGCACCAGCGTGGGCGATATCTACGCCGACAACGAGATCATGAGCGAGTACAGCAAGTTCATGGCTTATCTGGGCGACTACTACCAGATCACTCCGGGCTGGGCAACCGCACGTACCGAGTGGTGGAACATGCTGCAGCGCGTCGGCTCCGGTGAGGATGTCGAGACTGCCGTCAAGACCTTTGTGGACAACGCAAACGCTGCCGCACAGGCATAAGCCCATCCACTCTGCCGGGGGCAGATAATTATTGACGCTTCGCCCCTTCCTCGAAGATCCCGACGAGGGAGGGGCTTTATTTGTAAAAAAAAAATCATAACCGAAAGGAACGGTGATTCTCTTGGCTGCAAAAACGGCGATCAAAGAGCCTAAGCGCAGCAGTGCGCTGGTACGGCGCGAGACCTTCGCTTCCTATTGCTTCCTGCTGCCCAGCCTGATCTTCTTTCTGGGCTTCGTCATTTACCCCATGGTGCTGTGCGTGGTGACCAGCTTCTTCGATTCCACCATGAACCGTGCCGACATCTTTGTGGGGCTTGCAAACTACAAGGAACTGTTCACAGACCCCATCTTTCTGGGTGCCTTAAAGAACACCTTCATCATCGTGGTGGTGTCCGTGCCCGTGACCTGCGCCTTCTCGCTGTGGGTCTCCTCTGCCATCGTAGACCTGCCCGAGTGGGCTACCAGCCTTTTCCGCTGCGTGTTCTACCTGCCCGTGGTCACCGGCTCTGTGGCTGTTACCGTGGTGTGGAAGTGGATGTACAACAACTACTATGGCATCTTCAACTATCTGGGCAAGACTCTGGGCCTCATTGACAAGAACATCAACTGGCTGGGTGATGAGCGCTTTGCTCTGGGCTGCATCATCCTGATCCTGCTCACCACCTCTGTGGGCCAGCCCATCGTGCTGTACGTTTCCGCTCTGGGCAATGTGGACCAGTCCATCGTGGAAGCTGCAGAAGTGGATGGTGCCACCGATTTCCAGTGTTTCTGGAAGATCAAGTGGCCCGCCATCATGCCCACCACCTTGTACATTCTGGTCATTACCACCATCAACTCCTTCCAGTGCTTTGCGCTGATCCAACTTCTGACTTCCGGCGGCCCCAACCACAGCACCGATACCATCATGTACTACATCTACTACACCGCCTTCAAGCTGTACCGCTACGGCTACGGCAACGCAATGGGTGTGGTGCTGGCAGTCATCATCGCCATTCTGTCGGCCGTCCAGTTCAAGCTGGGCAATCAGGATAATTAAAGGAGGTGCCGGACAATGAGTGCAAATGCCGCTGCAAAAAAGCAAAAACCGTTGAAGCGTCACCCCAGCAAGCTCAAGAGAATGAGCGCCTACATGATCCTGACGCTGATCCTCATCAGCATCGTTGCGGTGCTGTTCGCCTTCCCGCTGTACTGGATCATCACCGGTTCCTTCAAGACCGGTGCCGCCATCAACGCCACCACCCCCGAATGGTGGCCCAGCCAGTGGGTGCTGACCAACTACCAGAAGCTGTTCTCCGGCAAGAGCGCCCCGCTGTGGCAGCTGGCTGTGCCCTTTGGCTCCAAGTTCAGCGCTAACGGCGAGCCCATCTACTTCTCGGTAGGCCCCACCGCTCCCGCTGCCATCCGCTGGATGATCAACACCGTGTTCATGGCCGTCATGTCCATGATCCTCACCTGCATCACAGCCGCCATGGCCGGCTATGCACTGGCAAAAAAGCGCTTTGTAGGCCGCAAGCTGCTGTTCACCCTCATCGTGTGTGCAATGGCTCTGCCCAAGCAGGTCATTCTGATTCCCCTGCTGCGCGAAATGAGCAGCCTGAACCTGTACAACACCATCTGGGCCGTCATCTTCCCCATCGTGGGCTGGCCCTTTGGTGTGTTCCTGATGAAGCAGTTCAGTGAGGGCATTCCCACTGAGATGCTGGAAGCGGCCCGCATCGACGGTGCAAGCGAGGCCAAGACCTTCATCGACATCGTGCTGCCCATGGTCAAGCCGGGCATCGGTGCACTGGCCATTTTTACCTTCATCAACAGCTGGAACGACTACTTCATGCAGTTGATCATGCTGTCCAGCACCAGCAACCTGACCATTTCTCTGGGCATTGCAAAGCTGCAGGCTGAGAACAGCACCGACTTTGGCCTGATCATGGCAGGTGCCGCACTGGCTGCTGTGCCTATCATCATCATCTTCCTCATTTTCCAGAAGTACTTTACCAAGGGCATCGCTATGGGTGCTGTTAAGGGCTAAAATCCCGACCGCCGCCTGCGGCGGAAACAGGGAGGGATTTTTGGCGCAGCGGTCTGCAAGACGCAAGGCCCGCCCAAGGGCCGAAGCGGATGCAGGGCACCGCAAGAGGGCGCTGATGCCGCTGCCCGGAACAGAAAGCGTACGAGCTTGATGCAAAACCATTTCATCTGTATTTATTACTATTTTTAAAGAAGGGTTTGGAACATGAAAGATATCAAAAAATATCAGGGTGTCATCCCCGCCTTTTACGCCTGCTACGACGCAGAGGGCAATATTTCTACCGAGGGCGTCAAGGCCCTTACCCGCCATCTGATCGCCAAAGGCGTCAAGGGCGTGTATGTAGGCGGTTCCTCCGGCGAGTGCATCTACCAGCACGTAGATGAGCGCAAGGCCGTTCTGGAAGCCGTGATGAGCGAAGCCAAGGGCAAGCTGACCGTCATTGCGCATGTCGGCTGCAACAATACCGCCGACAGCGTGGAGCTGGCCCGCCATGCCGAGAGCGTGGGCGTGGATGCCATTGCATCCATTCCTCCCATCTACTTCCACCTGCCGGAGTACGCCATTGCAAAGTACTGGAACGATATGTCCGCTGCTGCTCCCAACACCGAGTTCGTCATCTACAACATCCCGCAGCTGGCAGGCACCGGCCTGACCATGAGCCTGCTGAAGGAAATGCTCAAGAACCCCAATGTAGTGGCTGTGAAGAACAGCTCCATGCCCACGCAGGACATCCAGATGTTCAAGGATGCCGGTATCGCCGCCCGCGGCGAGGGGAATTTTGTGGTGTTCAACGGCCCCGATGAGCAGTTTGTTTCCGGCCGTGTGATCGGCGCAGACGGCGGCATCGGCGGCACCTACGCCGTCATGCCCGAGCTGTATCTGGCCATGAACGATCACATCAACAAGGGCGAGATCAAGCAGGCTCAGGAGATCCAGTACGAGGCCGACCGTATCATCTACAAGATGTGCGAAGCCCACGGCAACCTGTACGCCGTACAGAAGGAGATCCTGCGCCGGATGTACGGTCTGGAGCTGGGCGGCGTGCGTGAGCCGATGCCCGGCCTGATCCCGGAAGATGAAGCCATCGTGGCCGAAGCACAGGCCATGATCGAAGCTGCCATCGCAAAACTGTAAAATTGAAGCAGCGCCCCTCTCCGTCTCTTTTCAGAGGGGAGAGCGGGCGCTTGTTTTTGGAGGGACGTTTTATGATCTGTGATACCCTGCAGCACCTGACGCGCTACAAGGGCCTTTGCAAAAATCTCGACACGGCCATTGATTACCTGCTGACCCACGACCCTGCCAGCCTGCCTCTGGGCCGCACCGAGGTGGATGGCGAGGAGGTATTCATCAACACGATGGATGCCACGCTCCATTCCGACCACGGCTACCACCCGGAATATCACAAAAAGTACGCCGACCTGCAGCTCGACATCACCGGCAGCGAGGGCTGGGGCTTTACCACAAATCCCGGCAGGGAGATCGGCGATTTTACCGGCGACTGCGGTTTTCAGGACAGCGCCAGTGTCGTGACCGGCACACTGGGCGAAGGACGCTTTGTGCTGTTCTTCCCCACGGAGCTGCACAAACCCGGCCTTGTACAGCACGGCTGTGTGGGCGTGCGCAAGGCTGTTGTAAAGATTCGGATGGAGGATTGAACGATGGATAAGGAAAAGCTGTTTGCTCAGATCAAAGGCGGTCTGATCGTCTCCTGTCAGGCACTGGAGACGGAGCCCCTGTACACGAAAGAAGGCGGCGTGATGCCGCTGATGGCAAAAGCCGCCGCCATGAGCGGTGCTGTGGGCATCCGTGCCAACACCGTGCGCGACATTACCCAGATCAAGCAGGTGGTGGATCTGCCGGTCATCGGCATCATCAAAAAGGACTACCCCGGCACGCCCATGTACATCACCGTTACCATGAAGGAAGTGGACGAGCTGGTGGAGTGCGGCGTGGACATCCTTGCCGTGCAGGGCACCGGTGCCCTGCGCCCGGACGGCTCCACCTCCGCCCAGTTCATCCGCGCCATCAAGGCAAAGTATCCCGACCAGCTGGTGATGGCCGACTGCGACAACTTTGAGAATGCCATGGCCTGCGCCGAAGCCGGTGCCGACTTTGTGGGCACCACCATGCGCGGCTACACCCCGGAGACCAAGGGCATTGACGATATCGACTTTGATTTTGTCCATAAGCTGGCCGCAGAGTGCCCGGCAAAGGTCATTGCCGAGGGCCACATCCACTACCCGGAGCAGGCGGTCAAGGCGCTGGAAGCCGGTGCATTCGCACTGGTGGTGGGCGGTGCCATCACCCGCCCGGCAGAGATCACGGCCCGCTTTACCGGTGCCATCAACGCCGCAAAAAAGTAAAATGGAGTGTGCCGGATGAAACAGTATTTTGGCATTGATATCGGCGGCACTGCCGTCAAGCTGGGCATCGTGGACGAGACCGGCAGGGTGCTGCTCAAGGGCGAAGCAAGCGTCAGCTTTGACGGCTACCAGACGCCTGTTCTTACCACCGTGCGCAGGGCCGCAAAGGAGTTTTTGACCGCAAATTTCATCCCGGTGGAAAGTCTTGCGGGCATCGGCGTTTCGGCCACCGGTCAGATCGACAGCCGCAAGGGCATCGTGGCCGGTACCTGCGGCAACTTCCCCAATTACATCGGCAGCCCTATCAAGTCTGCGCTGGAAGAGGACTTCGGCCTGCCCGTCACAGTGGCCAACGACGCCAACTGCATGACACTGGGTGAAGTGTGGGTCGGCGCTGCACAGGGCTATACGGACGTGATCGGTGTGACCCTTGGCACCGGCGTGGGCGGCGGCATCCTGACCGGAGGCCATTTGTTAGAGGGTGCACGGGGCCTTGGCGGTGAGCTGGGTCACTACCGCACCCACGCGCTGGACGGTGTGGACTGTACCTGCGGCGCAAAGGGCTGCTGGGAACGCTACGCTGCCACCACCGCGCTGGTGCGCGCCGCACAGGAAAAGAACCCCGATTGGAAGGATGGCCGCGCCATCTTTGCCGCAGCCGAAGCAGGCAACGAGACAGTTCTTGCCCTGCTGGACCACTGGACGGACGAGATCGCACAGGGCCTTGCAGGCATGGTGCACATCTTCAACCCGCAGCTCATTCTGATCGGCGGCGGCGTGAGCGCGCAGCAGAAACTGCTGATCGAACCCATTGCCGCAAAGGTGAAAGCATCGGTCATGCCCGCCTTTGCAGAGGGGCTGGAAGTGCGCGCCGCTCAGCTGCACAACGATGCCGGTATGGTGGGCGCAGTGTACTACTTCCGACAGACCATGGAAAAGGAGTAATCATATATGAAAACACATATCCTCTGTCTGGGCGATTCCAACACCCACGGCTACTGTGCCGACCCGAACGACTGCGCCGACCACGGCATCCGCTTCAATGAAGAGGAGCGCTGGACCTGCCGCCTGCAGAAGGCGCTGGGCGACGAATACCTTGTGACCGAAGAGGGACTTTCCGGCCGCACCACCGTATTTGTGGACCCCATCCACGAATCCATGGATGCCCTCAGCGTCATCTATGCCCTGCTCAAGAGCCACGAGGTCATCGACCTGCTCATCATCATGCTGGGCACGAATGATGTGAAGGAGCGCTTTGGTGCCAATGCCGCCTGCATCGCTGCGGGCATGGAGCGGCTGATCCTCAAAGCAAAGAGCGTGGACTGCTGGGGCACCAAGCAGCCCAACATTCTGGTGGTGGCACCTCCTCCCATCGGCGCAGGCTTCCACGACGCTGTGATGGGCGATGGCTGTGTGGAAAAATCTGCCGGTGTAGCCGGGCAGCTCCGCATCATCTGCGAGCGGCAGGGCGTGCACTTCCTCGATGCAAAGGACTGCGAGTTCAACAAGGTGGATTTCATGCACCTGACCCGCAAGGGCCACGCACAGCTGGCGGAGCTGCTGGCAAAAGAAGTGCCGGGCCTGATCTGAGCACGATTTTAAATGCTCTCCGCTTCGCTCTGAGCATCTTTAGCGGAAATACTATTTTTTATTAGAGCAATACCGGACAGACTGCGGTCTGTCCGGTATTGCATTTTTCACGGAAGGGATCATGACCGCAAACAGCATCGGCTCAATTCATCTTGTAAATACCGTTAAAATCGGCTATACTTTCCGCAGAAAGAACCATTGAAAGGAACTGTGCCATGTCTGAACTTTTAAAAGCGCCTGTCACCCCTGCTCAGCAGGCAAGAGATACCCTTTTGGGTGCCCTCGTGGGGCTTGCCCGGGCCACCACCAACGAGCCCAAAACGGACGACACCGACGAGGTGCTGAACGCCGGTCTGCGCCTTGCCGCGCAGCCGGATGCACCGGAGGAAAGGCTGCAGCGGATGCTTGCCATCGTCCAGACTGAAAAGCACCGCGTTGCCCCGGGCTGCGCCACCTGTGCCATGCCCTGCGGCAACACGAACGATTACGATTTTGTCCGCCTGTGGGCTGCGCCCGAGAGTATCCGCACCCTCAAGCTGCAAATGCTTTCTGCCGCGTTTGCGCTGGCCCAAAAGCGCCCGCAGGGTCAGGCGCAGGCCGCCGTTTATCAGCTGCTGTTCACCCTTGCCGAGGACTGGGACGAGGAGCTTCTTGCCCCTGTTGTGCAACGCGCCGAGGAGCTTTGCCGGGAGTAAATCGGCACCCGGAAACCGCGTTTTTAACCCGAAAGGTTTGTACTTTTCGGCTTCCTCGAAAGTGCTGTGAAAAGTCTGCCTTTTTCTGTGTTTTGGCGGCATTTGCACGGCACTGCGTCCGCAAAAAGCATTCCGGACAGTTTGTTTCCCGATTTCCTGCCTTTTTCCGAAAGTTTTTTGCAAAAAAGACTTTACAAACCATTTCTAAAAACTTATTATATAAGTAATATATTTCATGGAGCCAATGCTGCGCAGCCCCCTGTGCAGCATCCAAATACGATCAAGGAGGGGTTTATCTATGCCCGAAAAGAAAAAGACCGCAGCGGCTGCTCCTGCTGTGGAAGCTCCTGCCGCTGAGGCCAAGGAGTCTAAGACCCGTAAATCTGCCAAGGCCCCTGCACGCCGCGGCCGTCCCCCGCTTGCACCGGAGCTGTATGTGGAGTTCAGCGGCAAGCAGTATAACGTGACCGATATCATCGACCGTGCCAAGGCCGATTACCGCGCTACCCACAAGGTTGGCGTGCAGTCCTGCAAGGTATACGTCAAGCCCGAGGAAGACGCCGCCTATTACGTGATCAACAAAGTCTCCGGCAAGCTGGAGCTGTAACTTTTCCTGTATTCTTTTCTCCTGCTGCAAAGCACTCCGCACCTGTTTTGCGGCAGGTTGTCCGTTCCCACACAAGGCTCCATTTTAAACCGTAAAAAAGCTGCCCTGCATCCAAAAATGCAAGGCAGCTTTTCATTTTACATCAAACCATCTTTTCCAGAGCGGATAATGCTGGATCACTGGGTCCGGGTCCGGGATCTCGAACACATAGCGCTCGGTAGCGTTGATCACGGTGGTCTTGCCGCGGGTGCATACGCGCGGCAGCTTTGCATCATAGTTCAGGTGCACATGGCCGTGCACGAACCACTGCGGCTCGTATTCATCCATCAGATCATTGAAGCACGCAAAGCCCTTGTGAGCATGATCCGTGCTGTCGTTCAGGCCAGCCGCCGGGGAGTGGGTGAGCAGCAGATCGATGCCGCCCACATGATGGGCCTTGCGCCAGAGTTTGCGCACACGGCGGCGCATTTCCCTTTCCGTATACTGGAAGCTGTCCTCCCGATTATTGTAGCGGATGCTGCCGCCCAATCCCATAATGCGCAGGCCCTTCCACACATACACGCTGTCGTCCACACAAATGCATCCACCAGGTTCATTTTCCCTGTAACTGCCGTCGTGGTTGCCGTGGACATACAAGATGGGCGCAGCCGTAAAGTTCGTAAGATATTCCAGATACTTCTGCGGCAGATCCCCGCAGGAAAGGATCAGGTCGATGCCTTCCAGATGTTCGCGGGTACCGTAGTCCCACAGTGCTTTAGAGGGCACATCCGAAATTGCAAGAATTTTCACATCGGTTTGCTCCGTTCTCTCTCGGCCTGAGGGCCGCTTATTTCACAAACCCTTTCAGGGTATTGAGGCCGTTGATCGCCATAAGCACATGCGTTTTTACATCCAGTTCATCGTAGTGCGGCAGCGCACCTTCCACGCATTCGTCCAGCCAGTCCATCTCCATCAATTCCTTGGGACTGTAGACCACGGCCTCCGGCGAGTGCAGCACATGCCCCTGCGCGTACAGGTCTTCCGGGAAGATGCGCAGGTTGTTCTCGCTCAGCATCTTTTCCATCAGGTCCAGCAGCTGTAAAGTGCCTGCGGGCAGGTCTTTGCTGTAATCGATCTCCTCTGCGCCGCTGCTCATCCCCCACCAGTAATTCACGGCTCTGGCTCCCGCTGCATCGCTGTCCCATGCACCGTCAAAAATGGAGCGGATGATCTCGGTATAAAAGGTATCCCACCGCCACACCGGCAGGCCCAGCGGCTGCAGGGTGCCGTCCGGCTGGCGGCGGCACAGACCGTAGTCCCGGTGGGTGCCTTCCGGCTCGCGGTTATCGCGGGCATAGAAGATCTCCACATCCGGCCGGTCAGAGAAATCCAGCGGGTGTGCCGGGTCCGGCAGGCAGGCCCAGCGCAGCACCACCTTTGCGTCCGGGCGCACGGTCTTCAGGCCCTGCGCATAGGCGTTTACTGCCGCCGGGATGCCGTACACCGGGTTTGCCGCCACATAGCCTACGCGGTCGGTCTTGGTCAGCACACCGGCCAGCATTCCCAGCAGATAGGTCACTTCATACGTGCGGGGATAGTAGGTGCGCACCAGCGGGTGCGGCGCGTTGAGCGAGCAGTTCAGGATGCGGGTCTTGGGGTGCTGGGCCGCCACCTTCAGGCAGGCGGTATGCATCCGGGCACTTGAGGTGAACACCACGTCGGCATTGTCGTGAGCCACATCCTCCAGCACCTGCTCCGCGTCCACCTCAGGCTCGATGTTCTCTTTGCGGGTGATGAATACCCGGTCCGGGAACGCCTGCTGCAGCGCTTCGATGCCCTTGTCGTGGGCGCGCACCCATGCGCTGTTTTCGGCGTTGTGCTCGTGCAGGAACACCACCTTCAGCTCGCTGGGCTTTGTAAAGATGTTCAGCTTTGCCAGCAGCGGTTCGCCGGGGCCCTGCTTCGGCTCCAGCGAAAGGGCCACGGCCTGCGGCTCGGTGAGCACCTTCACCTCATCCCACAGCTTTTCCAGATTCTGCTTCATCTGGCTGGGCGTGCTCTCGCAGGCATCCGCGTAACGGTAGACCGACAGATACACCAGCATGGCATCGCCGGCAGTCAGATTCAGTCCGTCGCCGCCCAGAGCCAGAAACTGCTGGCGGAACATGGTATAGAAGGAGGAAAAGCTCAGCCGGTCATCATCCGTCCAGCTTTCACCGCTGGCCTTGCACACCAGCGTCTGCAATTTTGCGTAACCCCCCAGACGGGAGAAATGCACATCGTTGACCTTGGAGAGCTTGTAAAAATCCAGAAATTCGTAGTAGATACGGTTTTCCAGACTGTCGTTCCGTTCCGGGACGAGCCGCGTGACCGTGCCCGCGATCCTGACCGCATCAAAATACTTGAGCACCGATACCCGCTTGTTGCCTTCCTGCACATAGAATTTGTTCAGGAACTCGTAGGCAATGATGGGGGTGTGGATACCTTCTTCCAAATGCGCATCGCAGAGGTTCGACCACTTGCCTGCAAACTCGGTGTCCGGCTCCAGCAGGGGCATAAAGTTCGGTGCAAAGGCGGTGTGACGGCCGCTGGTCTTTGTGCCGACGATGCTTTCCGCCGGGATCTCCACAAGGCCCAGCGGCTCCTGCGCCACGATGTTCACATTGACCAGAATATCGTCCAGCACCGCAAGATACGGCGACTGGCCGCGCGCCACACAGGCACGGTAAGCACGCTGGCCGCTCTTCAGTGCGTTCTTGTAATCTTCCAGCATAGTTGCTCCTTTTTCTCATCTGCAATGCGCTGCAGCCAGCTGCCGCAGCGTCCTTCTTTAGTATACCATGAAATTTGATTTTATGGGAGGATTTTCCGCACAAAAGAGTTGATTTATCCTGCAGTTTCAGGTACGATAATAGAAAGCAAACAATGATAGGAGCATTCTTTCCATGCAGACCGAACAGATCCCCGTACTCAAGGCCGACGAATATCCCGGCGGCATCTGGTATTACGAGCCGCATACATATCAGCCTTACCGTTACGTACTGGGCCGCGTTGGCACCCACCCGCTGGTATGCATTGGCATCAACCCCAGCACCGCCCAGCCCGGTGCGCTGGATCCCACCTTGAAAAGTGTGGAGCGCCTTGCCGCCGCCAACGGCTTTGACAGCTGGATCATGTTCAACGTGTATCCCCAGCGCGCCACCGACCCTAACGATATGGACCGTGTGCCGGACCGTGCCCTGTGTGACGAAAACCTGCGCTGGCTCAAAGCCGTTCTGGCCCAGACCGAACCCACCATGTGGGCAGCGTGGGGCACGCTGATCGAAAAGCGGGACTATCTGCCCGGCCTGATGCGGGAGATGGTGGCCCTGACGCGGGAGCGGGAGATCCCGTGGGTCACCTTTGGCAGGCGCAGCAAAAAGGGCCACCCCCACCACCCGCTGTACCTGCGCAAGGATTCCACCCCGGAACCCTTTGATGTGGAAAATTATCTGGACACCTGCTTTTAATTTTTCAGGTGCCCGATGCGGAGGGATCTTTTTTGACCGCAGAACATTATCACGCCCTGCACAGCTGGATGGATGCCCACCCCACAGCCAAGCGCTGTGTGGTGGCACTGGACCGCTGGCTGCCGCTCATCCCTTTTGTATGTTATCCGGTGCTGCTCTGCCTGCTGAACGTCCGGCTGTTTCGGCTTCTGGGCAGTCAGCGTCAGGCCGCGCTGGACCTCACCGCCGTCATTGCGCGGACGGTGTTCGTGCCGGGGCTTACCTTCTGGGGCGGCACCATCCTGCGGGACAGGCTGAACCTGCCGCGTCCCTATGAACAGCCCGGCTTTGAACCGCTGCGGCACAAGGAGACCCGGGGACACTCCTTCCCATCCCGCCACGCGCTGAGCGCTTCCGTGCTGGCCATGGTATGGATGTATTTCTACCCGAAGGCGGGCTGGGTGATGGTGGGCATCACGGTGCTCATCTGTGTTGGCCGTGTGCTGACCGGCGTGCACCATATCCGCGATGTCGTGGGCGGAGCCGCGCTTGGCTTTGCTTTGGGCTTTGCGGGCATGTGGCTGCTGTAAAGCAGTGCTTTGCGGGCTTTGAAAAAAGAAAAAAGATTTTTGCATTTTTTGCTTGACAGAATGGGGCCTGTATGGTATTATACTTCTCGCAGCGTGTGCCGACACACAGCTGCCGCCATAATGGAACCCATGGGATTACAACGTGCGCCCGTAGCTCAGGTGGATAGAGCAACTGCCTTCTAAGCAGTGGGCCGGGGGTTCGAGTCCCTTCGGGCGCATCTATGTGGTGCCCATAGCGTAGTCGGTTAACGCGCCAGATTGTGGATCTGGAGACCGTGGGTTCGAGTCCCACTGGGCACCCCACCAAAAATCCGCTGATGCTTTGCATCGGCGGATTTTTTTATTTGGTGGGGTATCCCAGTGGGGCTCGAACAAGGCGGCTCTGACGCATCAGCGGCAGAGCAACCAACAGCCCAGTGGGCTGTTGGTTAGCCTGCGGGTTCCAATCAGTAGGAATGTCTACCAAGACAAATGCTGTGCTGATGCTTTGCATCGGCGGATTTTTTTATTTGGTAGGGGTATCCCAGTGGGACTCGAACAGCAACGACGACGACCGCGGCCTGCGGCCGAAACAGGGAGGAGTTGTTGGGGCCGTGTTCTGATTTTTCAAAGCCCTGCCAAGGGGCTGCGGAAAAATCAGCAAACACAACCCGTAAGGCCCTGACCGTCAGATTCTGCTGCGGGTTCCATTCCTTAGGAATGTCTACCGGGGAACCTTCTGCCGCTGTTCAAAACAGCGGATTTTTTTATTTGGTGGGGTATCCCAGTGGGACTCGAACAGCACGCCATTATTTTCTGCTAAAAAAGCATGTGCAGAACACCTCTGGCCGGAACGGCTCCTGTGTGCTCTGCACATGCTTTTTATTGTTTGATATCTACCCGCACGGTCAGCGCCTCATCTGCTGCAGGATCTGTGCGATCTCTGCGCTGGAATAGCCATCCTGCCGCAGTGCGGTGCTGATGCTGGTATCGCTCTTGCCCTGGCTGCGCATCAGCATGGCCATGTAGGGCACCGTCACATTCCGGGAGGTGTCACTGCCCAGACGGGTGGCAGTGCCCGTGCTGCGGTTGGCTGTACCGGAGGACGTACTGCCCGTGCCAGTGCCGCCAGTCTTACTGCCTGCCGCCGTGCTGCCAGCGCGGCTTGCTTTCTGCGCCGCATTGGACTTTTTCAGGTTCCACTCGCCCAGTGCGATGTTCAGCTTCTGGCTTGTGACATCGTTGTTGAATTTCTGCTGGTTGAGTTTGTCCTGATACTCCCGCTCGCTCGTCTCGTTCTCGTAGCGTTGCTGGTTCAGGCTGTCCTGATACTGACGCTCCTGCAGCTGCTGGTTCCACTGAGTGTCCGCACGGTCTGCCTCGTACTGACGGTTGCCGGAGTAGATGTTGTAGCCGGTATTCAGCAGGCCGCTCAGCATGGAGCCAACGCCCGTGGTGCCGCTGAGAACGATCTGCACCGCATCGCCCAGCACACCCAGCACGGTCATCACATTGCTGAACACCTGCTGGCGGCGTGCTGCCTGCTGCTGTTCCTGCGCGGAGTAATAATCGTGCAGGGTGCCCAGCTGGCTCAGATAATCCTGATACGCGCTGTAGTCCTGCGCATAGGCGTTGTTGTATGCTTCGCCCTTCTGCTGCAGCTGAGTGTAGTAGTCCGAGAGCTTGTTGTTGTACTGCTGCTGGGCATCCTGTTCGCTGTTGTTCAGCTGATCCAGCTGGCTCACCAGCTCGTTGCCGCCGCTGGTATACGTATCCAGTGCCAGACTGTACAGCGTGGGGATGGCGCTGCTCAGCGCACCGATCTGCTGCTGATACGCCTGCTGGGCGGCGCTCGTGGCATAGCTGGAGCCATAACCGCCGGTCAGGGCTGCAGCCTGCGCCGCAGCATCTGCGCTGGCGTTGTGGGCGTTCTGCAAATAGTTCTGCTCGTACTGGCGGTAGAGCGGATCCTTGGTGTAGCTGTACTGGAAGCTCTCACGCTGCAGCAGCTGGTTCAAAAGCTGATCGATCCGCTCCTGATAGCTGCTCTGATAATCGCCCGGGCGGTTTGCCTGCCACTCCTTCAGCGCATTTGCAGCATCCGTCACGGTCTGGCTGGGCTTGTAGCTGGAATTTGCCAGCGCGTTTTCCACCTCCGAGCGGCTGTCCAGTCCCGCCGCCGAATAGCCGCTCTGCACGGCAGGCTGGCCGCTGCCCTCCGTCTGCGCCTGCACAACGGCAAGCGCTTCGTCCTTTTTCTTTCTGTTTGCCATATATGATCCTTTCCTTATAAATTCTGCAGTTTCGTGCGCATCTCGTCGGACATGTTCTCAACGTCCAGATTGCTCAGCACATACTGCAGCTGTTCCTGCATCTGGTACAGGTAGCTGCGCAGGGCACGGGCATCCTCCGGGTCCATGTTCTCGCTGAGCTTGGGCAGGCCGATCTTGTTAATGCCCATCACGCTTGCCATTCGTCACACCTCCCCGCCTGCAATGCCGCCCTTGGCAGCGGCCATTGTTTTTGCAATGCTGCGCAGGGTGATCTGTCCCCTGCCCTTCAGGCGCAGCCGCAGGGTGCCGTGCCTCCGGGGCACGAACGGCAGATCAAAGCTGCGCCGCTTGTCCTGTGCCGTCAGGCTTGCCACCGTCTCCCATGGGCCGCCGTCATAGCTGGCGGCCACCTCCACCGTACTGCTGCACTCGGCATCCAGCCGCAGCGTCAGTCGGGAAAGATACCGGTCCTCGGCCCCGTCCAGCCCAATGTCACCAGTGGTCAGCTCAAAGTTCAGCTTTTCCTCCACACCGTCGGTGGCCTGCCAGTCCGCTTCGCGGCTGGGATCTGCGGCCCACAGTGCCTGCCCGTCCCACAGATAAAGCTGTCCGCCGGTGCTGGTCATCTCGTAGGAGCACACGTTTTCTTCGCTCCAGAGCGCGCGCTCGGTATCGTACACCAGCAGCCTTGCCGTATTTTCGCCTGCCGCCGTGCGGGCCACATGCAGGTAATAGCGACCATCCAGCGCACTGCCCACCGCGCTCTGCACATTGGCCAGTCGGCCCGAATCCAACGCGCCGGACACTTTTGTTGGAATGCTGCCGTCCCATGCCATCACACCGTCCGGCGAAAGATAATAGAGCGTCTCGTTCAGCACACACAGGCTGCGCGCCGCGTTTTTGGCAACGCCCCGGCAGCGCAGCGAGGTGAGCTGAAAATCCGAAGGCTTGGAGCCATAGAGCTTGTGCAGTGTGTTCTCCTTAAAGAACAGCGCATAGCCCATGCATGTGGCCGCGCCGGTAAACGCACCATCGCTGCCCACCGTCACTGCGTAGCTGTCTGCCGCAATGCCCCGGTAGGAAAACCAGTTGGTGGGGTCGCCTAAGCGGCAGGCATAGATCACGTTTTCCTTGCTGCTGCAGCCCCATACCCGGTTGTCGCACTCGGTAACGTAGTCCAGATCCGGCACGCGGCGTTCCATCCGCACCGGCGTGCTCACCGCAAAGCTGCGTGTCTCCTTGCCGTCCAAGCTGGTCCACTGGGCGCTCTCGGCGCTCTGCACCAGCGTGCCGTAAACATGATCTCCCTCCGGGCTTACCCGCACGCGCAGCCCGTTTTCCAGCACATCGTAAACTACCAGATCCCCGTCCAGCTTTGTCCACATGCCAGCCTGCTGTGCTGCCGTGCCCTGCACGGTCACGGTGTCCCATTGGGCAAATAGCCTCTGCGCGCCCGCCGCTGTGATGCGGCAGTATTCCAGCGGCACTGCCGTCCAGCTGCCGGAGGATGCGCTGTACTCTTCCAGTGTGCTGGTGCTGGCCCATGGGTGCTCCTCGTCCTCCACCTTCAAAAAGAGCTGTCCGTCTGCAGGCTTCTCCGGTTCCTCCTTGCCGTAACCGCTCACCTCGTAGACCTTGCCCGCGGCATCGCAGGGTGCAAACTGCACGCTCTGTCCCTCTGCCTGCCATACAGCTCCCAGTGCCGAAACACTTCCGTCCGCTGTATCAAAGGCTACCTTGTCCGGGAAGATCAGGATTTTTGTACCAATGCCCACCAGTGCCTTTTTGCCGTCGGTCACTGCCTCGGTGCAGGTCACCGGGTTCGCGCCGTCGGCATCCGGCGTGTAGATCAGATCCTTCCCGCAGACGGTCAGCAGCCCGTTCAGGTGATACATGCCGTTCAGCTCGGTCAACTCCCTCAGCTTGCGGCGCGGCTTGCGGGTGCTCAGCGCCGGGAAATCCCGGGCAGAAAAATTCACGCCCGCGCTGTACTCTGCTTCCGAGCAGGCATAGGTCTCGTTCAGCCCGCCGAATACCCGCACAAGACTGCGGCTGTTCTGCAGCTTCGCTCTGTTTGCCAGAACCATGCTCTCACCTCCTTACCAGCGCCACTGGGCACCCGTCAGGGTCGGGTAGCTGCGCCGCAGCCACGCCGCCAGATCTGCCAGCAGACTGTTGTACTGGGCCTGCTCCCCGACGTAGCGGTCGGTCTCACCAAGGGCCGCATCGGTCATGGCACACAGATAATGCGGATACAGCGCATCAAAAGGTGCCGGTGCCAGCAGCACATCGTCGTCCTGCAGGCTGTCGTCCCATGCAAGGTCTGCGCCCACATCGTCGTATGCATCTGTGATGCTGTTTTTAAAAAAGCGTTCCCGCAGCATCGCGTCTGCTTCCTTCAGCCACGCCTGCCGGGTGGCCAGCGCAATGCGGCTGCCCGGGCGCAGCTCTTCGGCGCGTTCCAGCGCCTGTCCTACGGTCATATGTTCACTCTCCTTTTTATAAAGGCCCGGCCGGGCAGGCTCCCCAGCCGGGCTTTTTGTCTGTTTCGGGTTTACTGGGCGGCGTTCTCTGCCGCCGCAATGCGGGCGGCAGTCAGCTCATCCTGCATCTGGCTGTGCTCCAGCACCTCGGCCACTTCGGGCGGCACTTCCACCTCCACGCCGCGGCGGATCTTATAGTTCACACCGTTCACGCTCACGAACAGATCGCCCTTGTAGCGGCTGTTATCCTTGAACAGCCGGATGCGCACATTTTTCTTTTCAGCCATGGCTCACGCCTCCTCAGTTTGCAGCAGCGGTGGCGGAATAGCTGGACGCACTTTCAATGCGCACCATGTACTGCTCCACCAGACGCTCTGCCGCACGCATGCCCTTCCAGCCCACGGAAGCGCGCTGGTTCAGCGGGTCGTCGCCGTAGCCCAGCTGCTTGACGATGTGCTCCAGACCGCCGCCTTCCAGCTCGGTCACGCCGTAGGCGTGGGCACCCAGCACCAGCGTGCCGAACACAGCCAGACCGTCCGGGCAGGTGGAATCCTTCCAGATCTTGGCCTCGCTGGTCTCGATGAAGCGGATGTTGCCCAGCTTGCCGATCTCGCCGCGGAACATGGTGTCCGGGTCGGCGTACTTGTGCACCTCAATGAACTCCTTGCTGGTCTTCAGGTCGTAGGCAGCGTAGGGGTGGATGATGGCAATGTAGCTGTCGCCGATGGGGTCGGCGTTCATCGCGCCCAGCTGTGCCGCCGCCTGAAAGAACAGCTTCGGGGTCAGGGTGCAGGTCTTGTCCAGTGCCTTGCGGCTGGCAACGGCAGTCTCGGTGCCGTCTGCGGCCAGCTTGGGCGCATAGATCACATTGGTGCCGCCCGCCAGCACATCGCGGGTAATGCTGTCCATGGTGCGGCCTGCCTGACTTGCCAGCACACGGGTGGCCTGCACCACATTGTTGTCAATGGCGGTCATCTGCAGCACGTCGGTCAGCGGAGTCCAGCCGCCGTACTGGTGCAGATCGCTGGTGATAGTGGTCACATTCAGTGCCTGACCGTTCGGGGTCACGCCCTCGGTCAGCGGAGTGGATGCCTTGGGCAGGCTGTCGTACTTGCGGAACTCAATGGTCTTGCCGCCGTTCTGGGGCACAGGGTAGTAGTCCGCAAACTGGTCGTGCACCAGACGCGGCTCTGCCTGATCGATGAGACGCTTCTCATAGAAGGTCTTCATCTCTTTCGACATGGTAGCGGTGGTGTTCAGGTTTTCCGCAAACAGCTGGATGTTGAAATTCTTGTTCATGCTCATATTCCTTTCTCTTGTAAAATAGTCACAATTCGATCTGTGCTCCGTGGAGCACACGGCGTTCCAGTGCTTCTCGCTGGGCGCGGGTCATGCTGGCTACATCCGGGCGGACGGTAGCCGCGCCGCCGGGTCGGATGCCGTTTTCGGTGGGCCGTGCGGCCCGCTGCTGAATGCGTTCCATCACGCCCTGCTCCACAGCCTGCGCTGCAGTGCGCAGGTTTTCGTCGTAGTGGGCCAGACGGTACGCATCACGCACCCTCATGCCGGGCAGCTGCATCAGGCGGCGCATCTCCGGGCTGCGCAGCTCGTTCTGCAGATCAAAATCCGGCTGGCTGCGGCGCATGGCCGCTTCCTCTGCCGCCCAGCGGGCATGCAGGCTGTGCACAGCAGCCTGTGTGCTGCGGGCAAAGCTGGACAGCGGCGGCAGTTCCGGGCGCTGCACAGGCAGTTCCTGCCGGGGCTTTTCCGGCTGCAGCTCTACGGTTTTCTCTGCCGAAGCCTGCGGCACAGCGGGCGCTTGTTTTGCTTTGTCCGGCTTCATGGTGCCGGAGGCCACCGCCTGCCGGGTCTGCGCTTCGCTCAGGGCCGGGGGAGCGGCTTCTCCCTCTGCAAAGAGCTGTAGCATAAAGGTTCCCCACGGGTTGCGGCTCCCAGCGTCCACTTCGTGCCTTGAGCGGCACTCGTGTTCTGCTGGCCGCTGCCCCAGCCTCGGCTCCCTGTTTCCGCCGCAGGCGGCGGTCGCCTCCGCTGCAAACAGCTGCAGATCCATCATGCTCTCCTTTCCTCTGCGGCTCACATCTGCAAAGCGGACATTCTCCGGGTAGCGTTCGGCCAGCAGCACAAAGCAGGCTTTGGCCAGCTCAAAGGCACCGCGCACCCATTCTTCGCAGGGCGCATCCACGCTCACTGCCAGACGCGGGCCGTCCGGCTCATCAAAGGCTTCGCTGTGGGCGTTCTCTTCCCCGGCCAGCAGGTACACAAGGCCCTGCATCACGGTGCTGGCTCCTGCACAAACGATGTCCTGCCCGGCAGGCGCATAGCCTGCATGACCGGCAGCTTCCAGCCGGCAACTCAGCCCGGCGGGGGTATCCATCTCGCTGTAACAAACTTTCATCATAAAATTCACCTCCTTTTTAATGGATGTCCATGGCACGTGCAGCGGCGGCCACCGGCAGGGCATTGCCAAGGCCCGCCAGCTTTACCGCCTGCCCGTCCTTCTGCGCAGACGCACCGCCTGCACTGCGGGCCGGTTCGTCAGGCCCGGTGCCCTGCTGGGCGATCACCGCCGCCATCTGTGCCATCTGCTGCTGCATCCTAGCCAGCTGCTGGGCAAGGGTGCCGTTCTGCCGCACCCGCTGGCGCACCTTCTCAATGCCTTCAAAGTCCATCATTTCCAGTGCCGCAAGGGCGGCATCGGCATTTTCCGGCTTGAAAAAGCCCAGCTGATAGCACTCCTTGGCCGTCTCGTTCTGGGAAAGGCGGCTGAAGGTGCTCTTCTTGGCGGCGCTCACCACGATGTCAAAGATCGGCTCCCGGCTGCCCAGTTCCACGCCGCCCACGCTGCCGCCGGGCACCGCCCGCAGCGCCTGCGCCGAGAAGGGCACGAACCGGCTCTCGCCGCTTTCGCCCACGATGCGGAATACCCGCTGCTCGTCGTAGAACTGGCGCATCAGCTCGATGATGAGATAGCACTGCTTTGCAAAAGCACGGTAGGCGCTCTTGAGCATATCGCGGCTGAGTTTGCTGCCTGCCTCCTGCAAGGCCGCAATGGCGCTGGCTGCGGTCACACCTCCGGCAGTGCCGCCCTGCGTCATGTCCCGGTTGCCGCTGATCTCCTTCAGCTCTTCAATGCGGCTCTGGCGGTAACTCAGGCTGTTGCCCTGCAGGCCCGCCGTCTGCAGCGGACGGAAACTGTCGTCGTTGAGCCGTCCCACCACATGCACGATGTCCCGGCTGAAATCGGCCAGTTCTTCCTCGTTGACCCCTGCCGTGTCGCTGAGCACATACCGCTGCTTTGCACTCAGCAGCACGTTCTCGTCCATGGCATGGTTCATCTTGTCAATGGCCGTCTGGCAGTCCTTCATCACATCGATGTAGCCAAAGCCCGCCGGGCTGTCCTCCTCCACGAACAGCGGGTCAAATACAAAGGGGTACTGCCCGTGGTCGTACAGGCCGCTTTCTGCCAGCGCCGGGTCGTTCTGGCTGGCGTACAGCACCACGCCGTTGCAGAACTTGCAGTAGTGCAGCACCATGCGCCCCGTTTCATCCGGGCGCTTGTAGTACCAGTCCACCACCACGCTCTTGGAGCTGGTGTCCTGCCCTTCATCGTGGATGTACCGGGGCACGTCCAGCACGCTGGCGGTGTGTCCTGCCAGCTGCGGGTACTGCGCGCACAGCCGGGCCGTGTCCTCAAGGCTCAGGCTGAAAAAGTCCGGCGATGCCTGAATATCCGCCACGCCCGGCTCCCAGTAGAGCATCAGCAGGTTCACGCTGCGCACCGCAATGTCGCCAATGCCGCCGCGCATTGCAGGGTCCCAGAAGATACCGGTCACGCCGGTGCCCTGTTTGAGCTTGCGCCACCAGCAGTCGCTGTACACCTGCTCGTAGTCGGCCTGTTCCAGCACCACCGGCAAAACGCTGGAAAGTGCCCGTGCGGTGTTCTCGTCATCTGCCTCCCGGGGCAGCACGTTCGGTTCCGGGTAGTTGTCCATGGCATCGGCGTGCTTGTTGGCAATGCTGTTGAACAGCCACCCGCTGGAAGGTTGAGCCTTGCCGGGCATCATGGGATTCTGGTAGTTTTTCCAGTGGCCCATGCGGAACCACAGCTCGTTATCCACAATGCGCTTGTCCAGCGCAGCCTTGCCCGCCTTGTACCGCTGCAAGGTCTGCATGGCCTCGGCCACCTGTGCTTCACCCACGGGCAAAGCTTCGTTCTCGTAATCGTCCATTGCGTTTCTCCTTTAAATTCTGTAAAATCTTGCCCGCTTGTGCAGGTTCAGCGGGTCGTCGGGCATGGGCGGCGCAGCACAGCGCACCGGCGGGCTGATAGGGTTCTCCATCAGCACATAGCGGCACTCGTCGTAAATGTGATCCTCCTGCCGGGTGTCGATGTCCTCCACGTTGCTTTCGTCGTACACAAGGTTCGGGATCGTGCGGATAAAGTGCTTGCAGGTATTGAACACCTGAAACATCGGCCTGCCGTCCGCATCAAAATTCAGCCGGTAGTGGAACTGCATCTTGCCCGCAAGCCGGGTGTTGTCGCCGGGGGACCAGCGCAGGAAGTTCGGGCTGCGCTCCATCATAGCGGCAATGCTCTCGCCGCGGCTCTCATCAAAGATGGCCGGATCGGCAATGCCGTGGATCACCCTGCCGCGCAAAAGCGGGTCGTTCTGCTCTGCCTCCCGGATGCGCCGGGCCTGTTCCACCGGGTCGATGCGCAGGCCCTCGTTCGGCCTGCCGGTGCAGCCGTACAGCTCCTTGATGCGGTACAGCCGCCCCTCCTCGTCCGCTGCGTACCACCCCACCGAGAACGGCTTGGAAAAGCCAAAGTCGAACCCGCGGTAGATCTGCCAGTGCTTCGGGATGGTGAACGGTGCGATCACATGGGTCCAGCGCTGGTCTTCGTAGCGGGCCGGGTCGTTGCGCCATTCGGTAAACACCTGCCCGGAAAAGCTGTCCCAGCTGCCGTAGAGCAGCGCCTGCTTTTCTGCTTCCGGCATACTGGCAAGGCTTGCAAGGTAGCCGGGGTCGTTTGCCAGCAGGGCGGGGTTATCAAAAATGCTGGAAGGGATGAACACCCGCGCCCGCTGCAGCTTCTGTTCGGTGCCGTCCGGCAGCTTTACCGTGTATTCCTCGGTGATAGGCGTGCCGGGCGGTGCGGGCGTGATGAACCGTGCCTTCACCCACCCGTGGCCGATGCCGCCGGGATTGGTGGTGGCCCGCATGTACACCCGGGTGCCCGGGCCGGTGGGACGGTTGCGGCTCATCATGTAGCTGTACTCTTCCCATTCAAAGTGGGTCAGCTCGTCAAAGCCGATAAAATCGAAGGCCTTGCCCTGATAATTGGTACGGTCCTTGGTGTACTGCATGGAGCCAAAGTAAATTTTTGCCCCGCTGAGGAAGTTCCACACATGGGCCGTGGCGTTGTACTGTGCCTGCGGGAACGCCCTGTGGTAGTACACCTGGCTCTTGTCCACCAAATCGGAAAGCTGCGGGTAGGTCTTGCGCAGGATCAGCGCCCGGTAGTGTGGAATGTGCACCTGCCGCAGCGCTTCGATCACCAGCGCGTCGCTCTTGCCGCCGCCTGCCGCACCGCCGTACAGCGCTTCCGGTTCCGGGCGGCTCATAAATTCGGCCTGCCGCGGCTGGGGCCGCCAGACCACCGGCACTCTTGCTTGTACAATGCTCATGGTTCTTCCTCCACCGTCGGCAGCAGCACCACGCCGCACTCCGCTCCTTCTGCCTGTGCCCCCTGATCGTTCAGGGTCTTGGCTACACCGGCCAGATCCTTGAGCACCGCCGTGGCCTCCTTGAGGTCTCTCATGGTGCCTGCTCCCGATGCGCCTTCCTTTTTTGCCGCCTTCTGCCGGGCATTCAGTTCCCGCACCTGCTGTGCCAGCAGGGTGCTCAGGGTGTCCGTGGCTCGGCTCAGGCTGGCCAGCCCTCTGGCCTGTTTTGTCTGCCCCATGGTGTTGGGTATCAACTCCTTTCCGCCCTGGTGTGCTGGGCTATGGCAAAAGGATACCACTGGTGCTGCTTTCCCAACAGTGTGCACTTTTACAGAGCCATAACGTATATTTTAAATTTAAGAATCCGATTCGTATACTTTTATTCCTTTTAATTCATCGCTGTTTCGTATCTTTTCAAAAGCAGTGTTTTTTCTCCATCAAAATTTGTGGCAGACCCGCAGAAAACCTTCAAAGTCATACTCATTTGCGATTTTTGGACAGAAAATGAAAAAAGTGTGTTTATTCTGTGGACAAATGCTTTTGTAAAATGTTACAATAGGTTCTGTTCTTTCTCGTCCCACGCACGGACGGGATGTTTTATCTGAATCAGGAGGTTCCTCATGTTAGAAAACATCTTTCATCTGAAGGAGAACCACACCGATGTCAAGACCGAGATCATGGCAGGTATCACCACCTTCATGACCATGGCTTACATCCTTGCGGTCAATCCCAACATCCTTTCTGCTTCCGGCATGGATTCGGAAGCCGTTCTGATCGCCACCGCGCTGGCATCCTTTGTTGGCACTGCGCTTATGGCTCTGCTTGCCAACTATCCGTTTGCACTGGCACCCGGCATGGGCCTGAACGCCTACTTCTCCTACACGGTCGTTCTCACCATGGGCTACAGCTGGCAGTTGGCCCTGATGGCCGTCTTTGTAGAGGGCATCATCTTCATCGTGCTGTCCCTCACCAATGTCCGTGAGGGCATCTTCAATGCCATCCCCATGACCCTGAAGAGCGCCGTCAGCGTGGGCATCGGCCTGTTCGTTGCTTTCGTTGGCCTGCAGAACGCAAAACTGATCGTCAACAGCGATTCCACCCTCGTCACCTACCAGCACTTCAAGGGCGAGACCTTCTCCAGCGTGGGCATGGGCGCGATCCTTGCCCTGTTGGGTATCGTGATCACCGCCATCCTGCTGGTAAAGAAGGTCAAGGGCGGCATCCTGTACGGCATCCTTATCACATGGGTGCTGGGCATCCTCTGCGAGATCGCCGGTATCTATGTGCCCAACGCCGATGCAGGCATGTACTCCGTTATCCCCACCGCTTTTGTCAGCTTCGACTTCTCCGCGCTGGGCAAGACCTTCGGTCAGGTATTCAAGACCGATTTCTCCGGCGTTGGCATCCTGAACTTCTTCGCCGTCATGTTCTCCTTCCTGTTCGTTGACCTGTTCGATACTCTGGGCACCCTGATCGGTGTTGCCTCCAAGGCCGACATGCTGGACGAGGACGGCAAGCTGCCCCACATCAAGGGCGCACTGATGGCCGACTCCATCGCCACCTGCGCAGGCGCTGTGCTGGGCACTTCCACCACAACCACCTTCGTCGAGAGTGCTTCCGGCGTTACCGAGGGCGGCCGCACCGGTCTGACCTCTATGACCACCGGCATCCTGTTCCTGCTGGCCACCATCTTCAGCCCTCTGTTCCTCACCATCCCGTCCTTTGCAACGGCTCCGGCCCTGATCATCGTGGGCTTCTACATGATGGGCTCTGCCGTCAAGATCGACTTCAATGACCCCAGCGAGGGCATCCCCGCCTTCCTGACTGTTCTGGCCATGCCCACTGCCTACAGCATCTCTGAGGGCATCGCCATCGGCGTCATCTCCTGGACCCTGATCAATCTGGTCACCGGCAAGGCCAAGGAAAAGAAGATCAGCCCCCTGATGTATGTGCTGACCGTGCTGTTCATCCTCAAGTACGTGTTCCTCTAAGCCGCTGATCTTACCGCAAGCAAAAAAGCTCCCGTCCTGATGATGGACGGGAGCTTTTTTGCTTCCTGTGATCCGGAACAGCCTGCGCATTCGCTCCGGGCTGTCCGGCGTGGAACTATTCTTTTTTAGCAATCGGGGTTATTTGCGCCGCGGGTGGATATGCACTTCCGGGATAGCCACGTTATCATAGTGGATCGGCTTATCTGCCGCCGGAGTGCCGTCCGCATCCGTATGATGTGCCACCTTGCCGGTATGGATTTCCGGCAAGGCCACGGTTTCTTCCTCATGGGGATGCTCCCGCTTTTTTCCGAGCCACGTTTTCAGATGGTGATAAAGCGACATTTCACGTCTCCTTTCCCGGTGCGGAAGCCCGCCCGAACTGTAAAGATCAGCTTCAGATAAAATTGATGAACACCGTAATGACCAGACTGTTCAAAAAGTCCGCAAACAGACTGCCCACCAGCGGGATCAGCAGATACGCCTTGACCGAGGGCGAATATTTATCGCAGATGGCCTGCATGTTGGCCATAGCGTTGGGCGTTGCGCCCATGCCAAAGCCGCAGGTGCCGGATACGATCACCGCCGCGTCGTAATCGCGGCCCATGATGTTGAACACTACCAGCACCACATACAGGATCATGAACAGGGTCTGCCCGGCCAGCAGCACGATCAGCGGCAGGGCCAGCTCTGCCAGCTGCCACAGCTTCAGGGTGATCATGGCCATACCCAGGAACAACGAAAGGCAGATGCCGCCAATGTCATTGATCTCGCCCATATACACGGTGTAGCCGCCTCCATACTCACCCACATTGCGGATGATGGCCGCCGCGATCATGGCACCGATATAGATGGGGAAGGTCATGCCCGTCAGGCTCAGAAGTCTGGACAGCACCGTGCCGATGCCCATGGCGACGATCAGCTGGAAGCTTGCCGCCGGGTACATGGTGGTGTGGCGCTCGTGCTTCATTTCTTCTTCCACCAGCAGGCTGTCATCCTCCGGCACCACCGTGGCCAGCAGGTTGTGCCGCTCAATGAGCATCTTACCGATGGGGCCGCCCATCATGCTGCCCGCGATCAGGCCATAGGTGGCCGCTGCCGTACACAGGGTGGTGGCCCCCTGAATGCCAAAGTCCTCCAGCACCGGGCCAAAGGCACCGGCGGTGCCATGACCGCCCACCATGGGGATGGAGCCGGTGCAAAGGCCCACCAGCGCATCCACGCCCAGCAGCTTTGCCAGCCCCACGGCTACAAAGTTCTGGCTGACGATCAGCACGATGACCACGCCCAGAAACACGATCATCGCTCTTCCGCCGCTTTTCAGCACCTTGAGGTTTGCCTGGAAACCCACCGAGGTGAAAAACATCACCATGCAGACTTCCTTTAGAATATCATCAAATGCAAACTCGGCAACGCCGGTCACATAGCACACACAGGTAAAAATGGCGAACAGCACGCCGCCAATGACCGGAGCCGGAATGCAGAAACGTTCCAGCACCTGCACCCTTGCCCGCAAAAATTTGCCCAGCATCAGCACCAGCACAGCAACGGCCAGTGTCTGATACATATCCAATTCGATTTTCATTGCTCTACTTTCCCTCAGTTCCCAGCCGCTTCATCGACCGTAATTCCTGCCGCCTTATAATATGCGGCCGCACCCGCATGAAACGGGATGCCAACGCCCTCTACTGCGTTTTCCTCCGGGTCCAGCGGGATGCCCAGCTGCTCTTCCAGCCCTTCCCGGCTGGAGAACAGAAGCTGTGTCAGCTGCTGCACCTGCTTTGCAGGCAGCGCGTTGCTGGCCAGCAGAACGGCTTTCACACCCACCGTCTGCACCTCCTCCGTCTGTCCGGGATAGGTGCCTGCCGGCAGCGTAACGCCGCTGTAGGCGCTGTAAGCGCTCTGCAGGCGCTGTGCTGCCGCACCGTCCACGTTCAGCAGCCGGATACCGCACTCGTCTGCCAGAGCGGTCAGCACCGGGCTGGGCGCGCCCACTGTCATAAAGATGGCATCCACCCTGCCCGCCTTCAGCTGGGCAGCGGCATCCTCATAGTTCAGGTTTACCATGCTCACCATCTTGTCGTTCAGACCATAGGCAGATAAGATCTGCCGCGCGTTCTGCTCCGAACCGGATTCTTCCGCGCCAATGCTCACCGTCCTGCCATGCAGGTCCTCAATGGACTGGATGTCGGAATCCGCCCGCACCACCACCTGACAGGTCTCGGTGTACAGCGCCGCCACGGCACCAAAGCCCCGGCTTTCCTCCTCGTCGGCAAAGATGCCGGTCTGATCATAGGCATCCTGCACAAGGTCTGCCTGTGCAATGGCCAGCTGCAGGTATTCGCCGGTCAGCAGGCGCAGGTTCGCTGCGGAACCGGCGGTAGCCTTCAGCTCCACCTGCCCGTTGTCCGTCTCATTTTCCAATGCTGCGAACCGCTCACCGAACTCCCGGTAGCTACCGCCCTCGCCAGCCACACCGAAGCGCAGCCGTTTGGCCTTTTCTGTCGATGCACATCCGCTCAGAACCGCAGCTGCCAGCAGAATGCCTGCCAGTGCCGCCGCGAGCCATTTCTTTTTCAAGATCACCACTCCTCTTCCTGCCGCCGCAGTGCGGCAGAGCTTTTATCCTAAATTATACGCATATTGCGGATGAAATGCAATCACCTATATTCTTACCCGCCGAACAGCCCGAAGAAGCTGGTGTGGGTCACCCCCAGCACAAGGAACAGTGCGATCAGTGCAAACAGCACTCCGATGATAATATCCATCTGGTGCACGGTCAGCGGAAAATGATCGTACATCTTTTCTTTCGCATTCACAAAGTTTTTGTCGCCGTTGTTGAGCAGGCTCTTTTTTCCTTCCTCAAAATCCACCTTCTGCGCGGCCAACTCTGCCTGCTCCTGTGCAAGCTGTGCTTCCCGGGCCGCAAGAGCAGCTTCCCGCCGGGCAAGCTCAGCCTCGCGCTCTTCGGGCGTCTGTTTTTCCTGTGCCATAACGTACCTCCTGATGGTGTTTTTATTATAATACCACACAAATGCAGATAAAAAAAGCGGGCCGCCTGCCCAAAAGCAGACGACCCACAGAAAAAGCTCTTACTTCTTTGCCAGATACTTGCGGATATCGATAGCCACAGCCACGATAATGACAAGACCCTGAACGATGTAGGTGTAGGAGGAGTTCACGTTCATGAACTGCAGAGCCACCTTCATCAGCTCAAAGACCAGAACGCCGACCAGAACGCCGGGAACAGTACCAACGCCGCCGGTGGTGGAAACACCGCCGATGGTGCAGGCTGCGATGGCATCCAGCTCATAGCCCATTGCAGTGTTGACGGATGCGCCGCCGGACTTTGCAGCCAGCAGGCAGCCTGCCAGACCGAACATGCAGGAGGCCAGAATGTAGATGCGGATCTTGGTAGCGTGCACGTTGACACCGGCCACCTCAGCAGCAGCTTCGTTGCCGCCGATGGCGTACATGTACTTGCCGTGGCGGGTCTTGTTGTACAGGAACCAGAAGCATGCAGCCACCACCAAAGCGATCCAGATCAGCACGGGCACACCGATGATGGTGTTGGAGGCCAGAGAGGTGAAGTTTTTGTTCAAAGAGCCGATGGGGGTACCGCCAGTGTACACCAGACAGATACCGTAGACTACCTGCTGCATGCCCAGAGTTGCAATAAAGGGCTGCACCTTCAGGTAGCTGACCACCAGACCATTGCACAGACCCACGATGGCGCAGATGGCAATGACCAGAATGAACACCACGGGGGTGGACAGGGTGGGCATATTGGGGTAGAACTTGCCGGAAGCGCCTTCGGTCTGCGCAAAAATGCAGGCCAGACATGCGGCAAAACCAGCCAGACGGCCAGCGGACAGGTCGTTACCGGTGGTGATCAAACAGCCGGAAATGCCCAGAGCGATGATGTAGCGGATGGACACGTTCTTGAACAGGTTGATCATGTTGGTGCCGGAGAAGAAGTTGGGGTGCATGATGCCAACGATCAGAGTGATGGCCAGCATCATCATAATAATGGCGTTGTTGCTGAGCCACTTGCCCACAGCCTTGCCATTCAATTTTTTGGTAGCTTCCACGATAGACAGCCTCCTTAATTACTGATTTGCCGCAGCTGCGTCAGGTGCGGTCTCGAACTGGGTAGCCAGCGCCATGATGTTCTCCTGCGTGGCATCCTTACCGTCGATAAAGCCGGTGATACGGCCATCGCACATGACCATGACACGGTTGGACATACCGATGATCTCGCTCATTTCGGAGGAAATCATGATAATGCTCTTGCCCTGCTTTGCCAGATCGGCAATGATGCAGTAGATCTCATACTTTGCACCAACGTCGATGCCGCGGGTAGGCTCGTCCAGAATGAGCACATCGGGGTTGTTGGCAAGCCAGCGGGCGATCAGCACCTTCTGCTGGTTGCCGCCGGAAAGGCTCTTGATCTGGGTCTTGGGGCTGGGCACCTTGATGGCCATCTTTTCCTTGTTGGTAGCCACCAGATCCAGGATCTTCTTGTTGTCCAGCATGATGGGGCCCTTGCGCAGGGCATCCAGCGATGCAATGGAGATGTTATCCGCAACACTCAGCACACCCATGATGCCGGTGGCACGGCGGTCCTCGGTCAGCAGAGCCACGCTCTTCTGGATGGCATCGCGGGGCTGCTTGATGTTCACCTCTTCGCCCTTGATCCACACCTTACCGGAGGTATGGGCACGCAGGCCGAAGATGCCTTCCATCAGCTCGGTGCGCTGTGCGCCCACCAGACCGGCCACGCCCAGGATCTCGCCTTTTTTGACCTCGAAGCTGCAGTGGCGGAAGGAGCGCGGATGGATGGAGGTGAAGTCCTCCACCTTCATCATCACCTCGTCCGAGGGATGGTTCTCCAGCGGGGGATACAGGTTCGACAGCTCACGGCCGACCATCTTTGCAATGATCTCTTCCTTGGTCATGTTGGCAACGTCCCACTTACCGATGTACTGGCCATCGCGCATGATGGTGACTTCGTCCGCGATCACCTTGATCTCGTCCATCTTGTGGCTGATATAGACCAGTGCCACGCCCAAAGCCTTCAGCTCGCGCATGATGCGGAACAGCGACTCAACTTCGTTTGCGGTCAGTGAGGAAGTGGGTTCGTCCAGGATCAGCACCTTGCAGTTTGCGGAAACAGCCTTTGCAATTTCCACCATCTGCATCTGTGCGATGCTCAGAGAGCCAAGCTTTGCACGGGGATTGATCTCCAGCTTCAGCTTTTTCAGCAGCTCCTCCGTATCCTTGTACATTTTGGCGTGATCCACCACCGTAACAGGGCCGTACTTTTTGGTGGGGTAGCGGCCCAGCCAGATGTTCTCGGCCACAGTACGTGCCGGAATCGGCTGCAGTTCCTGATGCACCATGGCAATGCCGCGGTTCAGTGCATCCAGAGGGGTGGTGATGGTAACTTTTTCGCCCTCGTATTCAATTTCGCCCTCGTCCATCTTGTAAATGCCGAACATGCATTTCATCAGTGTGGACTTACCGGCGCCGTTTTCACCCATCAGCGCCATGACCTTACCGGGGCGAAGCTCCAACTGGGCGTGATCCAGCGCTTTGACGCCGGGGAAGGTCTTGACCACGCCTTTCATTACCAGACGGTATTCTGACATTCCGCAGAGCCTCCTTGTCGTTTATCATCGGGCCGCAGAAAAACCTTTTTTCAAAACAAGGCGCGTGCGCGGAGAATATTTCTCGCACGCACGCGCTTTATAGCTTTGCTCAAGCCGTCAAGGTCCACTGCGCACCTTGCATTGTTTCAGGAAAACTTTGGTCTTACTTCGCGTACTCGGAAGCGTTGTCCTTGGTCACCTTCACATAGTCGACCCAGTAGTACTGCTCGACCTTGGAGCCTTCGACGTACAGCTTGGTAGCCTCAGCAGCTGCAGTAGCCTGACCCACGTCATCGTTCAGAACGGTACCGGTCATGTTGCCATCCAGAACGTCCTGAACAGCCTCAGCCAGTGCATCGACACCAACCAGATAGATGTCCTTGCCGACGGTGCGGTTAGCCTGCTGGATGGACTGCAGAGCGCCCAGTGCCATTGCGTCGTTGTTGCAGAAGACAACTTCGATCTTGTCGCCGTACTGAGACAGAGCGTTTGCAACGTCCTGCTGAGCGGTGGTCTGATCCCAGTTGTCCAGGTACTCGTACAGGCACTCAACTTCCTTGCCTGCATCGGTCAGGGCCTTGATGGAGTACTCGGTGCGGTACTGAGCATCGATGTTCTCGGGGTCGCCCTTGCACATAATGTAGGTGATCTTGCCGTCGCCGTTGATATCGCCCTGAGTCTCGGTCTCCAGGATCAGCTCGCCCTGATAAGTACCGGACTGACGTGCGTCAGCACCAACGTAGCAGCACTTGTCTGCGTAGGAGTCCAGAACGCTCTTGTCGGGCTCACGGTTGATGAAGACGATAGGAGTCTCAGAGGGCTTGACGGTATCAACGATGGTCTGTGCGGAAGTGGTCTGCACGGGGTTGATGACCAGCACGTCCACGCCCTGCTGCAGGAAGGTGTTGATCTGCTCGGTCTGGGTGTTCTGGTCGTTCTTGCCGTCCATGATGGTGACGGAGTAGCCCATATCCTTCAGGTACTCTTCCAGATCGGAGCGGTACAGGGTCATGAAGTTATCAGCAAACTGATAGATGCACACGCCGATGTTTGCGGAACCGTTGGTTGCAGCAGCGCTGGAAGCAGCAGCAGAAGATGCAACAACAGAAGAAGCAGCAGTAGAGGTGCTGGAAGAGCCGCCGCAGGCGGTCATAGCAGCAGTTGCACCAACAACAGCAGATGCCTTCAGGAAGTCACGACGCGAAATCATTTTCATAATAATGTTCTCCTTCAATTCGTATCTCAGCATTTTCACAGGAGCAATCTTGCATGCACCTGTAATTCCTGTTCGTATTATACCCTTGCAGCACCCCACTGTTCAAGAGAACAAGTTCACAAGATTGAAGGAGTTCTTTTGTGCTATTTCAACAAATGCTTTTTGGGCTCGCCAATTTCTTTTCTCGAAACATCACAATTTTTCATACATTTGCAACCTCCCTACAAAAGCAAAAAAATTATGTCATTTTTCTCTCAAAAAGATTACAAAATGTTGCATCGTCCGGTTTTTGCAGCTTTTTTATTTCTTGTATATCTTGAAAAATATTTTCAGGAATAGTTCATCCCTGTTCTTCCGCATTTTTTCGCTTCATTTCTGAAATTTTCTGAAAATCGCCTGTCATTCCCGGTTCCTGCCGCCCGCCTTTTGCAAAGAAAATGCCCGGAAGCTTTCCTGAGCCTCCGGGCATCCCGATCCGAGTATCTTTTACAGATGCAGCAGCATCTTTGCAATGTTGAAGTAGATCAGCAGCGTGGTGGTATCCACAATGGTGGTGATCAGGGGTGAAGCCATCACGGCCGGATCCACATGCAGCTTTTCTGCCGCCACCGGCAGAATGCCGCCGATGATCTGCGAGAGCAGGATGGTGCAGATCAAAGTCAGGCACACCACCAGCGCCACCGGAGCCGCGATGCGGTCAAACACCAGCAGCTTTACAAAGTTGCATACGGCCAGCGTGCCGCCGCACAGCAAGGCCACGCGGCTCTCGCGCCACAGGATGCGGGGCAGATCGTGGGGCTGGATATCGCCCACCGCCATGCCGCGGATGATGGTGGAGGTGCTCTGGCTGCCCGCGTTGCCGCCTGCGTCGGTCAGCATGGGGATGTATGCAGTCAGCACGGTCACAGCGGCCAGTGCATCCTCGTATCCGCGAATGACCAGACTGGAGAAGGTGGCACTGATCATCAGGAACAGCAGCCACGGCGCACGGCTCTTATACAGATCCCACATGCTCTGCTTGAAGTAGGGCTTGTCGGAGGGGCCGATTGCGTTCATCTTTGCAATATCTTCGCTGGCCTCGTCCTGCAGGATGCTGATAGCATCGTCAATGGTCACGATGCCCACCAACCGGTTCTCGGCGTCCACCACCGGAATAGCCAGAAAGCCGTATTTCTCGAACAGGTTGGAAACATCCTCCTGATCGGTGGTGGTGCTCACGCTGACCACATTGGAATCCATCAGGTCCTTGATAGGCTCTTCTGTGTTCTTTGCCAGCACCAGCGCCCGCAGGGACACCACGCCGATCAGCCTGCGGCTGTCATCGGTCACATAGCAGTTGTTGATGGTCTCCTTGTCAAAGCCATTCCTGCGGATGGCCTCCATGGCCTGTGCCACGGTCATGTCCGGCCGCAGCTCCATCAGCTCGGTGGTCATCACGCCGCCGGCCGAGTCCTCCGGGTACTTGAGCAGCTCGTTGATCATGCGGCGGGTGGTGGGGTCGGCCTGACCCAGAATGCGCTTGACCACGTTGGCAGGCATTTCCTCCACAAGGTCGGTGGCATCGTCCACGAACAGTTCGTCCACAACAGCCTTCAGCTCGGTATCGGTCAGGCCGTCGATCAGCTTCTGCTGGGTCTCAGGGGTCAGTTCGGTGAACACATCTGCGGCCAGATCCTTCGGGCACAGACGGAACAGCACCGGGAGCTTTTCTGCAGGCAGATCCTCAAATACCGCCGCAAGGTCGGGCGCGGGCAGAGTTTCCATCACATCCCGCAGGCTCTGGTATTTCTTGGCATCGTCCAGATTTGCCAGCATGGTCTTGAGGGTATCGATCGAGATTTCAGACATAAAAAAGCTGCCTCCTTTTCAGTGGCAGCTCTCGTTTCTTCTTTTCAGGGAACACAAACACGCACCGTGTGCATTCACACACAGCAGGGTCTGCACAAAGCAGAAACGGCGGCTGCCATCATATAAAATAATCGGGGAGAAAGACTGCTGCTACTGCCAGCAGGTTCCATGACAACCACCTCGTTTTCCTGTTGTAAAAAGACACTTTTTGCCTTTTCCGCCCATTACTTTACCACTGCTTTTTTGCCGCGTCAACCCTGCTTTTTAAATTTTTCCGTTTCTTTACAAAAAGTAAAAGTGCCCGATGACATTTTTCGTATCATCAGGCACTTTTATCCTGTCAGAGCATGTCCCGGGCGGGATGGAAGGCTCTTTGCTTACAGGGTCTCTACCGTATCAAACAGGTCTTTTGCGGCTTCCACAGCATCCTTGCTGCCAAACACCACCCGCACGCCGTTTGCCATGGCGGCACCCAGCTCTGCGGCCTGCTCCTTCAGCAGTGCGGCATCCACCGCACACAGGGCCTTGCGGTCTGCCGCCATCATTTCATCAGTGATGCCGCAGAAATACCGACGGTCCGTCTCGCGGGCCTCAGCACGCGGCTTGCGGGGGGTGTCCAGCTTGGCCACAGTACCCACAATAAAATCGTTCAGGTCTTTTTCGGTGTACTCCCGTGCTGCCAGTTCTGCCGGACCTTTTGCAAAGGTGTCGTAGCTTTTCTTTACATGGGGGTCGCGGTAGGTGTACAGGTATTCCACGCCGTCCGAGGAGAGCATTCCGGTGCCGTAAGCGCCGCCCACCTCACGGATGTTGTGCCACAGGTATTCGTAGCTCATCACGCGGGCCAGCGCCTTGCGGTCGCTGCGGCGCTCCATGGGCCATACCTGTACATCGTAGTTCACACCGCCGTCAATGATAAACGCTTCGTTCACCGGCGGTGTCAGCGGCTCCACATAGGGCTTTGCCGCAGCGCGGCCCTCGGCAGCAAAGCGGCTGTCCGGCAGCAGAGTGCGCAGCTTTGCAAGGGCATCCTCGCTGCCGTACAGGCTGACCGTCAGCTCCGCGTGCTGCAGCACCTCTGTGCGCAGGGCATCCAGCTTTTCGCCCAGTGCTGCCCAATTGCCGCGCTCCTGCACGCCGCACAAGAACTTGTAATAGCTCACACCGCTGCAGCGTTCACTCACCGCACCGTCCACCGTGTAGTGGGCACTGGCGCGGGTGGCTGCGTATACATTGCCCTGCTGGATGAACTGCTGTTCCATGTTCAACTTCTGCTGGCTCAGCACCCGTGCAAAAGCAGCTTCTGCCGCCGGGCCGGTAAGGGTGGTATCATACAGCCATTCGCCGCCCAGCTCCACAGCCTTTTCCAGACTGCGTTCCAGCAGGCTCAGGCACAGGCTCAGCTTGGCATGGCAGGGTGCACCCTCCTGCCGCCCAGTCCAGATGTCCAGCTGGGTGCGGCTGTCGCCCAGCCATGTGCTGCGCAGAGTGTTCAGTTGCTGAGCGGTGTGTTCGGTGCTGTCCAGCTCGTCCAGCACATCGGTCAGCAGGTCCAGATACGGCATGTCCTCAGGCTTCACATTACCAAGGTCATAGTAGAAGTTCAGGTACAGGCTGCCTGCCGAAGGGTGATGCACCAGCTGCGCACCGGCCAGAAGTTCCCGCTCGCCTGGGGCCGTCCTTGCTCCGTCGCCAAGGTCGGCAACGGTCAGCGGGTGCTCCAGCACAAGCTTGCCGTCGGTGCGGATGGGTTCGCCCTCCTCTTTTTTAGGCAGGGTGGGCACCTGCACCACCTGCACCGGAGCCGGTGCAAACAGCTCACGCAGCAGCTCATCGAACCAGCCATCGGCCATCTTTTCCCGCAGGGAAGCAAACAGCCTGTCCGTGTGCAGCAGCAGGGCGGGGTCGCCGGTGTGCAGCCAGCCAGTAGAAGCGTTGATGGCATCCAGCACGCCGTCTGGCAGGGTGCCCGGGCGCTCCAGCGATGCAAACTCTGCTGCGTTCAGCGAAGCCAACAGCAGTTCCTGCGGGATGCCCTCGGCCAGAATGCCGTCCACCGCCTTGCGCACAGCGGCAGCAAACTTGCGGGCGCTCTCCTCGGTGGCACCGCGCAGCACCAGTTCCAGCACCGGCTGCAGGGTGCTGTCGTCAAAGCCAATGTCAATATCTGCGCCCAGCTTTTCGGCCAGCAGCGCCGCCTTCAGCGGGGAGTTATTGGTGCCAAGCAGGGCATCCAGCAGGATCTCCACGCCCAGCTGACGCTCCCGGTCTGCAAAGGCACCGGTGTACCATGCCAGAGCACACTGCACCTCGTCCGGCTCCGGGTTTTCGGTATAGTAGGGCAGTTCCACGCAGGCACCCGCCTGCTCGTGCTGCACGGTCAGCTGCGGACGGCTGGTGCCCTTGGGCATTTTTGAAAGATAATCCCTGTCCAGCAGTTCCAGCTTTTCAGCCATATCCATTTTGCCATAGAGGGTAATGCAGCAGTTGTCGGCGCTGTAGTGGCGGTGATATACTCGCTTATACTTTTCATAGGTCAGCGCCGGGATGCTGGCCGGGTCGCCGCCGGAAACAAAGCCGTAGGCCGTATCCGGGAACATGGCCCGTTCCAGTGCATTTTCCAACTGAGCATCCGGTGCAGCCAGAGCGCCCTGCATCTCGTTGTACACCACTCCGCTCACGGTGCCGTCGGCACTGCGGTGCCAGCCCTCCTGCTCAAACACGCTCTTGTCCACCATGGCCAGCGGGCAGAACACCGCGTTCAGGTAGACATCCATCAGGTTTTTGAAGTCGGTCTCATTGGGCGTAGCGAACGGGTAGACCGTCTTATCCGGGAAGGTCATCGCATTCAGGAAAGATGCCATGCTGCTTTTGAGCAGCTGCAAGAACGGCGAGGTCACCGGGTATTTTTCGCTGCCTGCCAGCACCGAGTGCTCCAGAATGTGGAACACGCCGGTGTCATCGGACGGGAAGGTGCCAAAGCCGATGCCAAACGCCTTGTTGGTATCCTCATTTTCCACCAGCAGCACCGTGGCACCGCTCACATCGTGGGTAAGCACGGTCAGGGTTCCGTGCTGTTCAGGGCAGTCCTCGGTACGCACGAGGGTATAACCGGGAAATCGTTCCATTTCGTTTTCTCCTTTGTGGTTTTGAAATCGTTTGACACTATTGTATCATTCGAGGGCAAAAAACACAATTACCGGTTTGTTAATAATAACCAGAAGGACGATTTTCAACCATTTGCTTCCCGTACAGAGCGTTTTCGCGTAGATTGAGTTTAATGCCTTTTGTAAAAAGCATTACCGCCAGGTATGTTCTCTTTTGGTTGCAAAAGAGAACCAGAAAGGACGGCGGTGCCCGCAGGGCATGAAAGCCCCAGTGGGGCTTTTAAGCCGCAGACCGGTTTGCGTAGCAAATACTGTGTGTTCAGCACAGCAAGGTCACAGCGATTTCAACGCGCTGGATCCATGAAAAAGGGGCTGCTCGCCCCTTTTAGACCCCAAAGCAGTTAGGCTCCATACAAAAAATCCAAGTCGCTGCGCTAAAGGATTTTTTGTGTTCCGCCGATTTTGAGTCGCTTACGCGACGAGCTGTACGGGTAAGTTTGTGCTTTATCTGCTGCGCGGCTGACAGCGGCAATATGCCGTTTGCCATTGCGCCCTTCCCGTGAAAAAGGAAACAGGCCGGCCCCGCAGGACTGGCTTGTCTGCAAAATTATAAAATAATATTCCTCTGATATTGCCAAAGCGAAAGCATCGGCAATTTTAAATCGTATTTTTTACACCTGTTTTGCACCCTCAGTCCGGCAGGACACCCGGAACAGCACAAAGCCCACTGCAAACAGCAGCGCCAGCATCCCAATGCCCACATTGGCGCTGCCGGTCAGCTGGCTGCCCACGCTCACGATCATGGTGCCAAGGAAGGACGCACCCTTGCCGCAGATGTCGAACAGGCCAAAGTATTCGCCGGATTTTTCAGCCGGGATGATCTTGGCAAAGTGGCTGCGGCTCAGTGCCTGCACGCCGCCCTGGAACATGCCCACCAGCACGGCCAGTACCCAGAACTGCCACTGGCTGGTCAGGAAGAAGGCAAACACCGCAATGCCGGTGTAGGCTGCGATGCAGACCGGGATAAGCTGGCTGGACGGATATTTTGCGCTCAGCCGACCAAAGATCAGCGCCGAAGGGAAGGCTACGATCTGCGTTACCAGCAGGGCCAGCAAAAGGCCGGTGGTCTCCAGCCCCAGTGCCGTGCCGTAGGCGGTGGCCATATCGATGATGGTATACACGCCGTCGATGTAGCAGAAGAAGGCCAGCAGGAACCAGAACACCTGCTTATCCTCGCGCAGATGCTTGAGGGTGTGGCCGATGCGCACAAAGCTCTGCCGGATGGCGTGCTGCTCTACCTCCACATAGTTGATCTGCTTATAGCTCCGCAGCAGCGGCAGGGTGGTGCCCAGCCACCACACAGCGGTGATGAGCAGCGCCACGGAAAGGGCGGTCATCTGGCTCAGGCCGATGGCCCCGCTGCCCAGCACCAGCGCCAGACACACCACAAAGGGCACGCAGCTGCCAATGTAGCCCCATGCATAGCCCTGCGAAGACACAACATCCATGCGTTCCGGGGTGGTCACATCGCCCAGCATGGAATCGTAGAACACCAGACTGCCCGAAAAGCCGATCTTTGCAAGGATGAAGATGATCAGGAACGGCAGCCATGTAGTGGCAAGGCCCATGGCACAGCAGCCTGCCACGCCCACGAACAGGCAGAGCATGAAGATGGGCTTTTTAAAGCCTCTGGTATCGGCCAGCGTGCCCAAAATCGGCCCCAGCACTGCCGTGATCACCGTGACCACCGAGCTTGCATAGCCCCAGTAGGCCAGATAGTTCACCGGACTCAATCCACCGGCCTCGGCCAGCGCATTAAAGAAAATGGGCACCAGCGTTGCGATCATCAGCACAAAGGCCGAGTTGCCCACATCGTACAGGATCCACGCGCGCTCCAGCGGTGTCACCTTGAATTTTTCATGTTTCATCTTGTTTCCTCTCGCACCGCCGGGCGGTGCCCCCTCATTTTTTGTGCCCGCTCAAAACTCCCCGAAGGTGTGGTCAAAGGCCTTGCTCAGGGGCTGGTCCGTATCCAGCTTTGCCACAAATTCCAGGATCAGCGTTTCTGCCAGCGGAAGCGCCTGCGCATACAGTTCTTCCAGCCGCTTGCCGCTCTCCACGCACTTCGGGTTCGGCTGCGGATCTGCCACAAGGCCGTGCAGCATGTCGTATTTGCCCACCACCTTCATGCCGGTCAGCACCACCCATCGCTTGACAGGATTGGATGCCTGCAGCAGCCTGTGCACTGAGATCATGCCCTTGAGCGAGTCCAGCGCCACCTGCTCCGAGATGCCCTCGTAAAAGGGCGCGATCGCCTTTGCATTCTGTTCCGACGGATGGATATGGCTGGCTGTGAAAAACTTCAGCGGGTCGTATCCGTCCCGGCGCAGCAGCATGTTGTCAAACTCGGTCTCGATCTCGCAGTGGGTCACACCGCTTTCCCGGGTGAACTGCTCCACATACGGGTGGCAGGTGCTGTCCAGCGCAAAGTGGCACACAAAGCCCAGTGCATAGGCCAGTGCAGCATCCCGGTCTGCCTCACAGTGCACCACCCTGCGCGCCCGGTCAAAAAAGACCCGCCCCGGCTCCTCGTGCATGGCATTGCCCAGTGCACCCACCGGGTTGGACTTGGCAGCATGGTAATAAAACAGCAGGTCCGGCCCGTGCAGGCCGATATCGTAAAGCTCACGGTTCTGTTCCAGCTGAGCACGCAGTTCATCCGGCAGATGTTCCAGCACATTGGTGCCAAAGCGGCGGTGCGCATAAGTTGACGGCATGGCAGATTCCTCTCTTTCTCTCCGACAGGGTGCACAAAACGTCCCCCGGTTTTTGCGTTCTGTTTCAGTATAGCAGAAAGTTTCCCGACCTTCTACCCTTTTACGTCTGATTTTGGTAAAAAATTTGAATTATTTTGTGTTTTCGGCCAGTGGGCAGGCCGCGCAGCAAAAAAGGCACAGCCATCTGCAGACAGCTGTGCCTTCTCCCTTAAAATTCAGACTTTTTCGTAGCCCTGCGGCATCTCGTTCTTCCGGTTACGGTCCATCAGGGTGCGCAGCGCGTCGCTGGCGCTCATGCCCTCCTTCACGATGGCGTTCACCGTCTGCACAATGGGCATTTCCACATTGTACTTTGCGGCCAGCTCCATGGCGGCGGGCAGGGCATTGATGCCCTCCACCACCATGCCGACCTCCTTCACGGCCTGCTCCGGGCTTTTGCCCTTGCCGATCAGAATGCCCGCACGATTGTTGCGGCTGTGCATACTGGTTGCCGTCACGATCAGGTCGCCGATACCGGCCAGACCCGCAAAGGTATGGATGTTGCAGCCCATGGCCACGCCCAGCCGGGCGATCTCGGCAATGCCGCGGGTGATGAGGGCTGCGCGGGCGTTGTCGCCGTAGCCAAGGCCGGTGGAGATGCCAACACCCAGCGCAATCACATTCTTCAGCGCGCCGCTCAGCTCCACGCCCTTGATGTCGGCGTTGGTGTACACACGCATACAGGTGTTGCTGAACACATCCTGCACATACTCGGCAGCGGCTTCATCCGGGCAGGCCGAAACGATGGTGGTGGGCAGATCCAGCGCCACCTCTTCCGCATGGGTCGGGCCGGAGAGTGCTACCAGCTTTACCCCCTTGGGGCCGCCCTCACGGTTCAGCTCGTCGGCAATGACCTCAGTCATGGTATATAAGGTGTCCGGCTCCATGCCCTTTGCAACGTCCACAAGGATCTGGCCGTCCGGGATGTAAGGCCGGGCCTTGGCCGTGGTGGAGCGCACAAATACCGACGGCACTGCAAACAGCAGCACATCCTTGCCGGTGCACACTTCCTCAATGCTCTTGGTAAACTGCAGCTCTTCCGGGATCTTCATGCCCGGCAGATTGGGGTGCACCCGCGTAGCGGAAAGGTTCTCCACCTCAGCCGGAAGCGCCGACCACACCTGCACATCATTGCCGCTGACACACAGCATCCGTGCCAGAGCCATGCCCCAGGTACCTGCACCCAGAACGCCAATTTTTTTCTTCGTCACGTTCGTGTCCTCCGTGTCTGCACCGCGCAAAGGGCACTGCACCCTCTGCGGTGAATTTGCGCCTGTGCCGGGCCAAGCCCGGTGCGCGTTGTTATGTTCATTGTACACGAAAGCCGGTGCGCCGTCAACCGCTTGCCGCATTGCACAAAGTTTTCCAGATGGGTCGTCCGTTTTTGTACACATCACGCGTTTTGAGCAAACCGTTTGCACTCCATCCGGATTCATGCTATAGTATTCTGGTAGGTTTTGTAGGAATTTTAGAAAAAGCCCTTGACTTCAAGCGCACTCCAAGCCTTATAATACCTTTGTTCTTACGATTTACAAAGTATTTGAATACCGTTCTGAGGGAACATTTTTCATGTTTGAAGCATTTCTTTCCAACCGTACGGTCAGCGTGCTGGCGGAGGCCCTGCCCCGTATCCTTACGGCAGGCCTTACCATGACCATCCCGCTCACGCTGGTCTCCTTCTTTTTTGCCATGATCATTGCCGTGGCCGTTGCGCTGGTGCAGTACGCCAATGTGCCGGTGCTGCGGCAGATCGCACGGTTCTACATCTGGGTCATCCGCGGCACGCCGCTGCTGGTGCAGCTGTTCATCATCTTTTATGGTCTGCCCAGCGTGGGCATCATGCTGGACGCTTTCCCTGCTGCGGTCATCGCCTTTGCCTTCAACGAGGGTGCCTACTGTGCCGAGACCATGCGCGGCGCACTGGAAAGCGTGCCGCAGGGCCAGCTGGAAGCCGGTTACTGCGTGGGCATGAGCTGGTGGCAGATCATGCGCCGCATCGTGCTGCCGCAGGCCCTGCGCACCGCAGTGCCCGCCCTCTCCAACTCGCTCATCGGCATGATCAAGGACACCTCGCTGGCGTCCAACATCACGGTGGCCGAGCTGTTCATGGCCGGTCAGCGCGTGGCCGCCCGCACCTACATCTTCCTGCCCATCTACTGTGAGGTGGCCGTGGTGTATCTGCTGTTCTGCACGGTCATTACCAAGCTGCAGGCACTGCTGGAGCGTCGGCTCAACGCCCACGGCTTCCAGTAAGAAAGGAGTGTGGCAACCATGTCCATGTTAGAGATCAAAAACGTCCACAAATCCTTTTTCACCTACACAAAGCCCCGCCTGCAGGCAGGCATCTTCCACCGGCCCGGTGCACGCAAAGTGACCAGCGAGCTGCTGGTGCTGCGCGGCGTGGACCTGACCGTGGAAAAGGGCGATGTAGTGGCCATCCTCGGCCCCTCCGGCTCCGGCAAGACCACCCTGCTGCGCTGTCTGAACTTTCTGGAGACTGCCGACGCAGGCCAGCTCACCTTTGACGGCGAGACGTTCGACCTTGCCCAGGCCAGCCGTGCCGACATTGCCCGGCTGCGCAAAAAGACGGCCTTTGTGTTCCAGAGCTACAATCTGTTCCGCAACAAGACTGCCCTGCAGAACGTGACCGAGGGCCTCATCATTGCCCGCAAAATGCCCAAAGAGCAGGCGGATGCCGTTGGCATGAAGATGCTGGAAAAGGTGGGCCTTGCCGACCGAGCCGACTACTATCCGCGCCAGCTTTCCGGCGGCCAGCAGCAGCGCGTGGCCATTGCCCGGGCACTGGCCTCCGACCCGGAAATCATCTATTTTGACGAGCCGACTTCGGCCCTTGACCCGGAGCTGACTGGCGAAGTGCTGGCCGTGATGCGGCAGCTGGCCGAAGAGGGCATGACCATGCTGGTGGTCACCCACGAGATGGGCTTTGCCCGCAATGTTTCCTCCAAGACCGTTTTCATGGAGAACGGCGTGGTAGTGGAGCAGGCTCCCTCGCATGAGTTTTTCGCCAACCCCAAAGAGGAGCGCACCCGCGAATTTTTGCGCAAGATCGCTCACACCGAGTGAGGTTTAACCAACTCCCCCAGTCTGCTTCGCAGACAGCCCCCTCCGGGATGGGGCCTTTGGCAAAACCAGAAAGTCTCCCTCTTTGCCTGAAGGAGTTTATTTCACAAATATTTTTATAGAGGAAAGGGAATCCAACTATGAAACGCAGAACTTTTATTTCTCTTATGAGCGTCATGGCCGCTGCCGGCGTGCTGACTCTGGCTGGCTGCTCCAATTCTTCCGGCAGCACCGCTGCTTCCGGCACGGCCGCCTCTGTGGCTCCTGCTGCCGGCGACCAGCTGTCCAACATCCAGTCCAGCGGCAAGCTGATCGTTGCACTGGAAGGCGCATGGCAGCCCTGGAGCTACCACGACGAATCCGATACTCTGGTGGGCTACGATGTGGAAGTCTCCCGCGCCATTGCCGAAAAGCTGGGCGTGGAGCCGGAGTACGTGGAAAGCGACTGGGACAGCCTGTTTGCCGGTCTGGACGCAGGCCGCTACGACATCGTGTGCAACGGCGTGGAAGTGACCGACGAGCGCGCCAAGACCTATGATTTCACCGAGCCCTACGGCTACATCCACACTGCCCTTGCCGTCCGCAAGGATAATGACGAGATCACCAGCTTTGAAGACCTGAAGGGCAAGACCACCGCCAACAGCCTTGCTTCCACCTACATGGAACTGGCCGAGAGCTATGGTGCCACCGTACAGGGCATCGACACGCTGGAAGAGACCATCCAGCTGCTCACCGCAGGCCGCATCGACGCCACCCTGAACGCTGATGTCTCCTTCTACGATTACCTGAACGTCCACCCGGACGCAGATTTCAAGCTGGTGGCCCAGACCGAGGATGCATCCCACGTTGCCATTCCTCTGCGCAAGGGCGATGCCAGCGCCACCCTGCTGGAAGCCATCAACACCGCCATCGACGAGCTGCGTGCCGACGGCACCCTGAAGGAGCTGAGCGAGAAGTATTTCGGTCAGGATATTTCTGCGGAGAACTGAATCATTTGAATGCCCTCCGCTTTGCTCTGGGCATTTTCAGCGGAATATTTATTTTAATATTGCAAACCCCGGCAGACTACGGTCTGCCGGGGTTTGCCTTTTCACGGGAAGGGCCGTAACCGGCAAATGCATCAATCGCGTTTTCTTCAGCTCTGCACATTCATTGCATCTGAATGCAAAAAGCTCTCCCTTTCGGGAGAGCTGGCATCGCGCAGCGATGACCGAGAGGGTTTTATTCGTGAAAATATGCGTAGATGATCTGTGCCGTCTGTTTCCCCACGCCGGGGGTGTTTTCCAACTGGTCAGGCGTGGCTTCCTTCACCGCGCCCACGCTTTTGAACTGGGCCATCAGCGCCTTGGCCGTTTTGGGGCCGATGCCGGGGATCTCGGTCAGGGTGGAGGAATAACTCTTCTGCTTCATCTGCTGCTTGCGGTAGGCATTGGCAAAGCGATGGGTCTCGTCCTGAATGGCCGTGATAAAGGTAAAGGTGCCCCGGTTCATATTGATGGCAATTTCCCGGCCGTCGCTGTCCACAATGGCGCGGGTGCGGTGGTGGTCATCCTTCACCATGCCGTAGAGCGGCACATCCGCAAGGGCAGTCCCGGCCAGTGCTTCTTTTGCCGCGCTCACCTGCCCCCTGCCACCGTCCATCAAAAGCAGATCCGGCTTCTGCCCGAACCAGTTGCTGCAGGGCTCTCCCTTTTTTGCAAGCTCTGCGTACTTTTCGTACTCTGCCGCCCGCCGGGAGACAGTCTCTGCCAGTGATGCATAGTCGTCAGTGCCCGCAACGGTCTTCATCTTGAACTTGCGGTAACCCGCCTTATAGGGCTTGCCATCCCTGAAGGTGACCATGCCGCACACGCTGGAGCCATCGCCCCAGTTGGAGATATCGTAGCTCTCAATGGCCCGGGGCGGCTTTGCAAGGCCCAGCACCTGCGCCAGCTCGTCCAGCAGCTTTTCCTCCCGGGCATAGCGGCCGCTCTCCCGGGCAAGACGCTCCACCGCGTTGGTGTGGGCCATCTCCACCAGATGGGCCTTATCGCCCCGCTGGGGCACATACAGCTGCACCTCATTGCCGCGCTTTTCGTTCAGCGCCCGCTGCAAGGCATCGCTGTCCGGCGGCAGCTCGTCCACCGCAATGATCTTGGGGATCTGTTCGTCATCCAGATAATACCGGGGCAGAAATTCCTCCCGCACGGCGGCAATGTCCGAGGTATCGTGGAACAAAAACTCCCGCTTATCGGTCAGCCGTCCGTCCCGGAAGCGCAGCACCGCCGCACACACGCTGTCCGGCGTGCCTGCCAGCGCCACCACATCCATCTCCACATCCGGGTCCACAATGACCTTCTGCCCGGCGCTCACCTTGGTGATGGCTGCGATCTGGTCCCGCAGCAGCGCTGCCGTCTCAAATTCCAGCCGGTCCGAGGCCTCCTGCATCCGCTCGTTGAGGATCTTCAGGATGTCCTTTTTGCCATAGCGAATCAGGTGCACGGCGCTCTTGACGGCCTGATTGTAGTTTTCGCAGCTGATCCTGCCGCTGCACACTGCCATGCACTTGCCGATGTGCGCATTCAGGCAGGGGCGTCCTTTGCCGATCTCCTGCGGGAAGCGCTTATTGCACCTTGGCAGCAGAAAGGCATCCATGGCGGTTTCTGCCATCTGCCGCGCCGCAAAGCTGGAGGTATAGGGGCCGATATACTCGGCATCGTCCTCCTCCTTTTGCAGCACGAAGGAGAGCCGGGGCCATGGCTCCTTTGTCACCTTGATATAGCTGTAGCCTTTATCATCCTTGAGCAGGATGTTATACTTCGGCGTGTGAGCCTTGATCTGGCTGGCTTCCAGCACCAGCGCTTCAAACTCGCTCTGGCAGACGATCACGTCAAAGGCATAGGCATGGGCGATCATCTGGCTGACCTTGTTGTCGTGGGGCACGCCCTCGCGGAAGTACTGGCTCACCCGGATGCGCAGCCGCTTTGCCTTGCCGATATAAATGATGGTGTCCGTCTTATCCCGGATGATATACACGCCGGGCAGCAGCGGCAGCATACAGGCTTTCTGATACAGTTCAGCTTTGGTCATGGATTCTCCTTGAAAAACAAAAAGCGGCAGGTTCCCCCGCCGCTCCATTTATAGACACAAATTACTCAGCAAAACCGGACTCCACCAGCTTGATCAGGCCGTCAACAGCAGCCTGCTCATCAGCGCCGTCAGCGATGATGCGGATGGTGGTACCGCCCACGATGCCCAGAGACAGAACGCCCAGCAGGCTCTTTGCGTTCACGCGGCGTTCTTCCTTCTCGACCCAGATGGAAGACTTGAACTCGTTAGCCTTCTGGATGAAGAAGGTAGCCGGACGAGCGTGCAGACCAACCTGATTTTCAACGGTAACTTCTTTCACGTACATAGTAAAGCGCTCCTATCTAATATCGTTTTGGGTATAGAATCTGTATCCTGTGCCTGTTGCGTTACGATTATTTTAGCGCAAGTCGAAACGGTTGTACAGCCCCCCGGCGCATTTTTGGCGGTTTCTCCAATGAAAAGCGGCCCATTTTTCATTATTTATACAAAGATAATAAAATTATTCCCCGAAGGTTAGAGGGTAGATACAAAAGTTTTCAACATTTTTTCGACCATCGGGCAATATCTCGGCTGTTTTTGTGCGTTTCCAGCACCATACCCTCTGGCCCGAGCATCCATTTTCGTGCCTTTTTCGCTGTCCGATGCACCTGCAGCTGCCGCCCGGAGTTACTTCTGTGCGCTGCCCTCGTACCGCATCCAGACCAGAGCACACTTTTTCACCACAGCCGGATATTGCTCCGGCGTGAACTCCAGCTCGGTGCCGCTGGTCAGCTTCCAGCCCATGCGGGTGTAAAGCGCTATGGCGCGGGTGTTGGTGTTCAGCACGCTCAGCACCGGGTGCTCGTGCTCGCTGAGCTTTTTGCGGGCAAAGTCCAGCATCTTCATGCCAATGCCCCTGCCGCGGGCTTTTTCAGTGACGAACAGATGTTCGATGTGCCCCACCTTGTGGTTGATGCTCACGATGCCGTCCGGCACATCCTTGGTGGTGTGCAGGTAGCACACCCAGCCTGCGGCCTTTTCCTGCCGCAGCTGCAAAAGATATTCTTCCTCGTTGAGGCTGGCACAGTATTCCGGGGTCCAGTTCTCGGCACAGGTCGCACGCCGTCCCTCCACAAAGATGCGGGCGGCAGCAGCAAACTGCTCGTCGGTCTTGACAAGGCGCATGTTCTCGCCGCGCTTCCACTTGGGCAGCTCGGTCACAGGGTGGGTCTCACACCACTTCTCGTACAGCTCCGGGCGGCGCAGGCGGGTGCGCTCCCGGCTCTGTTCCCCGCGCCATGCATCGATCTTCTGGTGGTCGCCGCCCAGCAGCACCTGCGGCACGGCGCGGCCTTCCCACACCTCGGGGCGGGTGTACTGGGGATACTCCAGCAGGCCGTCCCAGTAGCTTTCTTCCTCGTAGCCCTTCTGCTCAGCCAGCACGCCGGGCTTCAGGCGCAGCACACTGTCCGCCACCACAAGGCTGGCCAGCTCGCCGCCGGTGAGGATGTAGTCACCGATGGAGATCTCTTCATCCGCAAAAGCATCGATCACACGCTCGTCGATGCCCTCATAGTGGCCGCATACCAGTGTCAGGTTATCGTACTGGGCCAGCCGCTTTGCGTGCTCCTCGGTGTAGCGCTGGCCGCCTGCCGTCAGGAACACGATATGCGGGGCCGGACGGCCCTGTGAAGCCACTTCCTGCTGCACAGCACGCAGGCAGTCTGCGATGGGCTGAGCGTACAGCACCATGCCGCAGCCGCCGCCGTAGGGGTAATCGTCGGTCTGCTTCTGTCTGTTCAGGGTGTAGTCCCGGATCTGGTGGCAGTGGGTCTCAATAAGGCCCTTCTTTGCCGCGCGCCCGATGATGCTGGCATCCAGCACCTGCTGGCACATTTCCGGGAACAGGGTCACGATGTCCACACGCATTCCCATGGCTCACTCTTCCTCCCGTTCGCTGTCAAAGTCATCGTCCAGCAGGCCCGGAATGGGGGTGACGAGGAGATAGCCCTCCGGCGGGTTGCGCTCTTTCAGAAAAGCATCCACGCCCGGGAACATGTATTCCTTGCCGTTCGGTGCTTTGACGGTGTAGATATCCTGTGCACCGGGGTGATCCACGCTGGTCACAACGCCGTACACCCTGCCGTTGTCGGCATCCCGCACTTCGCACCCGATCAGGTCGGCCACATACCAGCGGCCTGCGGGCAGGGTGGCATCATTACGGTCAAAGTAGAATACCTGCCCCCGCAGCGCACGGGCAGCATCCATATCGTCCACGCCTTCCAGCTGCAGCAGAGCCATCTGGCCCTGTGCGCGGATGGACACGATCTTATAGGCCCTGCCGCCCTGTGCCGAGGGGTACAGCCTGCCCACCTTTTTCAGAAAGTTGACGCCGTCGCACCAAAGCTCCAGCTTCATTTCGCCGCGCACGCCGTGGGTGGTCACGACCTTGCCCGCTTCCAGATATTGCTGCATAATCTTGCTCCTATAATCAAAAAGGCCCCTTGCCGCAAGGGCAAAGGGCCTGTAGGGTGCTCAGTCGATCTCAACAAGGACCTTTTCATCGACCCGCACAGCAGCCGCGCGCATCACCACACGAATGGCTTTTGCGATCCGGCCCTGCTTGCCGATGACACGGCCCATATCTCCCTCTGCCACGCTCAGGTGGTAGACGATGGTGCCGTCCTCGCGAGGCTCGTCCACCGTGACCTTAACGGCTTCCTTATCCTCCACGAGACCGCGGGCAACTGCCAGCAACAGCTCCTGCATGAGTCAGCCCTCCCTACTTACAGAACGTTGGACTTCTTCAGCAGGACGCGAACGGTATCAGTGGGCTGTGCGCCGTTGGCGATCCACTGCTTTGCCTTCTCAGCGTCGATCTTAATCTCGGAAGGCTCCTTGTTGGGATCGTAGGTGCCGATCTCTTCGATGAAACGGCCGTCACGGGGGAAGCGGCTGTCAGCAACAACAACACGATAGAAGGGAGCCTTCTTGGCGCCAACGCGGCGCAGACGAATCTTAACTGCCATGGTAAATATCCTCCAAAAATTGTTTTGTGCGGCCCTTGCGGGCGCATGTTGATTATATTGTACAAACCCGCAAGGGGGTTGTATCACAAAAATTATTTCAGTCCGCGGAAGGCATTGGGGTTGCCCATCATGCCGCCCAGGCGGCGGGCAAAGCCCTTGGGGCTTTTCTTGAACTGCTTCATCATCTTCTGCATCATTTCAAACTGCTTGAGCAGCTTGTTCACATCCGCCACGGTGGTACCGCTGCCGGCCGCGATGCGGCGCTTGCGCTTTGGGTTGATGATGGAGGGCTTCTCGCGTTCTTCCTTGGTCATGGAATAGATCATGGCCTCGATGCGGTCGAACGCCTTTTCATCGACCTGACTGGGATCGATGCCGCTGCCGCCAGGCAGCATGCTCAGCATCGCGCCTGCACCGCCCATCTTGCGGATCTGTGCGAACTGGTCCAGCATGTCGTTCATGTCGAACTTATTCTCCATCATCCGCTTGGCGGTCTCTTCGGCAGCCTTTTCGTCGGCCGTCTCCTGCGCACGCTCGATCAGGCTCAGCACATCGCCCATGCCCAGAATGCGGCTTGCCATGCGGTCCGGGTGGAACACATCCAGATCGTCCAGCTTTTCGCCGGTGCCCTGGAACTTGATGGGCTTGCCGGTGACGGCCAGCACTGAAAGTGCCGCACCGCCGCGGGTATCGCCGTCGGTCTTGGTAAGGATGATGCCGTCGATGCTCACCTTCTCGTTGAAGGTCTTGGCAACGTTCACGGCATCCTGACCGGCCATGGCATCCACCACCAGCAGGGTCTCGTCCACAGGAACGGCTTCCTTGATGTCCACCAGCTCCTGCATGAGCACATCGTCGATCTGCAGACGACCGGCGGTATCCAGGATCACGATGTCATTGCCGTAATCCTTGGCGTGTGCCAGCGCCTTTTTTGCAATTTCCGGCGGCTTTGCGCCCGGCAGCGTGAACACCGGTGCGCCCGCCTGTTTGCCCACCACCTGCAGCTGATCGATGGCCGCAGGGCGGTAAATATCGCAGGCCACCAGCATAGGGCGGCGGCCCTGTTTGATAAAGTACTTTGCCAGCTTTGCGGCGTGGGTGGTTTTACCGTTGCCCTGCAGGCCGCAGAGCATGATGATCGTCTGGCCCTTGTTCTTGATGTTCAGGCGGGCCGCTTCGCTGCCGCCCATCAGGGCAACCAGCTCTTCGTTGACGATCTTGACCACCTGCTGTGCCGGGGTCAGGCTTTCCATGACCTCCTGACCCATGGCGCGCTCGGACACCTTTGCACAGAAGTCCTTGGCAACCTTATAGTTGACATCGGCTTCCAGCAGGGCCATGCGCACCTCACGCATCGCGGCCTTGATATCTGCCTCGGTCAGCTTGCCGTGACCGCGCAGCTTTTTGAACACACCGGCAAGGCGGTCGGTAAGGGATTCAAATGCCATTGTACGGTGCTCCTTTCACAGGTTTCAGCTCTCGTTTGCTTCGTCGATGGAGCGGATGAGCTTTAACATTTTGGTCAGCTGGTGTTCGTACTCGGTGGTGGTCAGGCCCTGCGGGCCGGTGCACTCGAACCGTGCATCGATCACCATTTGCTCCAGCTCTTCCAGCTTCTGCTGCACGCGGCGGTAACGCGCCGCAAAGCCGACCTTTTCCTCCAGCTCCTTCAGCGCGTTCTCGCCATGCTTGATGGCATCCCGCGCACCCTGACGGGTGATGCCGAAGTTCTCGCCGATCTCGCTCAGCGAAAGGTCATCGTTGTAATACTGGCGCAGCATTTCGCGCTGTTTCTCGGTGAGCACCTCACCGTAGAAGTCCAGCAGATAGCCCATTTCCAGATCTTTTGCCATCCTCTGATCCCCCGGTTTTGTGCCTGTACTTTCGAGAAGTGATGTAAAGTTCATTTGCTTTACGGATGAAGTATAGCAGATGCACCGCATCCTGTCAAGAGCCTTTCGGAGATTTTTCCAGAAAATCCGCCAAAAATTCGCTGTTTTTGCTAAAAGGCATCTTGACGCGCGCAGTCCTTTTGCGTTAGGATAATATTGTTGTATCCCATGAAAGGAGGGTCTTCGTGCCGATCTACCCCAATTTTTACCAGACGCTCAGCGCCTGCCCCATCGTGGAGCTGCGCGGCTATGCTGCCGCCTGCGGGCTGAAGGGACGGCTGTATGCCTATCTGGACTTTGCAGGCCCCACCGGCACGGCCCGGGACGGCCTTGCCGAAGGGATGCTGGCCCTTGCCATTGAAAAAAAGAAGCTGATCTCTGGTCAGCCCATCATTGAAGCGGCCTCCGGCCCGTTTGCCGCCGCGCTCACGCTGGCGGGCCTGACCGCCGGTCACCCGGTGGTTCTGGTGATGCCGGAGGATGCCCCCGCCCTGCGGCAGGAGACCCTGCTGCGGCTGGGTGCGCAGATCCGCCACAGCCCGGCCCGCAGCGGTGTGAACGGTGCCCGCCGTCTGGCGGCACAGACCGCCGCCGCCAACGGCTGGTACTACATGGACTGGCTTGCCAACGATGATAACCCGGAGTACCACCGCCGCGTTACCGGCCCTGCCATTGTGCAGAGCATCGCGCGGGAGGGCAAAAGTGCCGTGGACGCTATCGTGATCGGCGTGGGCAGTGGCGGCACCGTGACCGGCGTGGGCGAGACCATCAAGGCATGGACGAACGATGTGCGCATCGCCGCCGTGGAGCCTTACGAATCGCAGGCGCTGGGCGGCGGCCTGACTGGCCCCCACGGCATCAGTGATCTGGGCTACGGCTTTGTGCCGGAAAACTTCAACGCCTATGTGGTGGACAACGTGGTTGCGGTGAACACCACCGATGCGCAGCGGGCCGCGCAAAAGGTGCTGCGCACCGATGCCATCCCGGTTTCGGTGGCATCCGGTGCCGTTTTGCAGGCGGCCGCACAGCTCATCCATGTAGGAGCCAGCCGCTCTGCCCTTGCCATCCTGCCCGGACGGCAGATCGTAAATACATTATAAGGAATAAGGAGAAATCATAGAGTTCCCATGACAAACGACATGACAAAGGGAGCCATTACACCGCTCCTGATTCGTTTTACCATTCCGCTGGTACTTGGCAACCTGTTCCAGCTCACCTACAACGCCGCCGACAGCATCATCGTGGGCAAGTTCGTGGGCGAGGAAGCCCTTGCCGCCGTCGGCACCTCCAACCCGCTCATGACTCTGGCCATCCTGTTTATCAACGGCATGTGTCTGGGTGCCGGCATTCTGGTCAGTACCGCATTCGGTGCCGGTAATACCCAGCTGATGGAGCGTCAGGTGTCCACCACCGCCATTGCAGGCACCGTGTTCTCGCTGGCATTCTCGGCGCTGTGCGTCATTCTGGCCACGCCCCTGCTGCAGCTGATGCAGGTGCCCGCCGATATCCTGCCCATTGCGGTCAGCTACCTGCGCATCGTGTTTGCAGGCCTGATCTTCACCTTCTTCTATAACTTCCTTGCCGCCACCATGCGTGCACTGGGCGACAGCAAGAGTGCCCTGTATTTCCTGATGATCAGCTCTGTGCTGAACATCGGCGGCGACCTGTTCTTTGTGCAGGTGCTGAACTGGGGCAGCAACGGCTGCGCCCTTTCCACCGTGGTCAGCGAAGCACTGTGCTGCGTGCTGTGCGTACTGTACATCCGCTGGAAGGTGCCCATCCTGCAGCTGGGCAGGCGCTGGCTGGTGTTTGATGGCAAGCTGCTGCGCAAAACGGTCAGCTACGGCTGGGCCAGCGCCATGCAGCAAGCCACCGTGCAGCTGGGCAAGATCGCGGTGCAGGCCATCGTGAACACCATGGGTGTCAACGCTATGGCTGCCTTTACCGCTGCTTCCCGCATTGACGACTTTGCCTATACCCCGCAGCAGAACATCGGCCACGCCATGACCACCCTCATGGCGCAGAACCGGGGTGCCGGCAAGCACGACCGTGTGAAGCAGGGCTTCCACTGCGGTATGCGCATTGAAGCCGCTTACGGCGTGCTGATCGCCGTTGTATGCTTTGCCGGTGCTCCCTTTATCATGAAGCTGTTCGTCACCGACCCGGAGGTCGTCCATCTGGGCGTGCGCTTCCTGCGCACGGTTTCCCTGTTCTACCTGATGCCCGCTTTCACCAACGGCATTCAGGGCTTCTTCCGCGGCATTGGCGATCTGAAGGTCACGCTGGTGTCCAGCACCTTCAACATGGTGTTCCGTGTGGCGGCTGCTGCGGTGTTCGTGCTGGTGTGGAAAATGGAGATCGAAGCTCTGCCTTACAGCTATGCGGTGGGCTGGGTCGTCATGCTGCTCTACGAGCTGCCCATGCTGGTTCGGTATCTGCGCAGCCATGGAGACGAATTATAATCGTTTTATTTGATTTGTGATGCGAAAAAGGCTCTGCATCGCAAGGATGCAGAGCCTTTTTCGTATTAAACTTACTTGCGGCTTGCCAGCAGATTCTCGATCTTCTTCAGCGGATCGATGATGCTGGAAACAGACATGTCGTGGTTCAGAGCCACCACAAAGTATGCAGCGTACTTGGAAACATCCACATCCACATACCAGTCGCGGGTGAGCAGCTCAGGCATCCGGTAGGTCAGGTTGGTGCCCACAACATAGGTCAGCTTGCCCTCGGCCACAGCCTTGTCGAACTTCTCCAGACCGCTGGTGAACAGGGGGAAGGTGGCGTTGGCGATGATGTTGGCAGCGCCGCGCTCCTTCAGGTTGCTGGCGACCTCCAGCATGCTCTCGCCGGAAGCAATGATGTCGTCTGCGATAAAGACGGTCTTGCCTTCCACGCTCTCGCCCAGATACTCGTGGGCAACGATGGGGTTGCGGCCATTCACCACGCGGGTGTAGTCGCGGCGCTTGTAGAACATGCCCAGATTGCAGCCCAGCACGCTGGAGAAGTACATGTTGCGGTTCATGGCGCCCTCGTCCGGGCTGACCACGGTAAACTTGCTCTTATCAAAGGAGAGGTCCGGGTCCTTCTTCAGCAGGCTCTTCAGCACCTGATAGGTGGGCATTGCATTATCAAAGCTCATCAGCGGCACAGCGTTCTGCACGCGGGGGTCATGAGCATCAAAGGTGATGATGTTGCGCACACCCATGGTCTGCAGCTCCTGCAAGGCCACAGCGCAGTCCAGACTTTCGCGCACCACACGGCGATGCTGACGGCCGCCGTACAGGCTGGGCATAATAACCGACACACGGTGTGCCTTGCCGGCCACTGCCTGGATCAGGCGCTTCAGGTTGGCGAAGTGATCGTCCGGAGACATGTGGTTCTCGTAGTTGAACAGCTTGTAGGTCACACTGTAGTTGCCGGGATCGACCACGATGAAGATATCGTCGCCGCGCACCGACTCCTTCACCAGACCCTTGGCATCGCCACTCTGGAAGCGGGGGCAGTCGCAAGGAATAATGAAGGTCTCTTTGTCAATTCCGGCAGCCTTGGCCCAGCGGACCAGATGCTTGTCGATCAGGCCGGTCAGTTCCTCTGCACCGGGGCAGGAGATCAGCCGCATATCTGCCACGCTGGGCTGCTCAAAGAACGACTTCGGGGAAATTTCAATAGACATAGTCATAACTCCTTATTGCTGTTTACGATCCGTATCATGCACACAAGAGCGCATATCTAGTTTTATTTTATCACATTTCGTCGATTCTGCCATATCAATTTGTTTCATGTCAGGATTTTCTGCGCCTTGCACAGCTGTTTTTCTTTTTTCTCAAAGAGAATGTGTGTTTTCGACAAAAAGACAGCCGATTCTTTGCCATTTCGCAAATTTCGGCTGATTTCCGTGGAAAAGTAAGACTTTTCTTTGTCTGAGCAGTCTGCCGGGATCGCTCTTCCGGGAGATAAAAATGCAGTGTGCCGGCAGCGGAGATTCTGCTGTTTTCGCTCGTTCGCCCTCCCCGGCAGAGCCGCAAAAACAAAGGCATCTGCAGCAAATTTGCTGAGCTTCAGAAGCTCAGCAGCGATCGTTGCAGATGCCTTCTTATTTTATATGATTGCGATAGGTGCTTTGTGTTCCGCTTACAGGGCAGCGACCGCAGCCTTCAGGGCATCCACGCGGTCGGTGTTCTCCCACTTCACGCCCAGATCCTCGCGGCCCATGTGGCCGTATGCGGCCAGCTTGCGGTAGATGGGCTTGCGCAGGTCGAGTTCGCGGATGATGGCGGCGGGGGTCAGGTCGAACACCTTCTCCACAGCCTGCTCGATCTTCTCATCCGAGACGGTGCCGGTGCCGAAGGTGTCCACCATGATGGACACAGGCTTTGCCACGCCGATGGCGTAGGCCACCTGCACTTCGCACTGCTTGGCAAGACCTGCAGCCACGATGTTCTTTGCCACCCAGCGGGTCGCATAGGCAGCGCTGCGGTCCACCTTGCTGGGGTCCTTGCCGGAGAAGGCACCGCCGCCGTGACGGGCATAGCCGCCGTAGGTGTCCACGATGATCTTGCGGCCGGTCAGGCCGGTGTCACCCTGCGGGCCGCCCACAACGAAGCGGCCGGTGGGGTTGATGTAGTACTTGGTGTTCTCGTCCAGCAGCTCGGCAGGGATGGTGGCCTTGATGACCTTTTCCATCACATCAGCGCGCAGCTGTTCCATGCTCACGCTCTCGCTGTGCTGGCTGGAGATGACCACAGCATCCACACGCACGGGCTTGTTGTTCTCATCGTATTCCACAGTGACCTGGCTCTTGCCATCCGGACGCAGATAGTCCATCTCGCCGTTCTTGCGCACCTCGGTCAGGCGCTTTGCCAGCTTGTGAGCCAGACTGATGGGCATAGGCATCAGCTCCGGGGTCTCATCGCAGGCATAGCCGAACATCATGCCCTGATCGCCTGCGCCGCCCACCTGATCGTTGGTGCCCAGTGCGATGTCGGGGCTCTGGCCGTCGATGTTGGAGATGACGGCACAGGTGTCGGCATCAAAGCCGAACTTTGCGCGGGTGTAGCCGATATCTGCCACCACCTCGCGGACGACCTTCTGGAAATCCACGTAGCAGTTGGTGGTGATCTCGCCCATGATGTGCACAAGGCCGGTGGATGCACAGGTCTCGCAGGCCACACGGGCATCGGGGTCGTGGGTCAGAATTTCGTCCAGAATGGCATCCGAGATCTGGTCGCAGATCTTGTCGGGATGTCCTTCGGTGACGGACTCAGAAGTAAACAGGTGTCTTGCCATTTGTTTTGCCTCCTAAAGTTTTTACAGCAGGGTGTGTATTTCTTGCTCCAACATTCCGTTCAAGCTTTTTTGCGCGAAAAATAAAAGCGCCCAGAGCCCGAAAGCTCTGAGCGTTGCACTCTTATCTCTCGGTTTCCCGCAGGATTTGGCACCTTGCGCTCACGCGCAGGTTGTCGGGCTTCACAGGGCCTGTCCCCTCAGCCGCTCTTGATAAGTCGGTATTCAGTTGGTACGTTCAGTATTCTATCATTGCTTCGTCAGATTGTCAAGAAGAGTATCACTCTTTTTAGACATTATTCTGAAATTGATGGAGCGTTCCCCTGCTCCGGTACGGCATGGCCGTTCCGGGCGGCGTGGAAGGCGCGCTTTTCCGCATACATCCGCTCGTCCAGTTCCACCAGAAATTTCTCCACGCTGCCGCCCTCATACTTTGCCACACCGGTGGAGAAAGACAGCTGAAAGCTGCCCGCCGGGGCGGCGGCGTTATAGCGCTGCACCCGCTGCTCGATGGCGGCACAGATCTTATTCAGGATCTCCTCCGAGCCGTGCCGGATCAGCACCATGAACTCATCGCCGCTTATGCGGATAGCTACCGAGTTTGCCACCAGGGCCCCGGACAGGATGTGACCGATCTCCTGAATGGCGCGGTCGCCCGCACCATGACCGTAGGTGTCGTTGATCTCCTTGAAGCAGTTCACGTCCATCATGATGCCGTAAATATCCTTTTCCTGCGTGGCGTGGATGCGCTCCAGACAGTAGTTCATGTACTTGCGGCCAAACAGGCCGGACAGCTCGTCGATATAGCTGCGCAGACTGCGGAGCTGACTGTCCACAAACACAAAGGCGATGGCCACCGACAGCCAGCCGAAGGCCATACCGTAGAACGCACCCTGCAGCACCGTGCCCACCGCACAGGTGATCACAAAGTAGTACACCGAGAAAAACTCCACCGTAACGCCATCGCGCTTGGCCTTATGCACCTGCCACACGCTCTCGGCATAATAGCCGAACAGCAGCAGGTAAAGCAAACTGTTCAGCGGACCGCGATGGTAAACGTTGTCCGCGGAGATGGTAAAGATCCATCCTGTGCCGAAAAGGTTCGCCGCCAGCAGCGCCAGAACAGCCAGCAGCGGCGCGCCCAGAAACAGATGCCTTCTGCACAGGCGTCCGGTGCTGCGGTAGACCCGGAAGTCCACATACAAACACCACGCAAAGCCCACGCTCACGGCAGCGCCGGTGCAGACGGTGTTCATGAGGTACAGCCAGAACCGGCTTGCCGCGCCGGGCACGCCGTCCAGCAGAAAGCTGATCGTCTCTGTTGCCTGTGCCAGCAGAGTCACCACCAGCATCCGGCAGAACAGCTCACTTCCAACACTGTTTTTACTCTCGCCGCGCACCCGCAGCAGAAACAGAAAGCATACCAGCACCGCCCCTGTGCCATTGGCCACAAGGATCTCGGGTATATTCATTGCATTTCCTCCCCTGCCCGCCTTATCCCACAAGGCAGACAGCCCCTGTTTTATACAGTATCTATCTGTATTATATACCCTGCCGCGCTCTGCTTGCAAGGCTTGGCATCAAAAAGGGCCGCTGCACAGCAATTTGTGCAGCGGCCCTTGGGAAAACCAGACGATCCAGAACAGCCTCCGCGTGCGCTCTGGTTCTGTTCTGCGGAAATATTATTTATAATTGCTTTTTTCGCAGAAAGATCAATAGCCCTTTGCCTGCTCGCCGTTCAGAATTTTGACAGCGCGGGAGGTGCCCAGACGGTCAGCACCCAGCGCAAGGAAGGTTTCCATGTCCTCCACGGTAGAAATGCCGCCGGCAGCCTTGACCTTGCAGCGGCCATGCACGCCCTTGACCATCAGCTCCACATCGTGGAAGTTTGCGCCTGCGGTGGAGAAGCCGGTGCTGGTCTTGATGTAGTCCGCGCCTGCCTCGCAGACGATATCGCACATCTTTTCCTTTTCCTCGTCGGTCAGCAGGCAGGTCTCGATGATGACCTTCAGGACCTTGTCGCCCACCGCCTGCTTCACGGCGCGGATGTCCTCGCGCACGGCATCGTACTCCTTGTTCTTCAGGCGGCCGATGTTGATAACCATATCCACCTCGGCGGCACCATTCTCAATGGCAGTCTTGGCTTCAAACGCCTTGCTGGCGGTATCCATGGCACCCAGAGGGAAGCCTACCACGCAGCATACCGGGATGCGGCCCGCCATATACTCCACCGCCTGCTTGACGTAGCAGGTGTTGATGCAGATGGATGCGGTGTGGTTTGCAATGGCTTCGTCACACAGGGTCTGGATCTGGGGCCAGGTGGCCTCCGGCTTCAGCAGGGTGTGATCGACATGGGAGAGAATTTCTTCACGAGTCATGTTTGTTTCTCCTTTTTACTTGCTGGCACGGCGCACCTTTGCCATGCCGACAGCACTCAGGGCAATTGCAGTTGCTGAGACCGTTGCACCAATGATGCCCAGCACCAGACCGGAAACCAGAAATGCAAAACCTTTCAGACCACGCTTCATAAAACCGTACCTCCTAAAGTGTTGATGATTTGTAAAACCCTCTCAGTCATCTCGCATACGCTCGATGCCAGCTCCCCCGAATGGGGGAGCTTTATGCTCGGAGGAGAAGTTTTTCTTCTCCTGCAAAAAAGCTCGCCCTTCGGGAGAGCTGTCGCCGTCAGGCGACTGAGAGGGTTCTGCTTACTTTTTCTTAAAAATGATCAGCTTGCTGAACACATAGTTCAGCACGATCACCAGTACATTGGAAAAGACCTTCACGGCAAGGCCCCACAGTGCCTGCGCATTGTAGCAGCTGGTAACGAAGATCGCCGTGGGACCGTCTGCACCGCCGATGACGGCAATAGCGGCAGAGCCATCCGTGACCCCCGCCGGTGTGCCTGCATAGGAGGCTGCCATCTGGATGGCCGTATCCGGGCCAAGCCAGTGGGCCACCACGCTCAGCACCCCCTGCATCAGCTCGTCCATCAGCGCTGCACCCTGCGCAGCCAGCAGATTGCCCAGCACCAGCATAATTGCAGTGTCCAGCAGCATTGTACCCAGACGACAGGTGACGAATGCACCAAATTCCCTCGCCATGGCCTTGCCTTGCGTTTTGCTGCGGAACACAAAGGCGCGGTTGGTGCAGTAGGCAAACAGGATGCAGATGATGTTATCCAGCACATTGCCCCAGCTGTTGGCGGCTGTATAGCCAAACAGCTTGTTGAACAGCGCATACAGCACAATGTTCAGCAGGGTGCACAGCACGCCGAAAACCAGATAGCTCAGCACTTCCCAGTGTTTCTTGAAAAAATTTATCATAGTTCGTCAAACCCTCTCCGTCCGCTCGCGCTGCTCGCGTCCACCTCTCCCGAAGGGCGAGGTTTTATTGCGGGCGCGGCGAGCCTGCCCTCTTTTGCCAAAAGCTCTCCCCTTCGGGGGAGCTGTCACCGCAGGTGACTGAGAGGGTTCTCTCCTTAACAAAAACAGCCCCGCCGCCGTTTTCCCGGCAACGGGGCTGTTGATCGCATTGTGTCAGAAGCTTTTCTTCCGAACGAAAGGCTGATTACTCAGCGTCGTCGTTCAGCAGGGCCTTCATAGACAGGCTGATGCGCTTCTTGTCGAAGTCGACATCCAGCAGCTTCACATCGACCATATCGCCGACCTTCAGTACGTCAGAGACCTTCTCAACGCGGTCATTGCTGATCTCGCTGATGTGGACCAGACCATCAACACCCGGCAGGATGCGGACGAATGCACCGAACTTGGTCAGGGAGACGACCGGAGCATGGAAGGTGCTGCCGATGGGGTAGTTGTTCTTCAGCTGCTCCCAGGGGTTGTCCTCGGCCTTCTTGTAGCCCAGAGAGACCTTGTGGTTCTCGGTGTCGATGTCCTTCACATACACTTCGATGGTGTCACCAACGGAGACGACCTCGGAGGGATGCTTGATGCGGTTCCAGCTCAGCTCGCTGATGTGGCACAGACCGTCCACACCGCCGATATCGACGAATGCACCGTAAGAAGTCAGGCTCTTGACAACGCCGGTGTAGGTCTTGCCCACCTCAACGTTTGCCCAGAACTCTTCACGCTTTGCCTTGTTCTGCTCAGCGGTCACCTTGTTGATGCTGCCGACGATCTTGCGGCCGGAGCACTCGGTGACAACCAGCTGAACGTGCTGGCCAACCAGAGCGGTGTAGTCCTCATCACGGCGCATAGTAGCCTGAGAACGAGGAACGAACACCTTGACGCCCTTGACGTTGACCACAACGCCGCCCTTGTTGAACTCGGTGACATCGCCTTCGACGACCTCGCCGGACTCAGCGGCCTTAGCGATCTCTTCCATGCCCTTGCGAGATGCGAGCTTCTTGCGGGAGAGCTGGATGACGCCATCCTGATCCATAACCTTCTCGACGATGAGGTCCAGCTCATCGCCAACCTTCACCAGGTCTTCGACCTTGGCGGAGGAATCATCGGTCAGCTCGCTCAGCTTGACAAAGCCGGTCTGCTTCGCTCCGATATCCACCTGGATCTCGTTGGCAGAGATGCTGGTCACGATTCCTTTCACAATACTGCCTGCATGAACACGCTTTTCCTCGGATGCATTCAGCATCTCCTCAAAGCTCATGCTGTCATTGATTTCTGCGCTCATACTGTTAAGTACCTCCTCAATAATAGACGATGGCGTTGAAGCCCCGGCTGTCACGCCCGCCACTTTAACATCTGCAAACCATTCCGGCCGAAGTTCGCTCGCTGTCTCGACCGTTACGGCACGCGTGTGTTTTGCGGCGACCTGTACCAGCTTTTGGGTATTGGAAGAATGATGACCGCCAATGACAACAATGATGTCGCATTTTTGGCTGAGGTCTTCCGCTTCCTGTTGCCTCGCCCACGTCGCATTACATATTGTATCAAAAATTCGGGCGTTTGTATAGGCTTTTTTGAGAAACTCCGAACTTTCTTGCCATTTTGTAACCTGAAATGTGGTCTGTGCAACTGCAAACAGGGGTTTTTGCGGGTCAGAGGGGCCTTTCCATGCCTTCAACTCGGCCAGATCGGCAAAAACGAGCACCTCTCCGCGGGTGTGGCCCACGATCCCCTGCACCTCCGGATGGGTCTTGTCGCCTGCCACCAGCAGCACTGCTCCCGCCTTTTCGGCCTCGGCGGCAATGCGCTGGATCTTCTGCACGAAGGGACAGGTGGCATCATGGTAGGTGATGCCGCGCGCATCCAGCTCGTCGTACACGGTGCGCGGCACGCCGTGACTGCGGATGACCACCTCGTACCCGGCGGGCACATCGGCGATGGCATCCGCCACAAGGGCACCCTTTTTCTGCATATCCTCCACAGCCTGCGGGTTATGGATCAGCGGGCCGAGGGTGGCCACCTTGCAGCCTTCGTTCAGCAGGCCATAGGTCAGGTCCACCGCCCGCTTGACACCAAAGCAGAACCCCGCCGTTTTGGCAACTCGGATCTCCATCTTTTACGCCCCCATCTTTTCCCACGCATCCAGCAGGGCCTGCTTATTGGCACGCAGCTTTTTGGTGTCGCGGCGGCTCTCCATGGCAAACTGCTCTGCAGGCATCGGTTCGCCGTAGATCACCCGTACTTTGCAGAACAGGTGCATTTTTCCATCCGGCGTATCGTACAGGATGCGGCAGGGCACTACGTCCACCCCGGCCCCCGCCGCAATGACAAACAGTCCGCTCTTGGGCGGCAGAAGCTTCCCGTCCTTTTCGCGGGTGCCCTCCGGGAAGATGAGCAGTGTTTCGCCGTTTCTGCACTTTTCTACGGTCTGCTCAATGGCAGCCATTTCATCCTTTGTGCCGCGCACGCATACCGCGCCGCAGCAGCGGAAGAACCATGTGAGCAGGGCGTTGATCTCGAACAGTTCCTTCTTGGCGAACACGATCATCCGCCTGCCCCACCGGGTGACCACGATGAACACCGGGTCGATGGCGGAGACATGGGTGGGCGCAAGGATGCAGCCCTTTGTCTGCACCTTTTTCAGGTTTTCGCGGCCCTCTACATGGATGCGGAAGCCGATATGCCACAAAAGCCACGCAAAGGGCACTAAGATGTAATATAATATCATTTTATCGTTTTATTCACTTTCTCCGCAATGATCTTCTTCATTGCAGCAAGGCTCTGTTCAAAATCCAGCTCCGAAGTGTCCAGCAGCACGGCATCGTCCGCCTGCTTCAGGGGTGCAGCGGCACGGTGGGTGTCCTGATAGTCCCGCTGCTTCACGTCGGCCAGCACCTCTTCATAGGGAGTATCGATGCCCTTGGCCTGATACTCTTTCCACCTGCGTGTGGCGCGGGCTTCCGGCGTGGCGGTAAGGAAGATCTTCACCGTGGCATCCGGCAGCACCACCGTGCCGATATCGCGGCCGTCCATCAGCACGTCCTGTTTCTTTGCCATATCCCGCTGCAGCTCCAGCAGAAAGGCGCGCACAGCCGGGTTTGCGCCCACGGCAGAGGCAGCCATACCTGCGGCCTCGGTGCGGATGGCGGTGCTCACATCCTCTTCCTTTAAATAAATGTGCTGCTCGCCCTCAATGGAGGCCAGCCGCAGCTCGATCTGGGGAAGCAGCGCGTTGACCGCTGCGTTGTCCTTGGGGTCCTTGCCTGCGCGCAGGGCATACAGGCCGATGGCGCGGTACATGGCACCGGTATCCACATAAATATAGCCCATTTCAGCCGCCAGACGGCGTGCCAGCGTAGATTTGCCTGCACCTGCAGGCCCGTCGATCGCAACAGATACCATGTTGTATCTCTCCTTTTTAAACTGAACGATTTAAAATGGCCTCTGCTCACGCTGTGGCCATCTTCAGCGGAAAATCATTTTAATATTTTTGCGCTCTGCGGAGCGCTCCAAACACATTTTCACCGGATGGGGTCGTAACGGAGAACTGCATTGCTGCTCGTTCCCTTTGGGAACAGTTGCGCAGCGGTCTGTGAGACTATCCCGGCAACAACTCTTTTTGTGAAAACGTATTTTGAAAACGACCGCAGTCGTTTTCAAAATACAAATCAAAAAAATCTATTCCTATAAATATGCCCAGAGCAGCGCGGAGGGCATTTAAAATTGTTTTATCTGTAATTACAGATGATTTGCAAATGCCTGTGCAGTGCAGAAGGCGATCTGCAGGTTGTAGCCGCCGGTATAGGCATCCACATCCAGCACTTCGCCTGCAAAGTAAAGGCCCAGCGCCTTTTTGCTCTGCATGGTTTTGGGGTCCACCTCCCGCACGGACACGCCGCCGCTGGTGATCACCGCGTGGGCCAGATCGCCCCGGGCATCAATGGACACCCGCCAGTGCTTCATCAGCTGCACCAGCTCCCTCTTCTGCTCCCGGGTGATCTGGTTTGCCTTGGTAGCCGGGTCGATGCCCCAGCGTGCCACCATCACCGGCTGCATGCTGGAGGGCAAAAGCTTGACCAGTGCGCCCTGCGCCGCGTGGTTTGCCAGCAGGGCAAAGTCCCGGGTGATGCGGTCGTAAAGCTGCTCCTCGCTGAGGGCTGGCTTCAGGTCGATCTCCGCATGATACTTGTGTTTTTTCATGTCGCCCAGATGGCTGGATGCGCTCAAAGTCAGCGGGCCGCTGATGCCAAAATGAGTGAACAGCATTTCGCCCTGCTCGTCAAAAATGGCCTTGCTGTCCTCGAACAGGGTCAGGGTGACGTTTTTCAGCGCCAAGCCCATCATCTTTTTGCAGTCCGCGTCATGGCTCACAAGACTGACCAGACTGGGCACCGGCTCGATGAGGGTGTGCCCGGCCTGCTGGGCCAGTTTGTAGCCGTCGCCGGTAGAGCCGGTGGTGGGGTAGCTCACGCCGCCGGTGGCCACCAGCACGGCATCCGCCCGGTACTCCCGGCCGGAGGTGCCCCGCACACCGATGCACCGCAGTGCCGGGCCTGCCTTTTTCTTTTTGGGGTGGCGCGGGTTTTCCGGTGCGGCGGGAGCTGCTTCCGGCTCCGGTGTTACCTCTTCCAGCAGCAGCTTTTTTGCGCCGTCATGGACGATGTCGGCGTCCTGCGCATAGCGCAAAAGAGCCTGCCGGATCTCTTCGGCCTTGTCCGACACCGGAAACACCCGGCGTCCGCGCTCCACCTTCAGCTCCACGCCAAGGCCCTCGAACAGTTCCATGGTCTTTGCCGGTGGAAAGGCTCCCAGCGACGAATACAGAAAGCGCGGGTTCGTGCGCACATGGCGCAGAAATTCCTCTGCCGGGCAGTCGTTGGTCACATTGCAGCGGCCCTTGCCGGTGACAAGGATCTTCTGGCCGGGCTTGTCCATGTGTTCCAGCACCGTCACCTGATGCCCCTGCCGCACGGCGGCACCCGCCGCCATCAGCCCTGCCGCGCCTGCGCCGACGATCAATACTTTCGCCATCCGTTTTCTCTCCCATCGCCTAATAATACGAGTATATCATACCAGAATCGACACACAAAAGCAATGTGTTGCCGTATTTCTGCCAATTACAACAGCTGGGCAAGGATGCTGTTCTGCACGATGAGACCCGCCGGGGTCAGGGCAAGGGTGCGGCCGTCAAAGCTTGCATAGCCCGCCCGGACGCAGTTTTGCACAAAGGCCAGCTGTGCGGTGGAAAATTCTTTCCCGTAAAGTTTTTTGTACGCATCCAGCGAAAGGCCTTTGCGCAGACGCAGCTGTAAAATAAGGTAGTCCTCTGCGCCGCAGCTGCCGTCCATCACCGGGGCGGCGGCATCGTTCAGGAAAGCGGCGGTGTCCGGCGGGTAGTAGAACCGTCTGCCGCCCATGCAGGAGTGCGCCGCCGGGCCAAGGCCCAGATAGTCGCCGCAGTCCCAGTAGATGAGGTTGTGTCTGCCCTCATAGCCGGGCTTTGCAAAGTTGGAGATCTCGTACTGTTTGTAGCCGTGGTGTTCCAGCTGTTCCACTGCATAAAGGTAAAAATCGGCGGCTTCATCGCCGGTGGGCAGGCCTTCGGGCGGATGTTTACCAAAGGCCGAATCCGGCTCGATCTTCAGCAGATATGCCGAAATATGGGTAGCCCCACCACCCTCGATCAGTTCCAGCGTTTCGTCAAACTCGGCTTCGGTGTAGTGCGGCAGTGCCAGCATGATGTCGCCGCTGATGTTCGTAAACCCTGCGCGCCGGGCGGCGGCAAATGCAGCCCGCGCCTGTTTTGCCGTATGCGGCCTGCCCAGCGTGCGCAGCTGGGTATCCCGGGCAGACTGCACCCCGAAAGAGATGCGGTTCACACCCGCCTCCCGGAAGCCTGCAAGGCTTTCTTCCGTCACCGTCTCCGGGTTTGCTTCCAGTGTGATCTCGGCCCCCGGCATCGGCCGGGCCGCATCGATCAGCCGTTTTGCCTGCTCCGGGCGCAGCAGGCTGGGCGTGCCGCCGCCAAAATAAAGGGTGTCCGGCTGCAGAGGTGCTTCCGGCGCAAAGCGGTCAAGCTCCCGCAAAAGAGCATCCACATAAGCTTCCGGTACGCCGCGCTCACCGGGATGGGAATAGAAATCGCAGTATCTGCATTTGGAAAAACAGTACGGAATGTGTAAATAAAGCCCAAGAGACATACAATATCACAGCCTTTTTCATGAAACGTTCATTTCTATGCAGTATACTATATTCCGTAGACCGGAGCAAGAAAAAAGTGTTCCGGCAGAAAGAGACTGGAGGAGTCCCATATGGATTACAATTACAATGGTTACGATCGAGGCTACACGGAGCCTGCCATGACCTCGGCTGACTATATGAACCGCACCTATCGCTGGATGGCGGTAGGCCTGCTCATCACCTTTGCCGCGGCGTTCGTTACAGCCGCTACCCCGCTGCTGTACGTTGTCAACTCGCTGTATCTGGTGTTCACCATCGCAGAGCTGGTGCTGGTGTATGTGCTCAGCTCCCGCGTGCAGAACATGTCGGTGGGCGGTGCAAGAGCCACCTTCTTTGCCTATGCACTGCTCAACGGCATGGTGCTGAGCTACTACTTCCTGGTATTTGATCTGGGCACTCTGGTGCTGGCCTTCCTTGCCACCTCGCTGTACTTCGGCTTGATGGCGGTCTACGGCACTACTACCCACAAGGATCTGTCCGGCTGGGGTCCCAAGCTGATGATGGGCCTGTTCGCGCTCATCATCACCGGCTTTGTGGGCATGCTGTTCGGCATGAGCTTCCTTACCACGGTGCTGTACAGCGCTGTCGGTCTGGTGGTGTTCATGCTGCTGACCGCCTACGACACCCAGAAGCTGAGCCAGATGTTCTCCTACTACGCCTATGACGGCGAGCTGGCCGAGAAGGCTTCTATCTACGGCGCACTGACGTTGTATCTGGACTTCATCAACATCTTCCTGTATGTTGTGCGCCTGCTGGGCATAAACAGCCGCCGCCGCAACTGATTTTTGATCCGCAAAGGCTCTCCCGAAAAGGGAGGGCCTTTTTGTTTGGTAATATCATTTAGAATATCCTCCGCTTCGCTCTGGGTATCAACACAGAAGGCCACAGAGGGAAGATGCATTTTCCGGCTGCGGCCCCTCCTGTGAAAGTGCAGCCCAGCCAGACCCGCAGGTCTGGCTGGGCTGCTATATTACAAAATATCATTTCCTCTAAATATGCCCAGAGCAACGCGGAGGGCATTTAAATAAAAGAATGCATAAAACCTGCCCTGCTGTCCCACACTAAGCCCAGAAGCAATGCGTACACAATGCAGCAGATGGGAGTAACGACAATGGAGCAGATCAAAAAGTTTTTGCGCAGCAGGGGCTTTACACTGGCACTGCTGGCCTGTCTCGTCGCAGCCGCAGCGGCGGGCGTGTGGGCAGTGCGCACCGTGCGGGATGAACTGAAAAAGAGCTACGACGACCTGACGACCCCGCAGGAAGAACCTGCACCGGAGCCGCAGCTCACCCTTGACCCACAGGAGGACGATGTATGGCAGCAGCCCGTGACCGACGCCGCAGAATCTGCGGCAAATGTACCCAAGCCCGCATCCTCTGCGTCCTCTTCTGGGGCGCAGTCTGGCTCTGGTTTGGTGCACGAACCCTCCGCACTGCAGGGCGCATCCTCGCCTGCCAGCAGTTCAGCTGCGCCTGCCTCCACGCAGCCCGTCTCGGGCAGGGTCTTGAACGCCTACAGCGGCGATGAGCTGGTGTACAGCAGCACCCTTGGCGACTGGCGCACCCACAACGGTGTGGACTACGCCTGTGCGCAGGATGCACAGGTGTGTGCTCCCGCCGCCGGTAAGGTGACCGCTGTGGACACCGATAGCCGCTGGGGCAGTGTGGTGTGCATCGAGGACAACGCCGGGCACCTGTGGCGGGTGTGCGGCACTGCCGACCCCACGGTGCAGACCGGCGATGAAGTGAGTGTGGGCCAGATACTTGGCCGTGCAGGCAGCATTCCCAACGAATGCGCCGAGGAGACGCATATCCATCTGGAAGTACTGCAGGGTGAGCAGTACCTTGACCCGGCAAAGCTGCTGAACTGATGCAGTTCGCCGTATCCCCTGCGTATTTTTCAGTAAAATATTCCAAGCAGCAAAAAATCGGAAAGGCCGTTCTGGTCTTTCCGATTTTTCATTCTATAGGATCGATGCAGACTCAGGCATTTTCCAGCTCAACCACCGGCCAGCCCAGAAGGCGGATGGCTTCGCGGTCGTGGGTAGCCAGCAAGACAGGCTTTTCTCCGCAGCGCTCCCGCAGCAGAGCCGCAGCAGCGGCAAGGGTGTCCGGGTCCATGCCGGTAAAGGGTTCGTCTAACAGCAGCGTATCGCTGGCGGCCCACAAAGCCCGCAGCAGAGCCGTGCGGCGCTTCTGTCCGCCGGAAAGCCGTGTTGCAGGCAGGGCCAGTGCGGCAGCATCCATGCCAAACTGTTGAAAATCTTTTATGATTTGCTCCTTGTATTGTTCTGCACTGCCAGGCAATACCAGCGTCACGTTCTGCACAGCTGTCAGCTGCGGGCAGAGCCGGTCTTCCTGAAACACTGCTGCCACCCGGCCAACGCCCTGTACTATGCCAGAAGTGGGTTCTTCCAGCCCCATGAGGATGCGCAGCAATGTGGTCTTGCCCCAGCCACTGGGTGCCCACAGCACCGCCGGGCCTTCCACCGTGAGGCAGAGATCCCGGAAAAGCGTTTTCTTCCCGAACTGTTTTGTCAGATGCTTGATGGTCAGCATTGCGGCACCTCCCCGGTCACGGCGCGGGTCACGCAGTCCAGAAGCAGCAGGAACAGCTTTTCAAACCCGGCGCTGAGCAGGATGATCACAAACGTCCATGCGAACAGCTCCCCGGTGGAAAGGGTGATCTTGGCCCGGTAGAGTGCATCGCCGATGCTGCCATTGGGCAGGCCGATCACCTCAGCGGCAACGCCGCTCTTCCAGCAGATGCCAAGGGCCACGCTGCATCCCTGCCGGAAGGCCGGCAGCACCGCAGGCAGCCACACCGCCCGCAGCCGTCGGCCCAGCGGAAGGCGAAACACCTTCGTCATCTCCAACAGCTGTGGGTCTGCGCTCTGGATGCCGGTGCGCACCGCACCGTACAGCACGGGCAGCACCATTAAAAAGCTGATGAGCACCGAAAGCGATGCCCCCCGCACCCACACCAGCGCCAGAATGATAAAGCTTGCCACCGGCGTGGCTTTGACCAGCTGCAGCACCGGAGCAAGCAGCACATCTGCCGTGTGCCACGCCTGTGCGGCCACAGCCAGCACGATGCTTACGGCCACGCCCAGCCCAAAACCCAGCAGAATGCGCCCGGAGCTGAAACCCACCCGCTGCCAGAACTCTGCCTGCGGCAAAAGCCGCAAAAGAGTGCGCACCGCCTGCACCGGCGAAACAAGGAACACCTCCTGTCCCACCGCCATGGCGGCGCACTGCCACACCGCCAGCCAGAAGGCTGCAGCGCCCAGCCGCTGAAAAAGTTGTTTATGTTGCTTCATAAACTTACCTGCTCCTGATTACAAATAAATGCAGGACGGCAGGGTGTTTCTTCAGCGAATGATCCGAGGATAGGACCCTGTTGCCATAAGGCAACAGGGCGGGAGCTGGAAGTCCCGAATTTCGCGGAGAAAGCGCCCTGATGGCCTGCTCAGTTCTACATTATAATACCATATCTCTTTCCAAACGCCAATGACCCATGCATCATGATGCATAAGAGCTTATCATGCCTGTGATTACTTTTCTTCATGTTTTTCTTTCTTGACATGAAATCAATAAAACGATAAACTGAACTGTATAAATCTCTGTCATCTTTGATGCAGGAAAGAAATGAGGTGTCTGTCCTATGCAGAAGCTCTCCGGCAAAAGCCTGCTTTTGGTCAGTTTTACGCTATTTTCCATGTTTTTCGGAGCCGGGAACCTAATCTTCCCGCCGCATCTGGGCGCACAGGCCGGTACCAGCCTCTGGCCTGCCTTTGCGGGCCTTGCCGTCAGCGCCGTCGGCCTGCCCATTGCGGGCGTGGTGGCTGTGGCACGGGCAGGTGGTCTGGATAAGCTTGCCGGCCGGGTGCATCCGGTGTTCGCCATGGTGTTCACCATTCTGGTGTATCTTTCCATCGGCCCCTGCCTTGCCATTCCCCGCACGGCAAGCACCTCGTTCCAGATGCTGGTGCCGCTGATAGGCGGCGGTATCGGGCTGCAGCTGGCCTACTCGGTGCTGTTTTTTGCAGCGGCCTTTCTGGTGGCGCTGCGGCCGGAAAAGCTTACCGACTGGCTGGGCCGCATCCTCTGCCCCTGCCTGATCGTGCTCATCGTGGTGCTGTTTGCCGGGTGTCTCATCCATCCGCTGGCGGCACACTACGGCACACCCAGCGCAGAGTACGCAGCCCTGCCCGCTGTGCAGGGCATCCTGTACGGCTACCAGACCATGGACACGCTGGCCGGGCTGAACTTTGGCGCGGTCATCGCCCTGAACATCCGCGCCCGGGGTGTCACAGAAAGCCGTGCCGTGGAAGGCGGCACCATCCGGGCCGGTTTTATTGCAGGCGGGCTGATGCTGGTGGTCTACGCCATGCTGGGCCACGCCGGGGCCGAGACCGGCACGGTGTATCCGGGCCTTGCCACCGGTGCCGAGGTGCTCACCGCTCTGGCACAGCAGCTGTTCGGCCGGGCGGGCCTTGTGCTCATTGCGGCCATTTTTGTGATCGCATGCTTCAACACCTGCGTGGGCCTGATCGCCTGTGTGGGGCAGTATTTTCATCAGCTTCTGCCCCGCATCCCCTACCCTGCCCTTGCCGCTTTTTTTGCTGTGGCCAGTATGCTGGTATCGAACCTCGGCCTTGCTGCCATCATCCGGCTGTCCACTCCGGTGCTGAACGCCATTTATCCCGCAGCCATCGTGCTGATCCTGCTTTCCTTTATGCCGGGCCTTGAAAAGCACCGGGCGGTGTATCCGCTGTGCATGGGCCTGACCGCCCTGCAGAGCATCGCCGCTGCGCTGCCGCTGGGGGCAGTATCTGCCGCCGCCAACGCTCTGCCGCTGGGCAGCATGGGCTTTGGCTGGGTGCTGCCTGCGCTGGCCGGGCTTGCAGGCGGGCTGCTTTTAAACAAATCTGATCTGCAATAAAATAACCTGAAAGGCCCGGTTCCCATGTTACAGGGAGCCGGGCCTTTGCTATTTACTGCAGTTTTTTGCGTTTTTCGTAGTCGTTCAGGGCGGCAAGTGCTTCCTTTGCCATGGGCACCAAAGCTATCATGTTGAAAATGGTCATCAGGCCAATGCCCACGTCGCCCAGATCCCACACCACCGTGTAGGCCTGCATACCGCCGATCACCAGCATGGCCAGCGCGATCAGCTTATACACGGTCTGGCTCCACCAGTTGTCGCCGCACAGATAGGCCACATTGCCGCGGGCATAGTACAAAACGCCCAGAAAGGTGGAAAAGCTGAACAGCGCCAGCGTGGCCGCAATGAACACGACACCAAAGCCGCCCAGATGGTACTGCAGGGCAGTCTGCAAAAGGTCCATGCCCGCAAGTCCTTCCGTGATCTCCTGCGGCACCAGCAGCATCAAAAAAGCCGTGCAGCTGCAGATCACCACCGTATCGATCAGCACGCCCAGTGCCTGCACAAAGCCCATCTTGACCGGATCGTCGCACTCTGCGGCGGCGGCTGCACAGGGTGCCGAACCGCTGCCCGCTTCGTTGGAGAACAGGCCGCGCTTGACACCGTTCATCAGCACAGCACCAAAGCCGCCAGCCACGGCCTGCCGCAGACCGAACGCTTCCGCAAAGATGCGCCCGAACACCGCCGGGAGCTTGGGCAGGTTGAACAGCACGATGCCCACGGTGATGACAAAATAGCACACCGCCATGATGGGCACCATCACGTCCAGACTTTTCACGGTGGCATTCTTGCGCAGCACGATCACCGCCGCAATGGCCGTGAGCACCAGTGTGGTAGTAAGCGGCGGAATATGGAACGCATTTTCAAACGCGGAACTGACCGAGTTGGAGATTACCTGACTGATGCCGCACCAGCAGATGAGACCAGACACCGCAAACAGTGCCGCTACCACAGAGCGTTTGAGCTTTTTGCCGCGCCTGCGCTCCGCCAGCACATGCAGATAGTAGGCCGGTCCGCCGCGCCAGCCGCCGTACAGCGGGTCGGGCTGGCGGTATTTCTGGGCAAGGGTGGATTCGATAAAGGAGGTGGACGCACCCAGAATGGCAGTGACCCACATCCAGAACACCGCACCGGCACCGCCTGCAGAAACAGCGGCCACCACGCCCACCAGATTGCCCATGCCCACGCGGGTAGCGGTGGAAATGACCAGCGTCTGGAAGGAGGAAAGGCCGTCCCTGCCCTGCTTTTTCTCGCACACGGCGGCGATCATATCCCGGAACAGCCGCACCGGCAAAAGACGGGTGCGGCAGGTGAACCAGATGCCCGCCGTGAACAGCAGCACCACCATGAAGGAAATGCCGATGCCGCCGCCCAGCGGGATGGTGAACAGGTCGCCCCACAAAAGGCGATAGACGGATTCGATAAGATTTACCAGCAAGGCAGATTCCTCCTGTAGATCAATGGAATGAAGACGATAACTTCATTATAGTACAGTACAGAAGAATTGTAAATTCTAAAAAATCGATAGAAATAATCGATGGAACAGGATAACTTGACAAATCACATAGCTTCGATTATACTACAAACAGAAGGGGCGCTGACTGCAAAGGTCAGCTTTCCATCCCGTTAGTCAAAAAGATTGACCGCTCGAGTTGGGGAACTGTGAGGCGGTCAATCTTTTTTGTTATCATCGCTTTTCATCTGGGAAAACTTTGCCATGACCTCAACGGTCAGACGGATCACATCCACGACCAAGCTCAACAACGCGAGAATGAACGTGAGCAATGCGAGAGTCTCCAGCAGATTCATTCGATATCCCCCTCCCTTCGCCTTCAAGGCTCCGGGCAGGGTACTTTCAAAAAAGTTTCCTCCCGGACCTCTGCTTGTTCTATGTAGAAATAGAAAAACCAGCGATACGGGATAGAAAGCATGACCACCAATTTTGCAATCAGCGCCTTATTGTTATTTTAACACAATCTTTTTGGAATTACAACACAAAAGCCGCCCGGCGGTCATACCGGGCGGCGGAGGAAGATGCGCGCTGCTGCGCGCAAAACAGAAGATTTTTACAGAATGTCGATGTACTCACCGGCCAGCGCCTTGTTCATGCTGCGCACGGCACAGAACTTGCCGCACATGCTGCAGGTGTCGCTGTGGTCGTCCTCCGGCAGGCGGGCATCGCGGATGGCCTTTGCGGTCTCCGGGTCCAGTGCGCAGGCGAACTGTGCATCCCAGTCCAGCACACGGCGGGCATCGCCCATCTTATCGTCGATGTCCCGGGCGTGGGGGATGCCCTTGGCGATATCGGCGGCGTGGGCAGCGATCTTGGAGGCCACGATGCCCTGCTTCACATCGTCCACATTGGGCAGAGCCAGATGCTCGGCGGGGGTCACATAGCACAGGAAAGCTGCACCGCTGGCTGCAGCCACAGCGCCGCCGATGGCAGCGGTGATGTGGTCGTAACCGGGGGCGATATCGGTGACGAGGGGTCCCAGCACATAGAAGGGTGCGCCCATGCAGATGCTCTTCTGCACCTCCATGTTGGCAGCCACCTGATTCAGGGGCACATGGCCGGGGCCTTCCACCATCACCTGCACGTTGTGTGCCCATGCGCGCTTGGTCAACTCGCCCAGACGCACCAGCTCCTCGATCTGGCACACATCGGTGGCGTCAGCCAGACAGCCGGGACGGCAGGCATCGCCCAGCGAGATGGTCACATCGTGCTCGGCGCAGATCTCGCAGATCTCGTCAAAGTGCTCGTAGAAGGGGTTCTCGTTGCCGGTCATGCTCATCCATGCAAACACCAGAGAGCCGCCGCGGCTGACAATGTTCATCTTGCGCTTGTGCTTGCGGATCTGCTCGATGGTCTTGCGGGTGATGCCGCAGTGCAGGGTGACAAAGTCCACACCGTCCTCTGCATGCAGGCGCACCACATCGATGAAGTCCTGTGCGGTCAGCTCAGCCAGATCGCGCTGGTAGTGGATGACCGAATCGTACACCGGCACGGTGCCGATCATCACCGGGCACTCGTGGGTCAGCTTCTGGCGGAAGGGCTGGGTGTTGCCGTGGCTGGAAAGATCCATAATGGCTTCGGCACCCATGTTGACGGCGCTCATCACCTTCTGCATCTCCACGTTGTAGTCCTTGCAGTCGCGGGAGACACCAAGGTTCACGTTGATCTTGGTGCGCAGCATGGAGCCGACACCCTCGGGGTTCAAACACTCGTGGTGCTTGTTGGCCGGGATGGCTACCTTGCCCTCGGCCACCCACTGGCGGATCTCCTCGGTGGTGCGGTATTCCTTCTTTGCCACGATCTCCATCTGCGGCGTGATGATGCCCTTGCGGGCAGCATCCATCTGGGTAGTATAAGTCTGCATACGCTCTGTTCCTCCAAATGACAGTTTATCTCTGAACAGCAGGGTGCTGGTCATACAAGGGTAGGGAAAGGCAGCCGTCATTCAGAAAAAACAGAACGTTCTGGATGCCGGCACCTGCGCAAAATACGCTTTTCATGTTGGTTTTCTCCATGAATTTTATAACGCGGCCCAAGGTGGTGTCCCCGGTTTGCCGCGGGATCGGTCAGATGATCTGCTCCGACAGGGCTTTCAACTCTTTGCACTCGGTCTCGATGTCGTCTGCTGCAAAGATGGCGCTCACAAGGGCCACGCCATCCACACCGGTGCCCTTGAGCTGCAGGATGTTCTCCTTGTGGATGCCGCCAATGGCCACCACCGGGATGTCCACGGCATCACAGATGGCCTTCAGGGTCTCGTGGGGCAGAACGTCCACATCGGTCTTGGTATGGGTGGCAAAGGCTGCGCCCACGCCAAGGCAGTCTGCGCCGTGCTTGACGGCTTCCAGTGCTTCCTCCACACTGTGGACGGAAACGCCGATCATCATACCGTCGCCCACACGGGCGCGCACCTGCGCTGCGGCCATATCCTCCTGCCCCACATGCACGCCCTCGGCGTGGCAGCGGATGGCAATGTCCACATTGTCGTTCACAAAGAACGGCACGCCGTAGCGCTGGCACAGAGCATGGATCTCCACAGCCTCTTTCAGAAAGGCTTCGTCGTCCAGCTCTTTTTCACGCAGCTGCACACAGGTGACACCGCCCTTCAGGGCGCTCTCCACCTGTTCATAGAGGGTCTGCTTTCCCACCCATGCGCGGTCGGTGACGGCATACAGAAGCATGTTCTGCTTATCGCACTTCATAGTTTGCTCCTTCTTCCAGCTGATCCGGGGTCATATTGTAAATGGCATCGATGATATAATTGCGGTAGGTGGAGTTGCCGTCCAGCGGGGTCAGGCGCTTGTGGGCGGTCTCGCCCGCAAGGCCCATGGCGCACACTGCAGCTGCAGCGGCTTCCAGCGGATGTCCGGGGTTGGCGGTGACGAACGCCGCCGTCAGGGCCGAAAGCTGGCATCCGGTGCCGGTGATGCTGCTCATCATAGCATTGCCGTTGCGGATGCAGTAGGCTTTTTCGGCATCGGCCACGATGTCGATGGCACCGGTAATGGCAATAACGGCACTCGTCTGGGCTGCAAAGGCCTTGGCAAAGGCCACGGCACTGTCCAGATTGGCCTCAGTAACTTTATCGGCCACATCGGCATCCACGCCCTTGGTGGTTCCCGCGCCGGAGGCCAGCGTTTTGATCTCGGAGATGTTACCGCGGATCACGGTGAACTTTACGTCCCTGAGCAGGCGGAAAGCCGTGTCGGTGCGCAGGCGGGATGCACCCGCACCCACCGGGTCCAGCACCACAGGATGGCCCAGCTGGTTTGCCTTTTTGCCCGCCAGCAGCATGCTGGTGATGGTGCGGCTGTTCAGGGTGCCGATGTTGATGTTCAGACCGCCGCAGATGGTGGTGATGTCCTCCACCTCGGCGGCATCGTCGGCCATGATGGGCGAAGCACCGCAGGCCAGCACCATGTTGGCGCAGTCGTTCACGGTGACGTAGTTGGTAATGTTATGGATGAGCGGGCAGGTGCGGCGCAGGTTCTCGAATTCTGTTTTGAACATTCGGGTGCCCCTCCGTCAGGAAAGACTGTTCTGCATGGAGCGCAGTGCGCCGGAGCGCTGCAGGCTGTACACCAGCACGCCCGCAATGATGGAACCCACTGCAGTGGAGATGAGGAACGGCACGATGTAGGCATAGAACGCGATGTCGCCGGCGCTCTTGCCCATGAGGAAGATGGCCACCGGGTAAGCGCACAGGCCGCCCAGAATGCTGGTGCCGAACACCTCGCCCACCATGGTGGCAAGGATGTTTTTGGTCTTATGGTACACAAGGCCGCACAGCAGTGCGCCGAACATGCTGCCGGGGAAGGCCATCAGGCTGCCCAGACCCAGCAGATTGCGCAGCAGCGAGGCCACAAAGGCCACGCCCACGCCCCACCACGGGCCAAGCAGCACCGCGCAGGTCACATTGACCATGTGCTGGATGGGTGCACATTTGCTGCCGAACATGGGGAAGCTGAATACGCTGCCCACCACGCACAGAGCGCACAGCATGCCGGCCAGCGCCAGCTTTTTCACAGAGAGTTTTTTCATAAGGCAAGGCTCCTTTCCAAACCTGCGGAAGCAGCAAAAACCATACAGCGCCTCCGCAAACAGCCCGCACCCGGTGCCAGACCCGGCGCAGGAACTATAAGAAGCGGTCGAGACTTGCTGGTCTCCTCTCACGCCGGAACACGGCTTCCCATCGCTGACGGTTACAAAGCTCAGGGCGCTCCCCCTCAGCCCGCTGCGGCACTTCCGCAGAAAAGTACAAGGTATCCTCCTTAATGGTAATAGGTACACAACAAAAAACAGGAGACACCTTCCGCGGTGCCTCCTGCAAAAAATCATCCATTCTGACTTCCTACGGCGGCATTATCCGCATCAGGTAAAAGGGTCGAAGTTTGGGTACTTCCTCTCAGCCTGCTTTACAAGCTCCCCTGTATTTGATTGTGACTGTATTTTACACCCTTTGCGCACAAATTGCAAGAGGGGGCAAAGGCGCGCACAGCGGTTCAAAACGTTTTTCACGCAGGTTTTGGGGCGTTTCACGCAGGTTTTATTGAAAAAGAAGGTGAAATATGGTATTTTCAAGGCGGACGCATACCCCCCCGTAAGCAAAAAGGAGGAATTCCATATGAAGCAGACGACCCTGACCCAAAGGCTGCTTTCGGCCATCGTGGCGCTGTGCATGGTGCTGAGCGTGTGCGCACCCGCCTTTGCGGATGTGACCGACCCTGATATGGCCAAGGCCGCACAGTGGTGCACCGAGCAGGGCACCATGGGTGCCAAGGGCGACCGCTTCGAGCCCGAAGGCTGGACCCCGAAGTTCAAGGTGATCGAAGTGTGGAACAAGGCGTTCCCCGCAGCCTGATGCCGGCAGTGTGGATGCCGTGCTCGGTTCGGACCTTTTCCGTGAAAATGGGGCTGTTGCAAAATAGCTCTCTGAAAAAATCATGAACAAAACCCGGAACCTTTTCTCGGCCAAAACGGCTCAAAAAGGGTTCCGGGTTTTTGATGTTATACTGTTTCCGCCTTATCCGTTCCACCCTCTGGCAGAGGGGTCCAGCATTTCGGCGGCAGAGTAAATGAGGGCGTTGCAGATGGCTGCAGCCACATTGCTGCCGCCCTTGCGGCCCATGGCGGCGATGGCAGGCACGCCGTATCGCTCGCAGGCGGCAAACAGTACTTCCTTGCTTTCCACCACATTCACAAACCCCACCGGCACGCCAATGACCAGCGCAGGCCGCAGACCGGCTTCCATTTCCTCCGCAATGGTCAAAAGGGCCGTGGGCGCATTGCCAATGGCCAGAATGGCCCCCGGGTGCTCCCGGGCAGCGCGGTGCATGGCGGCAACGGCACGGGTGGTGCCCGCCTGCTTTGCGGCTTCGGCCACAGCGGGGTCTGCCATGTAGCAGATGGCTTCACCGTTCAGTTTTTTCAGGCCCGGCTTTGTGATGCCCGCCAGCGCCATATTGGTGTCGGTAACGATGAAAGCACCCGCGTGCAGGGCCTTGACTGCGGCTTCCACCGCGCCGGGTGTAAAGCGCAGATTTTTGGCATAGTCGAAATCCGCGGTGGTGTGGATGACCCGCTTGACCACCGCAGCCATCTCCGGCGGCGGGGTCAGGCCCAGCTCGTCCAATTCCCTTGTGATAATGGAGATGCTCGTCCGTTCAATGTCGGCGGGCAGATGATGCTGCGGTGTCATGTGTTGTCTCCTTTTTGCATTCCCATGGCGGCATAGATGGCGGGCATATCCAGTGCCGCGCGCACACCATCGGCAAGCAGATCAAACTGCTGCTGACGGTACTGCTCCATGGGGATAAGCTCGGCCCCGGCCGGATCGATGCCCTTCCGTTTGCACAAAAATGCGGTCAGTTTTTCGGTCAGTTCGCCGGTGTCGAACAGGCCGTGCAGATAGGTACCGAATACACCGTCCTGCACACAGCCCTCCGGCGTGCCGTCTGCAAGGATGCAGAACGCACTGCCCCGCACCTCGGTGCGGCCTGCGTGGATCTCGTAGCCCGTCAGCTTTGCGCCTGCAAAGGGTTCTGTGGTCACACAGGCTGTGGTCTGGGTCAGGTGCTTTTCGGTGCCGAACACCGTCGTGGTGGGCAGCAGGCCAAGGCCCCGCAGGGTGCAGGGGGTGCCGCTCTCCTCCCCTGCCGGGTCGCAGAGCTGTTCGCCCAGCATCTGATAGCCGCCGCACACGCCCAGCACCGGCGTACCGGCTGCCGAAAGCCTGAGCACCGCCGCTTCCAGTCCGCTTTCCCGCAGCCAGCGCAGGTCGTCCATGGTGTTCTTGGTGCCGGGCAGGATGACGAGATCCGGTGCACCCAGCTGGCGGGTGCGCTGCACATACCGCACGCCCAGCAGCGGGTGCTGTTCCAGCGGGATAAAATCGGTGAAGTTGGATACATGCGGCAGGCGCAGGATGGCGATATCCAGCGGCTTGACCGCAGCTTTTGTATCCAGCCGGTCGGAGAGGGAGTCCTCGTCCTCGATCTCCACCCGCAGGTACGGCACTACGCCCAGCACGGGCAGCTGCGTTTTTTCTTCCAGCATGGCAAGGCCGGGCCGCAGGATCTCCACATCGCCCCGGAACTTGTTGATGATGAGGCCCCTGATGCGGGCACGCTCGTCGGCTTCCAGCAGCTCCACAGTGCCGTACAGCTGCGCGAATACGCCGCCCCGGTCGATATCGCCCGCCAGAAGCACCGGCGCATCCACCAGCTTTGCAAGGCCCATGTTGACGATATCGTCGGCTTTCAGGTTGATCTCCGCCGGGCTGCCCGCGCCTTCGATCACGATAATGTCGTTCTCGGCGGCAAGGCTGTTGTAGGCTTCCAGAATGTCCGGGATAAGGCTGCGCTTCATTTTAAAGTAGGCGGCGGCAGGCATCTGGCCCCGGGCCTTGCCGTTCACGATCACCTGACTGCCCACATCGCTGCTGGGCTTGAGCAGGATGGGGTTCATGCGCACATCCGGCTCCACGCCTGCAGCCTGTGCCTGCACCACCTGAGCACGGCCCATCTCTGCACCGTTGCGGGTGACGAAGCTGTTCAGGGCCATGTTCTGGCTTTTGAAAGGGGCCACGCGGTAGCCATCCTGCGCAAAGATGCGGCACAGCGCCGCGCACAGCAGGCTTTTGCCCGCACCGCTCATGGTGCCCTGCACCATAATGCATTTTGCCTTGCTCATTGTGCCACCTCCGGCAGGGTCTCGGCCAGCAGTGCAAGCAGCTGCCGGTTCTCGTTTTCTGTGCGCACGGCGGTGCGGTACCAGCTGGCATCAAGGCCCGGATAATTGCCGCAGCTGCGCAGTACCGCACCCTTGCGGCGCAGCGCTTCGCCCAGCGCTTCCGGCGCGCGGAACAGCAGATAGTTAACCCGGCCCTCGATCACCCGCAGGCCCAGCGCCCGCAGGCCGTCTGCCAGCACAGGCCGCTGTGCTTCGATCAATGCACGCACCTTCGCCACATATTCCGTCTCATCCAGCGCAGCAATGCCCGCCGCCTGTGCCAGACTGGAAACCGCCCACGGCTGGCCCGCTGCCCGCATCCGGGCAAGCAGCTCTGTATCAGAGCACAGGCAATAGCCCAGACGCACGCCTGCCATGCCGTAAAGCTTGGTGAAGGCTTTTAAAATAATCAGTTTTTTGCTGTTTTTCAGCAGATGCTTTGCCGAAAGGCCTTCGCCCTCCGGCAGAAAATCCAGAAAGCATTCGTCCACGGCCAGCACCGCACCCACGGCTTCGCATCTGCGCAGCAGCGCTTCCACAAGGGCAGGCTCTGCCAGCTGACCGGTGGGGTTGTTGGGCTGACAGAGGAACACCATATTTGTACCCAGGTGCACCGCGTTCAGGAGATCTTTCGTCACCGTAAAATCGTTTTCTTCCCGCAAAAAATGCCGTTCCACCGTGCAGCCTGCCGTTTCAAGGGCGGTGGCATACTCGGCAAAAGTGGGGGCCGTTACCAGTGCAGTGCGGGGCTTTGCAGCCAGCGCCAGCCGGAAGATGAGGTCTGCCGCGCCGTTGCCGCACAGCAGCCATTCGGCGGGCACTCCCTCAGCCACCGCCAGTTTTTCACGCAGGGCCCGGCACAGCGGGTCGGGGTAGCGGTCGGCCGTGGCAAGCGCTGCCGTAATGGCCTTTGCCACCCCTTCCGGCAGCCCCAGCGGACTGACATTGGCCGAAAAATCCAGCGGGTCGCGGCCAAACTCGGCGCGATAGCCCGCCCAGTCGCCGCCATGGGTCAATTGTTTCATGCAAGGAACCCCCGTATTGCTGCACCCCATGCCAGCGCAAAGCCGCTTGCCACATACATCATGCGGTTGGCGCGCAGGATGTCCTGCGGTTCAATGGGGCGCAGGGCATCGCCGATGGTAGGCTTGGGGTAATATTCGCCAAAATAGTAGGCCGGGCCGGCCAGCTGCACGCCCAGTGCACCGGCGCAGGCGCTTTCGGTCTGGGCGCTGTTGGGGCTGGCGTGGTTGCGCCGGTCCCGCCGCCAGATGCGCCATGCGCCCTTGGCATCGTTGCCGGTAAAGGCCGCAGCGGCCACCCACAAAAGGGCGGCAATGCGGCTGGGGATGTAGTTGGCCACATCGTCCAGCTTCGCGGCTGCGCGGCCAAAGTAAAGATACTTCTCGTTTTTGTAGCCCAGCATGCTGTCCATGGTATTGATAGCCTTGTAGGTCAGCGCCAGCGGTGCCCCGCCGATGAGCATATACAGCAGCGGCGCAATGACGCCGTCGCTGGCATTTTCGGCCACCGTTTCCACCGCAGCTTTGGTCACACCCTCTGCGGTCAGGTTCTGGGTGTCGCGGCCCACGATGCGGCTCACGGCTTTGCGAGCGGCGGGCAGGTCGTTCCGAACCAGCTCGTTATACACATTTGTGCTCTCCTGCGCAAGGCCCCTTGCCGCCAGCGCCTGCCCGCACCAGAACATCTGCACCGCAAGGCCCAGCCACGGGCTGAGCTTTGCCGCCGCCAGACACACAAGGCTCGTGACCAGAAAGGTGCCCACCGGCAGGCAGAACGCCGTCACGGCACCGCCCAGCAGCTCGCCCTGCGGGGTGCCGGGCAGGCGGGCGCGCAGGAACTTTTCCAGCCGGGAGATGCATCTGCCCATAAGCACCACCGGGTGCGGCAGCCACGCCGGGTCGCCGAAGAGCGCGTCCAGCACAAAACCGCCGACAACTGCCTGAAGGATCATGCCCTGCTCTCCTTTGTGTACTGGACGGTCTTCACGAGATACAGCAGATGCTTTTCCGTCCAGTCCTTTGCATCCAGCACAAAGCCGCCCGCGTTGGGTCCGCACCATGCGTAATAGTCCCTGTGGGGGACGGCAAACCGCTCCATGGCGGCCATCTGGGTGCCGCCGTGGGCCAGAATGACCAGCCGTTCTTCGCCTGCGGCAAGAGCTTTATCGATCAGCTCTGCCACGGTGCGGCAGATGCGATCTGAAAAATCCGTCTTGCGCTCTCCATCCGGGCAGGGGCTTTCGCAGTTGGCCTTCACCCATGCCTGATACTCGGGGTCCTTTTCCATCTCGATGAAATTGCGGCCCTCAAAGCTGCCAAAGCACATCTCTTTCAGGCCGTCCACCGGCACAAGCTTCGCCTCCGGGAACAGGATGCGCGCCGTCTGGCTGGTGCGCTGCAAGGTGGAAACATAGACCACATCGGGGTCAAAATCTGCCCGGCGCAGCTGAGCAGCGCCTTCGGGTGAGAGCGGGATGTCGCGCTGGCCCTGATAACGCTTCTGGGCGTTGTATTCCGTCTGGCCATGACGCAGAAGATAGATCAGCATTGAGACAATTCTCCTTTCAAAACCGTGGGGATGCCGCAGAACATCTGCACAACGCATTCGGCCCGTGCGGCCAGCAGGCAGGCAAGCCTGCCCGCCGCCTCGCGGTCTGCGCGCTGTTTGACATCCATCGGCACAACACCGCCGCCTACCTCGGTGGCGATGAGGATATCGTATTCATGGGCAAGCTTATCTGCCAAGGCAGGCAGGTCGGCGGCATCGGCAGCCAATACCTGCACGTCCGAAAGACGCTTGCCGGGAAGTGTTTGCGCAAAGGTGCGCTTGCCGCTGTAGAGCGGCCCGGTAATAAAGATCATAGCAGCCCTCCCCACTGGCAGGCACACAGCGCCGCCAGCATCCAGAGCTCGGCCTTTTGCAAAAACCATCCGGCAAGGTCGCCGGTGATGCCGCCGAACTGTTTCCGGCTCACGGCATGGTAGCGCCAGAGCACCGCCAGCGCTGCCAGCACCAGCGCCCAGCCGCCCAGCGCCGCCATACCCACGCACAGCACTGCGGCCAGCACCGCCAGCACCCGGCGCACCACAGTTTTGTCTGCTGCAGTGGCAAAGGTGTGTGCAAGACCGGTGTTTTTTGCCATGGGGAACGATGCCACCGCAAGGCCCGAAAGCGCCCGTTCCAGCACCAGTGCCAGAACCCACAGCACACCCACGCGGGGTGTAAAACTCACACAGGTGCACAGGGCAAAATAGGCCAGAAAATAGCTGCACAGCCGGATGACCGCAAAGGCACCGCAATGGGGGTCTTTTAATATTTCCAGCTTCTTTTCTCGGTCGCCGTAGCTGGAAAGGGCATCGCAGGTGTCGGCATAGCCGTCCAGATGGATGCCGCCGGTGATCCATACCGGGATCAGCGCAAAGCCCGCCGCCTTGGCAAAGCCTGGCAGGGGCAGCGCGCCACACACACACCACGCTGCACCAATAACGACACCAATGAGCGGGAAGGCGCACATGGCGTAGCGCATATTCTTTTCATTCCAGTCGAACTGCGGCACCGGGATGGCCGAAAACATGGCAAAGGCCACCGCAATGGTCTGCAAAACGATCATTTTTCCACTCCTTTATGATAGACTGGGATGCCGCATACCACCCGCACCACATTGTCGGCCCGGGCGGCAAAGGCATTGTTCACCTGCGCCAGTGCCAGCAGATAGCGGCCTGTGTCACCGGCATAGTCGGCCCCGCCGCTGAACACCTCGTTGGAAACAACGATGAGGTTTTCGCACTGGGCTGCAAGGCTTTCCAGCCCGTGCAGGATGGCTTTGGCCGCGTTTTCCCCTGCTCCCGCCGGGTCGTACAGCTCGTTGGCGGCAAGGTTGCCCAGGTCTTCCAGCAAGGCAGTGCCCCGCGCAGGCAGGCGCACATTGTCCAGATGCAAGGGACACTCCACCGTTTCAAACTGCTTTGCGGCCCGCATTTTGCGGTGCTTTTCTACCCGGGCGGCACACTCGGCATCCCACACCTGCATGGTGGCAAGATAGTAGCGGGGGCCGGTGGTCCTGAGCACAAGGCTCTCGGCATATTCACTTTTGCCGCTGGCCGCGCCGCCCAGAACCAGCGTCAACATTGGGGCGTATACGGCGCAATGCCGCCCTCCGCAAAGGAGTAGCACCCGCCGTATACGGCCAACGCCATATCCCACAGCGGGATGCTGGCCACCGCGCCGGTGCCCTCGCCCAGATGCAGCCCCGCCGTAATGATGGGTGCCTTGCCCAGTGCTTCCAGCACGATGCGCGCGGCAGGCTCTGCCGAGCAGTGGCTTGCAAACACAGCCTTTGCCGCCGCCGGGCACAGCCGCACGGCGCACAGCGCGGCCACTCCGCTGATAAAGCCATCTGCCAGCACTGGCACGCCGGCCAGTGCACCGCCCAGAAACACACCGCACAGGCCCGCGATATCAAAGCCGCCAAGCTTGGAAAGCACATCCAATGTGTCTTCCGGGTCCGGCTCATTGCAAAGGATGCCGCGGCAGATGGCATCCACCTTGCGGGCAAGCCCTTCGTCCGAGAGGCCCGCACCGCGCCCGGTCATAAGCTCCACGGGCTGGCCCAGCAGCACTGCCGCCACCGCGCTGGAGGTGGTGGTATTGCCAATGCCCATTTCACCGGTGGCGATGAGCCTGTAGCCATCCTCTGCCAGTTCCCGGGCAAGGGCAATGCCCTCCCCAACGGCCTGCACGGCCTCGGCCCGGCTCATGGCAGGGCCTTGGGTAAAATCCGCCGTGCCTGCGGCAATGCGGCAGCTGCGCACGCCGGGCACCGGTTCGCCTGCCATGCCCATATCCACGGGCAGAACATCGCAGTGGGCCGTGCGGGCCATCTGGCACACACTGGTGCGCCGCATGGCAAGGTTTTCGGCCACGGCACGGGTCACTTCCTGCCCGGTCTGGCTCACGCCCTGCGCCACCACGCCGTTATCCGCGCAGAGCACCACCACCACCCGGCGGGAAAGATCAAGCTCCGCACTGCCGGTAAGGGCGGCGGCATCCTCCAGCATGGTCTCCAGCCGGCCCAACCCGCCCAGAGGCTTTGCAAGGCTGGCCCAGTGGGCGTGTGCCGCCGCACGGGCGGCTTCGTTGGCCGGGGTGATACCCGCCAAAAGTGCATTCAGTTCCGTTTCGGTCATTTTGGTCATCCTTTTGTTTTGCTGTATCGTTCTGCCGCGCGCACAAAGCGGCCCGGCAGGGGCGTGCCCGCCCAGTATAAATGCGGGAACCCCGCATAGAAATTCTCGTTTGCAAAGCCGCATTCCCACTGCATTTTTTCGTTTTTGCAGGCAGTAAATGCAGTGCCGTTTGCGGTGGAATCCCAGTGGTGGAATTCGTGGATGGGCAGCGTTTCTCCGGCGCAGAAGAGCATACTGTCCGCCTTGGCAGTCATTTCGGCATAGCCAAAGCGCACCAGCCTTCCCACCCGGATGCCATCGCCCGGCAGAACGTCTGCCATGGGCCACGCCTTACCGTCGACATCCTCAAGGCTCCGGCCCAGATACAAAAAGCCGCCGCATTCGGCCGCTGTGGGCAGGCCCGCCTGCACGGCCTGCCGGATGGAAGCCAGCATGGTTTTGTTTTCACTCAGCGTTTTGGCGTACAGCTCCGGGTAGCCGCCGGGCAGATACAGCCCACCTATATTTTCCGGCAAAACCGCATCCTGCACCGGGCTGAAAAGCACAAGCTCCGCCCCGGCATCCCGCAGTGCGTCCAGCGTTTCGGCATAGGTAAAGCAGAACGCCTCGTCCTTTGCCACCGCAATGCGGACGGATGTGGGTGCAGCTGCTCCCGGCAAAGCTTCCGGCGCAGGCTTTTCGGTCAGCACGGCAAGGCGCTGCCAATCCAGCACCAGTGCATCGGCCAGCAGGGTGATCTTTTCCTGCAGGTCGGCAATTTCATCTGCAGTCTTCAGGCCGAGGTGTCGGCTTTCTACCGCTGCCTGCGGCAAATGGGGCAGATAGCCCAGCACCGGCAGGCCGGTCTCCCTTTCCAGCAGGGCCTTGAGCATTTTATACAGCTTTTCGGAACAATCATTGAGCAGGATGCCCGAAACATGGCTGTTTTTGCGGAAGCTCACAAGGCCCTGAATTTGTGCGGCCAGCGTCACGCTGGCACCCTTGGGCTGTACCACCAGCAGCACCGGCAGGCCCAGCGTATCCGCCAGTTCCCAAGCGCTGGCACGGGTGGTCAGGCCCTGACCATCATAAAAGCCCATAGCGCCCTCGCACACGGCGGCACCATGCCCGGCGGCATAGCGGGCAAAAATGGCCCGCACCATATCCCTGTTGGAAAGAAACAGATCCAGATTGTGGCTGTCCACCTGCAGAGCCGAGCGGTGGAACATGGGGTCGATGTAGTCCGGCCCGCTTTTGAACGCACAGGGGTCGGCCCCGCGCTTTTTCAGCGCCGCCAACACTGCGCAGGCAACAGTGGTCTTGCCGCTGCCGGAAGAAGGCGCGGCGATGAGGAATTGCATCATTTGCGTGTACCCGTAATGAGGAAGATGGGGTTATTGGCCATGAGCAGGTGCAGTCGGCCCGCCGGTTTTGTGCGGCTGACGGCGATCTGCGTTACCTCTGCGGTCAGGCCCCGGGCCGTGAGGGCGGCAATGGCAGCGCCCAGCGTTTCCAGCGCAATGGCCGAAATGCAGATGCGTGCGTTCGGATTCTTGCCGAGCACTTCATCCAGCACGGCTTCCATGCCGCCTTTGGTGCCGCCGATGAACACGGCATCCGGCGCAGGCAGGTCTGCCAGCACATCCGGTGCGCGGCCCTCGATGAGGATGAGGTTGCAAGCATGGAACTTTGCCCGGTTTTTACGGATCAGTTCACAGGCATCCGGTTCACACTCCACGGCGTAAACGCGGCCTTTGGGTGCCGCTAGCGCAAGCTCCACGCTCACACTGCCGGTGCCTGCGCCCACATCCCACAGAGTGTCGGTGGGCATTACCGCCAGCTTTGCCAGCGCAGCAGCGCGCACCTCCTGCTTGGTCATGGGCACCTCGCTCCGGATGAAGCTTTCGTCCGGGAAGCCCGGCGCACGCAGCTGCGGCAGATCAAAGTTTTCCACCAGAAGCACGCTGAGTGGTGCAAAGCTCTGCCCCGCCAGCTCTGCAGCAGAGCCGTAGCGGATGGCTTCCGCCTCGGTGCCAAGGTTTTCGCCCACCACGCCGTGGGCTTCGCCCATACCGGCATCGGTCAGCTTCTGGCACAGAGAGGCGGGCGTTTCAGTGCCGCCGGTGAGGAAGAACACCGAACGGTTCATCATGCACTCGGCCACCGGGTCGCAGGCACAGCCATGGGCCGAGACCAGCTTCCAGTCCTGCCACGGTCGGCCCAGCGCCGCTGAAAGCAGCTGGATGCTGGAAACGCCCGGATACACCCGCGCGGGGATGCCCAGCGCCCGCAGCGGCGTGAGCAGACCGGACGCACCGGAGTAAAATCCGGTATCGCCGCTGTAAAGCACGGCAGCATCCTGCCCGGGGTTTTGTGCCAGTGTTTCCAGAATGTCAGCGGGCTGGTAGAGCGCGAACTGCCGGGCCGTGCAGTCTGCAGGCAGGCCCGCCAGCAGCCGCTTTGCACCGAACACAAGGCCCGCGCTGCGCACAGCCTGCTGCGCCTGCGCCGAAAGGGCTTCCCATTTTCCGCTGCCCATGCCGATCAGTGTGACCATTGCAAAATCTCCTTGCAATACGCTAAAATTTGTGTTTCCGTCTCGCCAGTTTCCGGCGGGCGGCGCAGCACCACCAGCTGTGCGCCGGTATCGGCAGCGGCCTGCACCTTCTCGGCAAAGCCGCCCGCTGCGCCGCCGTCCTTGGTGACGAGGTACCGGATCTGGAACTGTGTTATTAACGCCTTATTCAGCGCCAGACTGAACGGCCCCTGCATGGCAATGATGTTCCGGTGCGGGACATTGGCCGCTTCACAGGCGGCAATGCCCTCCGGCGTGGGCAGGACGCGCGGGTAAAGCCGCGCCGGTTCCAGCCCGGCAAACACAGCCAGCTCCTTGGCACCGGTGGCAAGCAGGATATTGCCCTCTGTCCCGGCCAGATATTCTGCAGCCTGCGCTGCTGTTTCAAACACCGCACAGCCGGGCGGCAAAGGGCTTTGCGCACGCAGCAGGCGGCGGTATTCCACACCCGCCTGCACCGCTGCAGCGCGGATGTTCCTGGTGGCATCCACTGCATAAGGGTGGGTGGCATCCACGCAGAGATCAGCTCCCGCCAGCAATGCCGCCATGGCATCCGGCTGCAGCCGCCCGGCGTGCACCGTGATGCCCGCCATTTCGCCCTGCTCCTCGGCACCCAGCGGCGTTGCCACGCACACCGTTACCACAACGCCAAGCTCTGCCAGCTTTTTGGAAAAGCGACGGCCCTCGGTGGTGCCGCTGAACACGACCGCCTTCACTTACGGTACCCCCGCGGCGTGACCATCCGGCCCGAAAGGGCGCGGGTATTGCTGTTGCCGATATACACGGTGGTGAACATATCCACCGGCGTGTTTTCCAGCTCGGCCAGCGTCAGCACCCGGGCGCTCTGGCCCTCGCGGCCAATGTTGCGCACAAGGCCGCAGACGGTATCATCCGCCTTGCCGTTTGCGCGCAGGATGCGCACTGCCTTTTGCAGGTAGTCCGGCCTGCCCTTGGAGGAAGGATTATAGAGTGCAGCGCAGAAATCTCCCTGCGCTGCGCAGGCCAGCCGCTTTTCGATGACCTCCCACGGGGTAAGCCGGTCGGAAAGGGAGATCACGCAGAAATCGTGGGCCAGCGGCGCGCCCAGCACAGCCCCACCGCTGAGGGCGGCCGTAAGGCCGGGCACCACTTCTACGGCAACGTCCGGGTAATCCTGCGCCAGTTCCAGCACAGGGCTGGCCATACCGTAAACGCCTGCGTCGCCGCTGCACACCATCACCACGCGCCTGCCGGTATCCGCCTTTTCCAGCGCCCAGCGGCAGCGGTCGATCTCCTTGGTCATGCCGGTGGAATAATATTCCTCACATGGGAACTCCTGCTCGATCAGGTCAAGATAAAGTTTATAGCCGCAGATGGCATCTGCGTGTTCCAGAACATTCCGGGCTTCCTGTGTCAGGTAGTAAACATCTCCGGGGCCAATGCCCACCACGTAGACTATCTTTTCCGGTTCGTCGATCTCAAATTCCATCGGGTCAAACATTCTGCCACCTCCAGTCCGGGGCATAGGGCCGCACGGCCAGCGCAAAGGTCACGCCGGTATGGGCATATTTGTGAAAAACGAGTGTCCCGTCTGCGGCCAGCACTGCCGACCGTTCACAGACATTATCCACGCCGGTAACGCTCTGCACAAAGGCCGAAGGCGTAAAGCTGCCGGGGGCGGCACGCAGCTGTTCCGCTGTGAAAAACTGCACCGGCCAGCTGTGGCTCTTACAGAAGGTCAGCAGGCCCGCCTCGTTTTGTTTTAAGTCGATGCTTGCCGCCGCCGTGATGCATTGCGGCGCAAGGCGGTTCTGGGCACAGAAAGCTGCAAAGGCTTCGGCCAGCGTTTCGGTGCCGGTGCCGCGTTTGCAGCCCACGCCCAGCACGCCGATGCGCGGCACCAGATGCAGCGCATCCCCCGCCGGGCAGAGGGTGAGGGCAAAGTCCGGGGCATCTCCCGCCGTGATCCCATCAGGCGGTGCACCCGCAATGGGCCAGTCGGATGCAAACTGCACCGTTTTGCCCGCCAGCAGTGCACCGCTGACAAGCTTGATGCGCTCCGGCTCCAGCACGGTGCAGTTCTGGTGCTTTGCCCACTCGTCCACCGCAAACACACCGTTTGCGTCGGTGGCTGTGGTGATCACCGGCACCGCACCGCACACAGCGGCAAGCGCCCGGGCAAGGTCGTTGGCACCGCCCAGGTGGCCTGAGAGGATGGGCACGGCAAAGCGGCCGCACTCGTCCAGCACCACAACGGCAGGGTCCTGCGCCTTGCTTTGGCAGTGGGGCGCAATGGCCCGCACCGCAATGCCCACAGCACCTACAAAAACAAGGGCATCGCTCCCGGCAAACTGGCGGGCCGTCCAATCGGCAAGGTGCACCTGCCCGGCTTCATGGCCGCAGCGGGCCACGCTGCCGGGATATGCCGCCGCCAGTTTTTGGGCCAGTGCAAGGCCCTTTGCCGTAAAGGCCAGATAGGCGCGGGTCACCGGTCTGTCCCCTTGCGGAACTCGGTGGTAAAGGCCGGGTCGTAGAGCTTGCTGCGCTCATAATTCCGGCCCAGAAAGCCGCCTGCCACGATGAGCGCCGTTTTGGTGATACCCGCTGCATGAACGCTTTCCGCCAGCGTACCTACGGTGCAGCGCACCGTTTTTTCTTCCGGCCATGTGGCCTTATATACCACCGCTGCCGGGGTATCCGGCGTATAGGCACCGCCTGCCAGAAGCGCCTGCTGTACTTTGTCCACAAGGCCGATGGATAGGAAAATGACCATCGTTGCCCCGTGGGCGGCAAGGCTTGCCAGCTTTTCTTTTTCCGGCACCGGGGTGCGGCCCTCCATGCGGGTGATGATGACGGTCTGGCTCACGGTGGGCAGCGTGTACTCTGCATTCAGTGCCGCCGCTGCACCGCAGAAGCTGGACACACCGGGGGTATCATCGTAGGGAATGCCCTCGGCGTCCAGCACATCCATCTGCTCCCGGATGGCACCGTAAAGGCTGGGGTCGCCGGTGTGCAGGCGCACGGTGATCTTACCCGCAGCTTCCATCTGCCGCATCACATCCAGCACCTGCTCCAGCGTCATTTCAGCGCTGTTATAAATGGCGCAGTCTGCCTTTGCAAGGCCCAGCAGGGCCGGGTTCACCAGACTGCCCGCATAGATGATGCAGTCGGCTTTCTGAAGCAGGGCCGCGCCCCGCCGGGTGATGAGGTCCGGTGCGCCGGGGCCTGCACCAACAAAATGTACCATAACGTTACTCCTTTACCAAAACGGTGGCAAAATAACCGGCCTGTTCCTGCGGCCGTTCAAGGGAAAGATCCGGGTAGACCCGCTCGTCCGGCAGACCGCAGTTGCACACAAGTGCGCTTTTTTTCAGCTTATCTGCCTGCTGCAGGGTATCCAATAAGACAGGCAATTGCCTGCCGGCTTTCATCAATACCTTGGTGCCGGGCATTTCCAGCACGCGGTCTGTCCAGCCGCCGGGCGCAATGATAAGCGGCGTATCCATGCCGCCGGTCAGCGGCACATTCAGCCGCGCCGCCGCCGTACAAAAGCTGGGCACACCTGCCGCCATGGCGGTGGCATAACCCCCGGCCTGCAAGATCTCCTGCAGGTAACCAAAGGTGGCATAGATGGAAACATCACCGATGTTCAGCATGGCAACGTCCTGCCCGGCATCCAGATACTGCTGCACCGCGGCGGCGGCTTTTTCGTGCGAAGCCGCCAGCGCAGCCGGATCACGGCTCATAGCAAAGTACAGCGGGACGATGGTCTTGCCGTCCAGCGCTTCTCCCAGCGCACTGCGGGCGATGTCCAGCGCCAGCATCTGGCCGGAAGCAGTCTGCGGCGCGGCCAGCACCGGGCACTGCCGGATGAGCCGCACAGCCTGCAGCGTCATCAGCTCCGGGTCGCCGGGGCCGACGCTGACACCGTAAAATGTACCTTTCAGTTCTGCCATTCCTGCATCAGCTCCTTTGCCGTTTTTGTTTCGCCCAGCGGGCCGTGCTGGTTGGAAAAGAGCACCGCGCCCACCCGGAACGCCCCGCCTGCCCGTCGGTCCAGATGCATCTGGATGGCGGCAAGGATGCTTTCCAGCACCGGTGCACGCAGCTGCGCGCCGTCCAGAATGTCAAGGCAGGCATCGGTGGTGGCGGCATCCATCAGGGCGGCGCACACCTCATGCGCGGCACCGCACAGCGCCGCATGGGCGCAAAACACTTCAGCGCGGCCATCCGCCGTGTGGGAGTGGGTGTTCATGACCCCTGCCGCCAGCTTGCAGAGCTTGCCCACGTGGCCTACCAGAAGCACTTCCTCAAATTTGGCCGTGGCAGCCATATCCAGCGTATCCCCGATGAAGTTGGAAGTTTTGACCACCGGGAACCGCTCGAACTGCGGCAGAGCGCTGGCCAGATAATCCAGCCCGTAGTTGCCGGGGGCCAGCACCAGCCGCCGGGGGCCGGGGGCATTTTTTGCGCGCAGTGCGGCCTGATTTATTTCCAGCTGGATGGTATCCAGAATGGCCTGCTGGCTCATGGGTTCCACGATGCCGCTGGTGCCCAGAATGGAAAGCCCACCCTCCACCCCGATGTGCGGGTTGAAGGTGCGCTTTGCCGTCTCGGCACCGCCTTCCACAGAGATGGTCACCGCAAAGCCGCCGGTGTAGGCAGCATTTTCAGCTTCCCGTTCCAGCGCCTCGGCGATCATCTGGCGGGGCACATGGTTGATGGCGGCTTCCCCTACGGGCTGGTCAAGGCCGGGCTTCGTCACCCGGCCCACCCCCTCGCCGCCAAAGATGCGCACGCCGGGGGCATCCGGTTCCAGCACCACTGACGCGACCACCGGCAGGCCCGTAGTCACATCCACATCGTCGCCGCCGTCCTTGCGGATGGCACATGCGGCACCTGTGTCCGTGCTGCGGCACCAGAGGGGAGCCACCTCCACCACAATGCCCTTGGGCGTGCGCAGAGCCACCGTTTCCGGTTCGCGGCCGGTCAGCAGCAGACGCGCCGCCCCGGCAGCCCCCAGCGCGGCACAGGTGCCGGTGGTATAGCCGCAGCGCAGCAGCTTCTGCCCGCTGCGGACGTAATGCTCAAACTGCGGCTTTCCGGCGGGTGCCTTTTCGGCTTCCGGCTCCGATGTGCCAAACAGAGCCGTGTACTGCTGTTCGGTCAGGCCGTACAGGGTGCGGATGTTCTCCGGCTGAAACGCCTGTTCCGGGGTCAGCACGCCGGAAACACCGCCGGGCGAAACGCACACCACCGTGTCCGCTATTTTTTCGGCCAATTCCAGCTCGTGCAGGCTCAGGATCACCGCCAGCTGACCGGTATGGGCCAGCTCCTTTAAAATGGTGAGCAGCTCGATCTTGCCCTTGATATCCAGAAAAGAGGTCGGCTCGTCCAGCAGGATCACTTCCGGCTGCTGGCACAGGGCCCGGGCCAGCAGGATGCGCTGGCGCTGGCCGTCGCTGATGCGGTTAAAATCCCGGTCTGCAAGGTGTGCCGCGCCCACCAGCTCCAAAGCTCTGTGCACCTGCTGCCTGTCCTCGGCAGACAAAATGCCCAGCCGTCCGGTGTAGGGATAGCGCCCCGCCGAAACAAAGTCAAAACAGGTGGTCAGCTCCATCCGGCGGCTGTGGGGAGCCATGAGAGCCAGCTTTTTGGCCCGCTCCGTTCCGGTATAGGCAGTAAGATCCTTCCCCGCCAGCAGCACTGTGCCGCCCATGGGGGCAAGCTGGCCCGCCAGTGTGCGCAGTAAGGTGGATTTGCCTGCGCCGTTGGGGCCAATGAGAGTCAGGATCTGGCCCGGCTGCACCCCGAGGCAAATATCCGAGAGCAGCGGTGTCTTGCCGTAGCCGATGGCAAGCTCCCGCGCAGTGCAAAGTGCTTTTTCGTTCATCATGCGCCCTCCCGCTCTGAATTGCGCCGCACCAGCAGCCAGATGACCACCGGTGCGCCGAACACGGCCGTGACCGAGCTGATGGACAGCTCCGTGGGCGCGAACAGACTGCGGGCCAGCAGGTCGCAGAACAGGCAGAAAGCCGCACCGCCCAAGCAGCACCCCGGCAGCACATACAGCGGCTTTGCGCTGCCCAGCAGCTGCTTGACAAGGTGCGGCACCGCGATGCCTACAAAGGAGATCGGCCCCGCAAAGGCGGTGACGCAGGCCGCCAGCAGGCTGGATAGCAGCACCAGCGCTGCCGAGAAAGGCTTGACATTCACGCCCACGCTGCGGGCATATGCTTCGCCCATCTGGTAGGCGGCCATGGGCTTGGAAAGCAGAAAGGATGCCGCCAGCGCAGGCAGCACCACCAGTGCCGCAGCCTGCACATTGGCCCATGTCACGCCGGAAAAGCTGCCCTGCGACCAGTTGTGCAGATTGACGATGTTGGAATCCTGCGCAAAGGCCACCACGATATCGGTGATGGCGGAGCAGATATAGCCGATCATCACACCGCAGATGACCAGAATGCTCATGCGCTGCACCCGCCGGGCCACCGCCAGCACAAAGGCCATGGAAGCCATGGCACCCGCAAAGGCAGCCGCGATCATCATGGCCGAGCTGGTCAGCATCCCGCGGTCCAGAAACACCACCATGGTCAGGGCCACCGCCAGCTTTGCGCCGCTGGAAACGCCCATAACAAATGGCCCGGCAATGGGGTTTGCAAAAAAAGTCTGCAGCAGGTAGCCTGCCGCGCTGAGGGCTGCCCCCAACAGCGCCGCCATGACCGCGCGGGGCAGGCGCAGCTGCAGGATGATGTTCCCCGCAAGCGCATCGCCGCCCTTGCCCAGCAGCGCCGTCAGCACCGCACCCGGTGCAAGGGATACGCTGCCCCAGAACAGGTTCAGTGCAAAAAGCACAGCCACGGCTGCCGCAAGGGCAATATAGGCGGCTGCAAGGCGTCTGGTACGGGTCATAGGCTTTCCTTTCTGTAAAATTTCCCTTCTTTAATCCACATGGGTGAGAAATTTCAGGGTACTGGCGGCAGGTGTGCCCTTGGTAAACACCCGGTTCATATCCACGATCAGGTCTGCCAGCTCCATGCTCTGCTGGAACAGGCTCTGGGTGGTGCACCACACCTGACCGTTCTGCACCGCTTTGAACTCGTTCAACAGTGGGAAACGCTCGGTCAGCTGGCTCACCGATGCGATCATGCCCTCGATTGCGCTGTTGTAGATGAGCACATCGGCATCCTTTGCACCTGCATAGAAGTCCTCAAGCGGCAGGTTCATAGTAGCAAGGCTGTTGCCATTGTCCGTCAGGTCCGCAAAGACATAGCTGCCGCCCGCCATCTCGATCATGCGGGCCACATAGTCACTGCCTTTGCGCACAGTGGCAAGGTTGTTGGTGGTCAGCGAGAAGAAGGCGCAGCTTTTTCCCGTGGGTTTCTGCGAGAGGATGGGCTGAACGGCTGTCTCCTGCGCGGAAAACACCTGCTCGGCCTGTTCTTCCCTGCCCAGCAGGATGCCGTAAAGCTTGATCCACTCCATGCGGGCCAGCGGGTCGCTCTCGTAGCTGGAACGCTCCACCAGCACCGGGATGCCAAAGTGTTCCAGCTGCTCCTTTACCTCCGGCGTGTGCAGGATCATGGTATTCTCAATGGCAAGGCGGCAGCCCGCTGCCAGGATCTGCTCGTAATCCGGGGCGCTGTACTTGCCTGCATACGCGATTTTTCCCTCTTCCATGGCCTGCTGCACCGCGGGCAGATACCAGCCCTCGGCCTTGGTGCCGGAAAAGGCCACGCTGTCCAGTGCGTCCAGATGCAAAAGCAGATCCATCACCGAGGTGGAGACCAGATAAATATTCTCCACCGGCTGGCGCAGCACAGTCACATCAGCAGGCAGACCGTCCACCTCCGCAGCATCTTCCGGCACAACAAGGAACCGTGCATCCGACTCCGCGATGGTCAGCATGGTATAGCCGCCCTCATAGCAGTCCGCTGTGAACTGCTGTGCATAGTCCAGCTTGTAATGATGGGAGAAAACAAGACTTTCCGTATTGGCAGGTTGAGCCTTGCTGCCGCAGCCGGTCAGCGTCAGCGCCGCAGCGGGGATCAGTTTCAGAAATTGGTTGCGGGTGATCTTCATAGGTAACTCCTTCCGTCACGGCTTGCGCCGTGCCACCTCCCTCATAGAGGAAGGCTTTGGCAGTACGGTAAAGTTTATCTTTTTGCCAAAGAAGGTGACTGGGGGAGTCACTTCAGACTTGCAGAATCAAAGGTCAGCGTATACTCGATCTCGTGGGGGGTGCTCATGGCAACGGTGTCGGCGGTGACATCCAGTGCGGTATCCAGCGCCGATACCGGAATTTCAAAGGTGGAATTGCCCTCGGTGTTGGTGGGCAAATACTTCTCGCCGTCCACGATCATATAATCATAGTTCGGGCTGCTCCACACGATGGTAGCGGTCATTTTGCCACCCGCCACGGTCAGGGCGGCGGGGCTCTCCACGGTGGCACGGCCGGAGCCGCCTTCCAGCGTCACCTCACAGGTGTAGGTGCCGTCTGCCGGGGTCTCGGCTTCCGCAGCCTTTTCCACGGCATCACGCACGCTGACGACATGGTCGTACCACTTGCCCTTGGTGCCCAGAATGGCAAGGTCAAAGTCCGTATCCACAGCAGTGACCGGGATATCGAAGCCGTACACCTCCTCCGAGGTGCCGTCGGAATAGGTAACGGTATCTGTGGTGGGCTGCAGCCAGTCGGCCTCGTGGTCGGCGGCATCGGAAGCCTTGCCCAGATACAGGTTGACGATATGGGTGGAAGCAAGGCTGACATGGAAGGTCATCTGGCCGTTCTCCACAGTCAGGGTGCCCTTGCCGTCGCAGGCTTCGTTGGCGTGGAACATGCTGCTGTCGGTGTCAAACTCGGCGGTATACACACCATCCGGCAAAGCGGCGATCTCAGCAGCAGAAGAAGCCACAGAGGATGCCGCCTCGGAAGAAGCAGCACTGGAAGCTGCAGAAGATGCCGTGGAAGAAGCGCCGCAGCCCACCAGCAGACTCAGTGCCAGAGAAGCAGCGACAACACAGGAAAAAACGCGTTTCATAGGAAATACCTCTACATTATAAAAATCAGCTTTTATTATACCATTGTTCAGATAAAAAATGAACCCTCTCCACCGGATGCCGCAAAGCGGCCGCGAGACGGAGAGGGTTCGTTTGATCAACCGTTCAGAGAATCGATCGCCGCCTTGGTGTGGGCGACATACAGGTTCTGGACATCCTCGATCTCACCCAGACCAGCGATCTGGCAGTCGATGCTGTCGAAAGCACCGGAAGCCTTGAACTGGCTCAGCCAGGAGTCGGCATCCTCACCGGCCATATCGTTGTTGGCGTGATCGCCGGCAACCACCATCAGCGGGCGCAGGATGACCTTGGTGTAGCCCGCAGCCTTAACAGCCTCGATCACGTTCTCGCAGGCAGTCTCTTCCGGCTTGCCCTCAACGGTGCCAATGAACACATTGTCGTAGCCCAGAGTCTGCATAGTGGTCTGCATCTGGCTGTAGCTCACCTTTGCGGTGTGCGAGGTGCCGTGGCCCATAAAGACAAAGGCGACCTTGTCCGCAGCAGCGGCATCCAGACTGTCGTAGCCGGCTTCCTTCACGGCAGCAGCGGTGACAGCCTTGGCAACGTCTTCCTTATCCTGATTGATGATGGTGGCATCGGAACCGACCTCGCCCAGCAGGGGCTCAGCCACAGCGACAGATTCAAACTTGTCGCGGTAGGTGTCGATCATTTCCATCATCTCGTCGTACTCAGCACCGTGCATCAGGTGGGTGGGCTGGACGACCAGATTCTTCACGCCGTTTTCCACAGCGCGGTCCATGGCCTGCTGCATGTTGTCGATCTTTTCGCCATCACGAGCCTGCACATGGTTGATGATGATCTGTGCGGTGAATGCGCGGCGCACAGACCAATCCGGGTATGCGGCCTGCAGAGCATCCTCGATGCCCTTGATGTCCTTCACGCGGCTGTCGTTGAAGGAGGTGCCGAAGGAGACCACCAGCAGCTCGTTGTCGCCAATGTCGTCCTGATTGCGGGCATCGTCCTTGGAAGCATCGCCGGTGTCACGGCCAAAGTAGTCGGGGTCGGCGTTCTCACCTTCCACCAGTTCCTTCTGGGTGTCGGTCAGGGCATCCCATGCAGCCTTGGCGGCTTCGCACTGGGCATCGGTATCCTCATTGCGCTCCTGCACATAGATGGCATCGATCAGGTCTGCCACGTTCTTTGCTGCCATTTCGTCAGCCTCCTCGCTGCTCGCTTCGCTGGAAGCAGAAGACGCAGCGGTGCTGGATGCAGTGCTGGAAGCAGCACCGCCGCAGCCGGTGAGCACGCCGGCGCACAGAGCCAGAGCCGTAACAGCTGCGGCCAGCTTTTTGGTTTCGATCTTTCTCATTGTTCTTGTCCTTTCCTGCTGGATAAATTGCGGTTTGAACCAAACAAAGGGTACAGGAAAGAGAGATGAAAAAAGAGGCCCTTCTGTCCTGCGGATGGCATGACAAAAAGACCTCTGTTGTTTCAGGGCTTTTTGGTACAACCAATTCCTCGTGATCTGGGGTTTGCACCCCCGTACCAACAGCAGGCAGGTTTCCTGACTGAAAGATCGCCGCCCGTCATCTCCTTCCCAGAGCAAAAGCTCCAGTGGCTGGTGCAAAGCACCCTGATGCGGACTCCCTTATCACAGTGACGAGATCGTGCGGGATCTGCACCCGCTTCCCTTTTACCCTTTCCGCCGTGCAGTGCATCGGCAAAAGGCACCTGCTGTTTTTCTGTTCAGTTCGTCCGGCATTATATCATAAAACTGCGCAGAATGCAATAAAAAACGGCATCCTGCCTTTTTATAAGGAAGGATGCCGTTTGGAGATCGAGCCAAATGCGGAGCTTACTGGAGCGCACGGATCGCATTGATGGTGATTTTGTACTGGCAGGTCACGCTGTCAAACAGCTCCTTGGTACCTTCCAGTGTGCCTGTGCGCAGCACCTCGGTCAAATCGTAGGTGGGCTGATACAGGTTGGTAAAGCCCAGGTTCTGGCACACGCCCTTGAGCGTGTGTGCCGCACGGAATGCTTCCTTCACATTTCCTTCCTTCAATGCCTGCTCCAGTTTCGGATAGCTGTCGTCGTTCAAAAACATCAGCGTAAATTTGCAGATCATGCCTTCGTTGTAAAGCCGCTTGAGCACGTCCTCATAATTTGCGCCCATCTGTCTATAACATTCCTGAATCGTCATGGTTTGTCGCTATGCCTTTCTTTTTCTACTTATCCCGCCTGATTTGCCACAGAGTGACAAAAGCGCCATCCATTTTGTTGCACTTTGTTGCGTTTTTAATATATCACGCCTTACTGCGTTTTTCAATGCAGAGACAAAAAGTCTTGCACTTTTCACATATTGTCCCGAGTTTTTCTTGCAATTTGCCTATCAATTTCTTCCGGCTGGCTTTTTTCTCCGACTTTGCCGTGCCTGCATGGCTGCAGGGCTTTTCCCGCCTTTGCTCTGCACAGAAAACGCATTTGAAGAAAAAGGTAAAAAAACAGTTGACAAAAGCCTTTCTGCATGATAGAATAAACAAGTCGTCCGGCGAAGGACACAAAAAGTGAATATGGGCGTGTTCCCGAGTGGCCAATGGGGACAGACTGTAAATCTGCTG
>NZ_QVGS01000008.1:0-126802 GCF_003603005.1 Faecalibacterium sp. AF27-11BH
GATATTTCCAGCAATGTGGGCAGTAGTGAAAGAAGGTATAGAAAATGAAGAAAACTTTATATACATTTTTGGTTTGGAATTTTCTGTTGTTTGTAGCTGGTTTAAGTGATATTGTTTTTTATAGAAATCTTACATCGGTAGAAGGTATGACAATAAGCTGGACCCAGCCAGCGCTTGTAAGTATTACTTCATTTTTAATATTGCTTTCAATATATTATGGGATGCACCAGCTCCTTTTCGGGAAAAATTTTTATTTGAAACTGGAAATCAAGCAGGAAGACCTAGATAAATTGCGAAATTCAATTTATGATTTTCTGAAAAAAGGCGAAATTGACCCCGAAAAATTGCAGCAACACTTGAAGTGTTTGATAATTGCTGAAGTTGTTTTGTGGGGTGGATTCATCGTTTACTTATTTATATCAAAGGGCTACTAATTTTCAATTCTAATAATGGGGTAAAGTGGTACGAATGAAAAAGATACAGAACTTTTTCTCGACGATTTTGCAAAAGCTGTGGAAAAGTTCGATAACTATCGTTTAGCATTAAAAACTACGGAAGCTTTACGCTGAAAGCTGTAACTTTAAGCAGACCGGAAAGCTTATAATGAGGGTAGAACAGAAATATGACCAACGAAGATACCACTGATTTTGACGAGCACTTCGCTAAAATTTCGTCCTATATTGTGGACACATTGCACGGCGTTCCACTTGAGATGACCGAGGATGAAAAAGAACAATTTCGCATACAGGTTATTTCAAATCAGTATGCAGAACGGTTGCTAAGTGAAGCCGAAAAGACAGAAACGTATAGAGGTTTATCAAAAATTGATATTCTCCATACAGTTTCTATCCCTCAACTGGCTAGAACAATCCCACTTAAAGGTTTGAATCTCAGTTTAGAAAAATACAGAATGCCGGATGGTGTAATAATAGAGGTTGAGAGTTCGTCACATTATTTGGGGTCATTTAGTGAGAAAAATGATTCTTCCACAAATTGGATAGAAAAGATCATGGAGGGTGTCGGTATTCACTAGATGGATTCTCAAGAAGCATAAACAGCCCGCTATTTGCAGAGAATTCTGGAAGAAAATTGAAGAAAGCATCCTTCCGGCAACAGCACCCCGGACGTTTGTGAACTCTCACAACAGAGATCAAGAACCAATCCCTGCTTTGCGCTTACACCGTTTTGGTGACATCTTTTCTCCGTCTTGCTACAATATTGTGGATTTTTTCTATTTGTGCTTTGCTATTATCAACATCTAAAATGGAAACCGTGATGGAGGTGATTCCAATGCAGATAATTTCCTTGAAAACAAATTGAATGCTTTGGCAAACGGTGGCCAGTTCTCCATTTCCTACGACATCACGATTCCGTAATAAAAGCATTAGATAATGGGTATAAAAGCCACGATTCTTTAGAGTCGAAAGAAAAGAATCGTGGCTTTGTACGTTTGAATTATGGAGCAAGCCAAATGAATAAGAAATTGGAATTTTTTAGCAGTATGGCGGTTGCCTTTATAGTTTTGATATTGGTCTTTCTTTGCATTCGTTTTTCAGGTCAGGGAAAATTTGCTACACATGGAGGAACCAATCCGTCTGATGTAAAATGTATTTATACTTCAGTTTGGCCGGATAATGAATACACTAGGCTTATTTGTGAGCCGGAAAGTGGAACGATAGAATATATATTGGATGGTTCTAATGCTGGGTATTATGCAATCTTTTATAATAATATCTCTGAAGAAGAAATACAAAAATATATTGACCAATTGAAAACCTTAGGATACGCTGAAGAGGCATCGGCTTCAGAAAGCGTTTCGACAGGCGTTTTGCTAAGAAAAGATGAAACATGGATAAGCATTGCATACTCAGAGGGAGGATTTGGAATCCGGATTTCAGTAGAAAAATCCTGAATAAAAGAGATGCTGGGGAATCCCGGTTATCCCTATGATGCAGTGGAAAGAAAATGGATTGCTCAATATTGGAGGCTCCAACCACAGCTTCTTTGTTGAAATGTTAATCAGTTAGATACCGCCAGACGGTTTATTTAGAACGAGGTTAAGTTGGAACAGCCGATGCCACACTCGGAACAAACAATAGCGGAGGCCGTACAAGATATGTGCTAGTATGGGAGAAAGATGGCATATCACATACGATCATTGGAAAGATACCGCGTGAAGAGATTCTAAAAATTGCAGAGAGCATTTCCTAACTGGCTGAATTTTTGCCCACACGCTTGTAATTATTTACAAATGTGTGGACACTTTTTCGTTGAAGCGTCCAAAGCTGACAAGATTTTGAACTTTTTTCAAAAAAGCTGTCACAAACGCAGTGTGAGCAACGTTGACTAAGCAAAAGCTCCTGGGGGAGTGTACAAAATGGAGGTTATTCATTAATCAAAATGACGAAAGAAGAAATCATTTCCATGCTATCAAAGGAATTGAACAGTGAATGGACGAATGGAGTCACATGTTTGATGGTGGAAAATTCCGATAGCTATATTCCAGTAATAGTTCATCACAATAAAAATGAACTTATTGTTGAAGTAGGAGAACAAGACAAGAAGATTTACCGCATCGGACGAAATGAGCTAAATAAAACATCTTAGTCATCACCAAAAAAATCATTGAAATCAGTCACAATTTGACGCATAGAATATGAATTCAAACTTGATATGAGGTGATTCCAATGCAGAAAAAATAGAACACATATTTCGAAAATATTGCTACCATCAAACTGTCAAAGAATACAAGTCAAACGGTTCTTTGATTCGTTCTAAAACGGATTACTATCAGGCTATTGGTGGTTAAGTCACTCCGTTTGTAAGGAAAGGGTTGAAAATGGATTTTCTTAAACAAAAAGGGCCATTAGCAAGAGAATTCTGCAACACGTTGATTTACATTATTTCGTTAGTGTCATTAAAGCCTTCAAGCCTTCAGAGGGTGTTGACAGAACTTCAATGGAATGGGATGTGGTTCTTTTCTCTGGCATTTTTCGCTGTCATCTTTATGGAAATGCTGTCCGATTTTTTGCTGGTTACAGATCGCTGCACTGCATGGAAAGCATTAAATGGAAATGTCAGCGAAGCCGAATTTCACAATCTTCAGCAGATTGTCCTATGCGAAAATCAGAAAGTTTCCATTGAGAAGAAACTTGCAAGTACGATACTACTGGTTCTGATGATATGTGCAACTGCTGCATTTGTGTGGTTTACCTTTTTGGTATAAGGTTTTGTTATGAAAGAGATAATTATTATACCACATATTGGAATTGGACAATTAAAATTAGGTATGGCACCAGATGAGCTAGAAAATGCTCTTCTACAAATGAAGAAACAGTGGTCGAATTCTTCTGATGAAGCAATGCAAATGGAGCGTTGTGCTGAAACTGGTGATCCTAATTTGATAACAGGACGATATATGGATAATGATTCGTTCTTTCTGGTGCAGTATCGGAACGGAAAAGCTACTGAAATCGGCATCCAGAGAGAGTTGTCTAAAGTGGCATCAATAAAATTGTTCGGGCTGGATATGTTTAATACAACCGCCGAGTGTATTATTGATAGCTTAATGAAAAAGGACAACGTTGTTTGCAACGAAAAGGACTTGCAACTGGGAACGGAATATCTTTTCCCTGAAATTGGAGTCCGACTTTGGAGAGAGCGAGCATTTCATCTCAAACTGTTGAAAGACCCGTTATACATGGAAGAGATGCAGGCTGTATTAGAAGACGAATATCAGTATCAATACTTCCAGATGGTTACTGTGATGGGTTGAATTGCTAACGATCAATGGGATTTGATATAACTTTTCCGCTTGTAGTACATAGCGATGACCACAGCTATCTGCTAATACGGGTGAACTAATTTGAAGTATTTTATTGACGAAGATCAAAGAAAAGCCTCACACAGCAGCTGCTACTTGGAATTTCAACAAGGGCAGTATCATGACAAGTGCTGGCTTGACACATCTATTAGCATCAGTGATGAAGTATGGAATAGCCGCCATGTTTCAGATCTGATTCTTGAAGTGATTCCAGAGTTTGACTTTTATGGAATAACAATCGTTACAAAAGTACAATGGGATAATATTTTAACAAAAAGTCAATCGGATGGATGTACTTGCAAAGAGATTATTGCAGAAGCAGTTCCTTGGGCAGCAAAGTGTTTTGAAACGAATGATGTGTTCACTATCATAGGGATGTGAGTCGAACTTTCTCGGAGAATAACAGTGATACACAAAGGAGAGTGTAACATGAAAAAAATTCTTACAGCAATCGTATCGGTAAGCATATTTATTGTTGGAATTTTGCTTATACTTTGTGCGGACACTAATTTTTTATGGTATGCCTTTAATCAAAATGTTCGCCTTACAGTAGTTGCAGGGATTCTCATTGCACTTGTTGGTGGCGTTGGTGTGATAATGAATCTTTGGTGTATTCTAAAAGAATTGTACAGTAAATAGTTTATTGAAGGTTAAACTTCCAGTCTGCCATGGTCGCAGCCAAGAGAGATAATATTCAAACTTACTACTCAGCAAAAGCTAGGCACACTCCAAGAATTTATTATAGAGGGTGAATATCCCGCGCTTTGAACAATTTAACGATGAATATATTGTGCGATATGGAGAATTTCATTTGCGCGTTCACCTCGAATTGACTTGCAACGCAAAATACGTTACAATAAATCCGAGGTGATAACCATGGAAAAAACGATGACACTCAATCTTCGTGTCAACCCCACCGTTAAGCAGCAAGCCGAGGATGTGTTGAAGCAGCTCGGCATCCCGATGGCAACAGCCATTGATATGTACCTGCGCCAGATCACCCTGACTGGCGGCATCCCCTTCTCGCTGTCCCTGCCGAAGGCTCCTGCGGCTCTGAACGCTGACACCATGACCGATGACCAGCTTCATGCAGCCTTGCAGGTGGGCATCAAAGAGATTCAGAACGGTGATACCGTGGATGCTGCAAGCGCATTCGCACAGTTCAGGGAACAGCACAGATGAAACAGTATGATGTGAAAATTTCCCGGATGGCACTCAGCGATATGGAGCAGATTTACAGCTACATTGCTGACCGTCTGCTTGAACCTGATACGGCTATGGGGCAGTACAACCGCATTGCAGAAGCCATCCAGTCGCTGAACATCCTGCCGGAACGCTGTGCGCTGGTGGAAAGTGAGCCGGAGCGCACCCAAGGGCTGCGGCAGATGCTGATGGATAACTACTCGGTGTTCTACATCGTGGGCGGGGATGCCGTGTCGGTGGCCCGTGTTCTGTACAGTGCATCCGACCTTGTGCGCCGCCTGCGGAGAATGAAGTGAAAGGGGTGTTTGCATGACCGCCGTAATCTACGCCCGCTATTCCAGCGACAACCAGCGCGAGGAATCCATCGAAGGCCAGATTCGTGAATGTACGGCTTATGCCGAAAAGAACGGCATCACGGTAGTTAAGCACTACATTGACCGCGCCCTTTCCGCCAAAACCGACAACCGCCCGGATTTCCAGCAGATGATCAAGGACAGCGAAAAGCGGCTGTTTGACATTGTGCTGGTCTGGAAACTTGACCGCTTTGCCCGAAACCGCTATGATTCGGCCCACTATGAGTACCAGTTGGAGCGGAATCATGTCAAGCTGGTATCTGCCACGGAGCCTATCTCTGACAGCCCTGCGGGTATCATGGTCAAGAGTATGCTCACCGGCATGGCTGAATATTACTCGGCAGAACTTTCTGAAAAAGTTGTGCGCGGCATGACTGAGAATGTGCTGAAAGGCAAGTACAACGGCGGCACGATTCCCATTGGCTTCAAGGTGGACGAAGAGAAGTTCTTTCAAGTCGACCCGCTGAAAGCTCCCTTTGTGGTAGAAGCCTTTCAGCGGTACAACGATGGCGCAACTATGAAGGAACTGATGAACTGGCTGAACGACAGTGGCGTGACCACCAACCGCAACCAGAAGTTCACCTACAACAGTGTTCAGACGCTGCTGACGAACAAACGGTACATTGGTGAAAACCACTTCAAGGATATCGTAATGCCGGACAGCATCCCGGCCATCGTGGACAAGGACTTGTTTGAAGAAGTGCAGCTGAAAATCAAAAAGAACAGCCGTGCTCCTGCCCGTCACAAGGCCGAGGACGATTACTTGCTCACCACCAAGCTGTTCTGCGGAATGTGCGGTGCCATGATGTTCGGCGAGTGCGGTACGGGTAGAAACAAGATCGTTCATCATTATTATAAGTGCGCCACCGCGAAGCGTTTCAAGACCTGCAAGAAAAAGACCGTCCGTAAAGAGTGGCTGGAAGATTTGGTCATAGCTGAAACCATGAAGCTGATTCAGGACGATGCCGTGATTGATGCCATCGTTGCAGAAGTCATGGAGTTGCAGGATCAGGAAAACACCACGCTTCCTTTGCTGGAAAAGCAGATGCGCGAGGTGGAGAACGGCATTGAGAATATGCTGAACGCTATCCAGGCGGGTGTGCTGACCAACTCCACCAAATCGCGTTTGGAAAAGCTGGAAGCCCAGCAGAAAGAACTTGAGATTCGGATTGCCGAAGAAAAAATCGCTCGGCCACGGTTAAGCGAAAATCAGGTTCGGTTCTGGCTGACCCGGTTCCGCAAGCTCGACCCGAACGTGAAAAGCCACCGGGAAACGCTTATCAATACATTCGTGAATGCTGTTTATCTCTATGATGAAAAAGTTTTGATTACATTCAACTACAAAGACGGCACAAAAACCGTCACTTTCGATGAGATCGCCGCCAAAGATGCCCCAGAGGGCAATGGTTCGGATTTGGGTTGCTTCGCTCCACCAAAAAACCTCAACGTATGCAAGTACGCTGAGGTTTTTGTTTTGCGACAAGTAACCGTCAAATCTCCCGGCGGATGGACACCCATGGGATAATAGTAGTGGAACGTTTCGCGACGTTCCACTACTATTAACATCAGGGAGGACACCATGACATCAACAGAGCTAAAGCACCAGGCACGACAACAGAAATGGGTGGCAGCGATTCAGAATTGCAGAAGCAGCGGTCTTCCGGTACGGCAGTGGTGCAAGCAAAGAGGAATCACACCATCTACATACTATCGTTGGGAACGGGAAGTGCTGTCCATCGCAGATGCGGCACCGGAATTCCCCGGGGCACCTGCGTTTGCAGAGTTACCAGCACCGAAACAGCAGGATCGGAACGTTTCAGAATGTTCCGCCACGCTGCGGATCGGCAATAGCAGCATTGACTTCTATCAAGAGCTGAGTCCGGACCTGCTGAAAGCCCTGGTCGAGGCGCTGCGGCCATGCTGAACGATTTTTCCGGAGCGGATCGGGTCTATATCGCCTGTGGCTATACCGATCTGCGTAAAGGCATAGACGGTTTGGCCCGGATGGTGCAGCAGCAGTTTGAATTGGATCCGTTCACCAACACGCTGTTCCTGTTCTGTGGGCGGCGCAGAGACCGGATCAAGGGACTATACTGGGAAAAGGACGGGTTTATTCTGCTCTACAAGCGGCTGGAACAGGGTGCATACCAGTGGCCGAGAAGTGAATCTGAAGTACGGTCACTAACGCCGCAGCAGTACCGCTGGCTGATGGAAGGCTTACAGATCGAGCAGCCAAAAGCCCACCGCCCAGTATCTGGGCTGAGCATAATATAAGGCAGATTAAATTTCCGAAAAGCATCGAAAACACTGGCTTTTTGACACTTTTTGTGGTATAATTTTCACATGGAAAACGAGAAGAGAATTGCCACAAGTAACGCTGAAATGGTGACCATTTCACGCGCGGAATATGAATCTCAGCAAACTCAGCTCACTGAACTCAAGCTCCAGAACCAATGGCTTCTGGAGCAGTTGGGTCTTGCGAAAAAGCGGCAATTCGGCTCCTCCTCCGAGAAGTTGCAGGAGGGCCTGATGGATCAGCTTTCGCTAAGCTTCAATGAGCTTGAAGCCTACGCCTATGGCACCAAATCCGCTACGCCGGAGCAGGTTGCCGTGAAAGCCCATGCGCGCAAGAAGCAGTCCGGCAGCGTGACCGAGATCGTTCCGGAGGGCACACCCACTGAAGTGGTGGAGCACCGTCTGAGCGAAGAAGAGCTGATCTGCTCCGCCTGCGGCAGCAAAATGGAGGAGATCGGCAAAGAGGTCCGCCGGAGCCTGCAAATGGAGCCTGCCCGGTTCTGGATTCGAGAGGATGTCTACTATACCTACGCCTGCAGGAAGTGCGAGCAGGACAGCGGCGAGGCCAACATCCTGAAAACACCGAAGGAGCCTGCGCTGCTGCCCGGCAGCTATGCTTCCGCGGAGGCGGTAGCGCATATTGCGGTACAGAAGTTTGTGATGTATTCCCCGCTGTACCGGCTGGAGCAGGAGTTTCACCGCCAGGGATTGAAGCTCTCCCGGCAGACCATGTCCAACTGGCTGCTGAATGTCTCTGATACCTGGCTGCAGCCCATCTACGAGGTGCTGCACCGGCAGCTCTGCAGGGAGAAAGTTCTCCATGGCGATGAGACGACGCTGCAGGTACTGAAAGAACCCGGGAAGGCGGCGACCAGCAAGTCCTACATGTGGCTGTACAGGACCAGCGGCTGTACGGAGCATCCGATTGTCCTGTATGAATACCAGCCGAACCGGAAGGCAGAGCACGCGGAGGAGTTCTTAAAGGGCTTCTCCGGCTGGCTCCATGCGGATGGATACCATGGTTACCACAGGCTGCCGGAGAATATCCGGGTGGTTGGCTGCTGGGCCCACGCGCGGCGAAAATTTGATGAGGCGCTGCAGACGCTACTGCAGGAAAAGCGAAAAGATTCTCTGGCAGCGGCCGGCGAGTGCTACTGCTCAAGGCTGTTCCAGTTGGAAAAGTCTTTCGCAGAACTGACACCAGAAGAACGACATGCTAAGCGGCTGGAACAGGAAAAACCGGTTCTGGACGCTCTATTGGCGTGGGCAAATGCGGCCAGCGGCAAGGCGGCACCAAAGTCCGCTCTGGGTAGGGCGCTGCACTATCTGCTGGAGCAGTGGCCATACCTGATCCGTTATCTGGAGGATGGGCGGCTGGAACTGAGCAACAACCGTGCTGAACGCAGCATAAAGCCTTTTGTTATGGGCCGCAAGAATTGGCTGTTTGCCAATACACCGGGCGGCGCACAGTCCAGCAGTGTGATCTACAGCCTGATTGAGACAGCGAAAGAAAACGGATTAGATCCGTACCGTTACTTGCTCTGGGTTCTGCGGAATGCTCCCGCTATGAGCCAGATGGACGAGGCTTGGGCCGAACAACTCTTGCCTGCCAGTGCACCCCAGGAATGCAGAATACCAAAAGAATGAACATCTCTGGCCCAGCTGCGGTTGCTAAGCCAGAGATGCTTTTTTATGCGCCGGGAGATTTGACGGTTACTGCGACAAGGCTAAAATCATCGGGCGGGTGGATTCGAACAGCTGCGGCGACATCGCTGAAGATGGCGCAAAAACAGCCCGGTGGGCTGTTTTTAGCAGCGCGGCTCGCGACATCCACCCGCGCCCACCAAAAGAACCAGCGTAGAAATTACGCTGGTTCTTTTGTTTTGCCCGGCATCTTAAGTCTCACTCTCGAGGATGGATCCGAACAGCTGCGGCACCGTTCAGCAGGACGATCTCCAGCAGTGCAAGGATCAGCAGAACAATAAGAACCGTAGTAACCATCGTGTACCGTGCATCATAATATTTTGCAACAGTATTCAGGTTGGTACTCTGTGCATTGATTTTTTAAATTTTTCTTCAAAAAAATCATTGACAACGCTTTCTGTGCATGATAAAATCACATTTGATTTTGAGAGACAAAGCATGGCAGAGTCTTTTCAAAGCAATTTACCATGGACCGCCCAGCGGGGCTAAGGCCATACGGACAGCCGGGTCCACTGCCGACCGGCGGCACAGCCGCCATTATTGATTGAGTGTAGCAGCTCAAATTTTATAAGTTGGTTCCTTTACAACCATGAAATTGCGCAGTCAGTGTGCAGACTTGTGAAACGGTCAATAAAGAGCAGTAAAAGCAGAATTGCTATATAGACTCTCATAATCCCGTCTTTTTGAATCATGCGAAGCGGCCTTTGTACTCTGGCGTTTCTTCCGGGGGGCTTTGGCGGCGTACTCAAATGCTTTTCAAAGCGCAAGTCTGCACTTTTTGTGCGGTACTTGCGCTTTTTTTGTTTGCATCGGGATCAGGGACGGAGGAAAAACATGAGTGAGAACCGAACACGGTTCCGGCTGAACCAGAACCGTGCGCCCATCTATGAAGCGCTGGAACAGTTCCGCAAAATGCGGGTGGTGCCCTTTGATGTGCCCGGCCACAAGCGAGGCCGCGGCAACCCGGAGCTGACCGCCTTTCTGGGCCAGCAGTGCGTGGGCGTGGATGTGAACAGCATGAAGCCGCTGGATAATCTCTGCCACCCGGTATCGGTCATCCGGGAAGCAGAGGAGCTGGCCGCAGATGCCTTTGGCGCTGCCCACGCGTTCCTCATGGTGGGCGGCACCACCAGCAGTGTGCAGAGCATGGTGCTTACCGCCTGCAAGCGCGGCGATGAGATCATTCTGCCCCGCAATGTGCACCGCAGTGTGCTGAACGCACTGGTACTGTGCGGCGCGGTGCCGGTGTATGTGAACCCCGAGGTGGACAAGCGCCTTGGCATCTCGCTGGGCATGAAGCGGGAACAGGTGGAAAAGGCCATTAAAGAGCATCCGAATGCTGTGGCTGTGTTGGTGAATAACCCCACCTACTACGGCATCTGCTCTGACCTGCGCGCCATCGTAAAAATGGCCCACGATGCCGGGATGCTCTGCCTTGCGGACGAAGCCCACGGCACCCACTTCTACTTTGGCGGCGGCCTGCCGGTGTCTGCCATGGCGGCAGGGGCTGATATGGCATCCGTCTCCATGCACAAGAGCGGCGGCAGTTTAACGCAGTCCAGCCTGCTGCTCATCGGCCCCAATGTGCACCCGGGCTATGTGCGGCAGATCATCAACCTGACCCAGACCACCTCCGGCAGCTACCTGCTCATGTCCAGTCTGGATATCTCCCGCCGCAACCTTGCGCAGCGCGGGCGGCAGGTATTCCACCAAGTGGCCGACATGGCCGAGTATGCCCGCGAGGAGATCAACGCCGTGGGCGGCTACTACGCCTTTGGCAAGGAGCTGTGCAACGGCGACTCCGTTTTTGACTTTGATACTACCAAGCTCAGCGTCCACACGCTGGATATCGGCCTTGCAGGCATTGAGGTGTACGACATCCTGCGCGATGAGTACGACATCCAGATCGAGTTCGGCGACATTGGCAACATTCTGGCCTACCTTTCCATCGGCGACCGCCCGCAGGAGGTGGAGCGTCTGGTCAGCGCGCTGGCCGAGATCAAGCGCCGCTACCAGACCGATGGCTCCGGCCTGCTGAGTCAGGAATACATCGACCCCGTTGTGGCTGCCAGCCCGCAGGAGGCTTTCTATGCCCCCAAAAAGAGCCTGCCCCTCCGGGAGACCGAGGGCATGGTGTGCAGCGAGTTCGTCATGTGCTACCCGCCGGGCATTCCCATTCTGGCCCCGGGCGAGCGCATCACCAAGGAAATTTTGAACTACATCGAGTACGCCAAGGCCAAGGGCTGCAGCATGACCGGCCCCGAGGACCCGGACATCGAGCGGCTGAACGTTCTGGCATAAGGAGGGAATGCAGATGGAATTTTGGTTTTCCGAGTTTCACACCCCGGACGTGAAGCACAGCATCCGGGTGAACAAACAGCTCTACTCCAAGCAGAGCGATTACCAGCGCATCGATATTTTTGAAACGCCGGAGTTTGGCCGGGTGCTCACATTGGACGGCAATGTGATGCTGACCGAGCGCGACGAATTCATCTATGACGAGATGATCGTGCATGTGCCCATGGCGGTGCACAAGCAGGCAAAAGACATTCTTGTCATCGGTGCCGGTGACGGCGGCGTGGTGCGGGAGCTGACCCGCTACGACCGGGTGGAGCGCATCGACCTTGTGGAGATGGACCCGCAGGTGGTGGAAGCCTGCCGCGCCTTCCTTCCCAGCAACGCCTGCCGTATGGATGACCGCCGGGTGCACATCTATTTTGAGAACGCCCTCAAGTATATCCGCCGCTGCGAGGAGGAGTACGACCTCATCATCGTGGACTCCTCCGATCCCTTCGGCCCATCCGAGGGTCTGTTCACCCGCGAGTTCTACGGCAGCTGCTTCAATGCCCTGAAAGCGGACGGCATCATGGTGAACCAGCAGGGCAGCCCCTTCTATGCCGAGGATGCCAGCGCCATGCAGCGCAGCCACAAGCGCATTGCGTCCACCTTCCCCATCAGCCGAGTGTATCAGGCACACATTCCCACCTTTGCGGCTGGGTACTGGCTGTTCGGCTTTGCCAGCAAAAAGTATCATCCCATCGATGATCTGGATGCAGACGCATGGAAGGCGCTGAACATGCGCACCCGCTATTACACCGCCCGGCTGCATGTCGGCGCATTTTACCTGCCGGCATTCCTTGAGGAAATGCTGCGGGAAGTGGAGGAACACTGATGCAACCCAACATTGAAAACTTCATCGGCTGTGACAGCAGCTACCGCGCCGCCAGCATCGTGCTGTACGGTGCGCCCTACGATTCCACCACCAGCTACCGCCCGGGCGCACGGTTCGGCCCGGCGGCCATCCGACACGAAAGCTATGGTCTGGAGACCTACAGCCCCTACCAGAATGCCGACCTGACCGATTTTGACATCTTCGACAGCGGCGATCTGGAGCTGTGCTTCGGCTCCAGCGAGAGCGCCCTTGCGGACATCGAAGCCCGCGCAGAGGAGATCCTGCAGGACGGCAAGTTCCCGTTGCTGCTGGGCGGTGAACATCTGGTGACGCTGGGTGCCGTGCGGGCTGCTGTGAAGAAATATCCGGATCTGCACATCGTGCACTTTGATGCCCACGCCGACCTGCGGGACGACTACCTTGGTGCAAAGCTGAGCCACGCCTGCGTGCTGCGCCGCTGCCATGAGCTGGTGGGCGACGGCCGCATCCATCAGTTCTGCATCCGCAGCGGCGACCGCGCCGAGTTCGAGTTTGCAGCCCAGCACACCGAGATGCACAAATTCGATTTTACCGGCCTTGCCGAGCTGACGGAACAGCTGTGCGAGAGCAAGGTGCCCGTCTACCTGACCATCGACCTCGACTGTCTGGACCCCTCCTGCTTCCCCGGCACCGGCACGCCCGAAGCCGGCGGCGTGAGCTTTTTGCAGCTGCTGGATGCCATCCGCACCGTGACGAAAGCCAACATCGTAGCCGCAGACCTCAACGAGCTGGCTCCCACGCTGGATACCACCGGCGTTTCCACCGCCACCGCCTGCAAGGTGCTGCGCGAAACGCTGATCGCGCTGGACAAGGGCTGGCCCGGCTTTCAGGTCTGACCGAATTTGCACACATTGACATAAAGGAGAAAAATCATGAGCAAAGTTCTGATCATCGGCTGCGGCGGCGTGGCCTCCGTTGCCATCCACAAGTGCTGTCAGGTACCCGAGGTGTTCACCGAGATCTGCATCGCCAGCCGTACCAAGTCCAAGTGCGACAAGCTGGCTGCAGAGCTGGCCCCCAAAACCGCTACCAAGATCACCACCGCACAGGTGGATGCCGACAAGGTGGATGAAGTGATCGCCCTCATCAAGGCTTATCAGCCCGACCTCGTGATGAACATTGCCCTGCCCTATCAGGACCTGACCATCATGGATGCCTGCCTTGCCTGCGGCGTAAACTATATGGACACCGCCAACTACGAGCCGGAGAACACCGACGACCCGGAGTGGCGTGCCATCTACGAGAAGCGCTGCAAGGAAGCAGGCTTCTCCGCCTACTTTGATTACAGCTGGCAGTGGGCCTACGCAAAGAAGTTTGAGGAAGCCGGCCTGACCGCCCTGCTGGGCAGCGGCTTCGACCCGGGCGTGACCCAGGCTTACTGCGCCTACGCCAAAAAGCACGAGTTCGACACCATTGACACCATTGATATTCTGGACTGCAACGGCGGCGACCACGGCTATGCCTTTGCCACCAACTTTAACCCGGAGATCAACCTGCGCGAGGTGTCTGCCCCCGGCAGCTACTGGGAGAACGGCCACTGGGTGGAGATCCCGGCTATGAGCATCAAGCGGGAGTACAACTTCGATCAGGTGGGCGACAAGGATATGTACCTGCTGCACCACGAGGAGATCGAGTCTCTTGCCAAGAACATCCCGGAGGCAAAGCGCATCCGCTTCTTCATGACCTTTGGCCAGAGCTATCTCGACCACATGCGCTGTCTGGAGGATGTGGGCATGCTGTCCACCACCCCGGTCAACTTCAACGGGCAGGAGATCGTGCCCATCCAGTTCCTCAAGGCTCTGCTGCCGGACCCCGCCAGCCTTGGCCCCCGCACCAAGGGCAAGACCAACATCGGCTGCATCTTCACCGGCAAGAAAGACGGCAAGGAAAAGACCTACTATATTTATAATGTGTGCGACCATCAGGAGTGCTACAAGGAGGTCGGCTCTCAGGCCATCAGCTACACCACCGGCGTACCGGCCATGTGCGGCGCACTGATGCTGCTCACCGGCAAGTGGACCACCAAGGGCGTGCACACTGTGGAAGAGTTTGATCCGGACCCGTATCTGGACGCTCTGGACAAGTACGGCCTGCCCCGTTCCGAGAGCCACAGCCCGGCGCTGGTGGACTGATGCGGCTGGCCGATACCCGCCCGCCCTTTGCGGGCCTTGCAAACCTTTCTTGGGAAGCGCTTGCCTCTCTGCCCACCCCCTGCTACCTGCTGGACGAAGGGCAGCTGCGCCGCAACGGCGAACTTCTGCTGGGGGTGCAGCAGCGCACCGGCTGCAAAATTCTGCTGGCGCAGAAGGCTTTTTCCAACTTTAATGTTTACCCGGTGCTGGCTCCTTATCTGGCGGGCACCGAGGCCAGCGGCCTGTACGAGAGCCGCCTTGGCAAAGAAGAGCTGCCGGAAAAAGAGAACCATGTGTTCTGCGCGGCCTACCGGGCAGACGAGTTCGCGGAGCTGCTGCAGTACGCCGACCACATCGTGTTCAATTCGCCCAGCCAGCTGGCAAAGTTCGGCCCGGCAGCAAAGGCGGCGGGCAAGAGCGTGGGCCTGCGGCTGAACCCGGAGTGCTCCACGCAGGAAGGCCATGCAATTTACGACCCCTGCGCCCCGGGCAGCCGCCTTGGCACCACCCGCGCCCAGTGGGATGCCGCCGTGCAGGCAGACCCGGCCCTGCCCGAATTACTGGACGGACTGCACTTCCACACCCTGTGCGAGCAGGATGCCGATGCACTGGCCCTGACGCTGGCGGCGGTGGAAGCAAAGTTCGGGGATCTTCTGCCCCGGATGAAGTGGCTCAACTTTGGCGGCGGGCACCATATCACCCGCCCCGGCTACCGCCTTGCCACGCTGGAACAGTGCATTACCGAAACACAGAAAAAGTACGGCGTGCAGGTGTATCTGGAGCCGGGCGAAGCATGGGCGCTGAACGCCGGGTATCTTGTTACCACTGTGCTGGACACTTTGCAAAATGGCGAGACGAGCCTTGCCATTCTGGACATGTCTGCGGCCTGCCACACCCCGGATGTGATCGAGATGCCCTACCGCCCGCCGCTGCTGGATGCCGGGGACCCCGGCGAAAAGCCGTACCTCATCCGCCTTGGCGGCCCCACCTGCCTTGCCGGGGATGTGGTGGGCGACTACAGCTTTGCCTCCCCGCTCACCGAGGGGAAAAGGCTCATTTTCGGCGATATGGCCATCTACACCACCTGCAAGAACAATACCTTCAACGGGATGCCGCTGCCGCCCATCTGGGCAATGGACGAAAACGGCACCTGCCGGGAGCTGGTGAAGTTCGGCTACAGCGATTTCAAGATGCGGCTGGGACGTGCAGCGGATTAAAGTATGACCCTTACGGCAAATCTGTATTCAATCAAAAGACAGTCTGTATCAAAACCGCCCAAAATGCACGCTGTTCAAGTACAGTTTCTTTTTATCATCTGACGAAAATTTTAAAAAATTCAAATTCAGCCTAGACAAGTTCCTTTTCATGTGCTAAAACAATGCTAAGAAACCCGCAACGATGCAGGATCTGAGGATCACTGCGCCGTTGCGGGTTTTTCTTGTTTTATCTGGGAAAGTGTTAAGAAATAATAGAGGAGGCAATTCTTATGAAAGCATTCATTTCGCGTCGTGATTTCCTGAAAGCGGCAGGCATCACCGCCGCAGCAGCAGCTTTGACAGGCTGCTCTTCTTCTGGCGGTTCCGCAAGCGGCTCTTCTGCAGGCGGCAAGACCATTAAGATCGGCGTGTTTGAACCGGCTTCCGGTGATAACGGCGCAGGCGGCAAGCAGGAAGTGCTGGGTGTCGAGTATGCCAACAGCCTTGCTCCCACCGTGGAGATCGGCGGTGAGACCTATAACGTGGAGCTGGTGGAAGTGGATAACCAGTCCAGCACCGATAAGGCCGTGACCGCTGCACAGGAGCTGGTCTCCAAAAAAGTCTCCATCGTGCTGGGCAGCTACGGCTCCGGTGTTTCCATTGCAGCCGCTCCCACCTTCCAGTCCGCTTCCATCCCGGCCATTGGCTGCTCCTGCACCAACCCCGCCGTGACTGAGGCCAACCCCTACTACTTCCGTGTCTGCTTCCTTGACCCGTTCCAGGGCTCGGTCATGGCAAACTTTGCAAAGGATGAGTTCAGTGCTGCCAACGCCTACGTGCTGAGCATGCTGGGCGAGGACTACGGCTCCGGTCTGGCCACCTACTTCGTCAACACTTTTGAGGATCTGGGCGGCACTGTTACCAGCGAGCAGTTCCCCGAGGGCACCTCGGACTTCTCCGCCTACATCCAGAACGCCATCAACGCCGGTGCAGATGTGATCTTTGCTCCCTGCGCCACCACCTACGCAGCCCAAATCATCACACAGGCTGCTTCTGCAGGCTTTGACAAACCCATTACCGCAGGCGACACATGGGAGTCCAGCGTTATTCTGGATGCCCAGAAGGGCACCAGCGTGCAGGTGTACTGCTCCACCTTCTTTGATGAGAACGATGATTCCGGCGCAGCCAAGGAGTTCGTGACCGGCTTTAAGGAGTGGCTGAACGCCGACAGCCAGAAGCTGACCAACAACGGCGGCAATGACATCGTGGCAGCTGTTTCTGCACTGGGCTACGACGGCTACATGGTGGCTCTGGAAGCCATCAAGGCAGCAGGCAGCACCGACGGCACCGCCATCCGCGATGCTCTGTACGGCGTAAACTACGACGGCGTGACCGGCAATATCACCTTTGACCAGACCACCGGTGATGCCAACAAGGATATGGCTTACATCAAGAAAGCTGCCGACGGCGCATTTGAGTTCGTCAAGACTCAGAGCGTGGAAGGCTGATTTGAACCTGTAAACTCCTTCAGTCAACGCCTGACGGCGTTGCCAGCTCCCTCATTGAGGGAGCCTTTTTATAGCTTTCCGGCAGGTTTGGCTTCCTCCCTGAGGGGGCTGTCACCGGAGGTGACTGGAGGAGTTTATTTTATTAAAAGTTGTAAGAAATGGAGGGTCCCCCTTATGGCTGCAAAGTTTCTGCCCTATTTGCTGGCAGGTATCTCGGTGGGCGGCCAGTATGCATTGATCGCCATTGGCTACACAATGGTGTACGGCATCCTGCGCCTGATCAACTTTGCCCACGGCGATATCTTTACCGTAGCCGGTTTTCTGATGGTGTACGCTACTGCTTCCCTTCCGCTGACCATTTCCATCCCGCTGGTGGTGGTGGCAACGGTACTGCTGGGCATCGCAGTGGAAAAGATTGCCTACAAGCCCCTGCGCACTGCGCCGCGCATGTCGGTAATGATCTCCGCGATCGGTATGTCCTACCTTTTGCAGAACTCGATGTGGTATGTCACCGGCGGTCTGGCCAAGCAGTACCCTGCCCTGCCGTGGATCAGCGACACCGTCACGGTGCTGGGCTGCCAGACCAAGCGGGTGACGGTGGTAACGCCGTTCCTCGTCATTGTGCTGGTGACAGCACTTGTTACCCTGATCCAGAAGACCAAGATCGGCATGGCCATGCGCGCCGCTTCCCGCGATTTTGAGACCGCCCAGCTGATGGGCATCAAGATCAACAATGTCATCTCCTTTACCTTTGCGGTGGGCAGCTTTCTTGCGGCCATCGGCTCCATGATGTATTTTTCCAACTACACGGCAGTCACCCCCACTGTGGGTGCCATGCCCGGCCTGAAAGCCTTTGTGGCTGCGGTGTTCGGCGGCATCGGCTCCATTCCCGGTGCGGTGATCGGCGGCTTCATCATCGGCATCTGCGAGAGCCTTATTAAAGGTGCAGGCGCTACCACCTTCAGTGATGCGTTCACCTTTGCACTGCTGATCGTGGTGCTGGCCGTCAAGCCTACCGGCCTGTTCAGTGAAAACCTGACCGAGAAAGTGTGATGACCATGAAACAAGAGAAAAAACGCATCTATCTCCGGGCCGCACTGGCGCTGGCCGCTCTGCTGGTGGTGCTGCTGGCACTGGATAACCTGAGCTTTGTGCCCTCCATGCTGCTCACCGTGCTGCGCAAGGGTGCCATCTATGCACTGGTGGCTGTCTCCATGAACCTGCTGAACGGCTTTACCGGCCTGTTCAGTCTGGGTCAGGCAGGTTTTATGCTGCTGGGTGCCTACACCTACGCCATCCTCACCATTCCCGCCGCTTCGCAGAAGTCCATCTATCAGCGCTATGCAAACGGCGGCATCGGCTTCTCCATCCCGGAACTGCTCTCCAAACCTCTGGGCGGCTTCGGCCTGCTGCTGGGTGTTGTGTTCTGCCTGATCCTGGCCGGTTTTATCGCAGCGCTGTTCGCCTTCCTCATCGGCCTGCCGGTGCTGAAGCTCAAGAGCGACTATCTTGCCATTGCTACACTGGGCTTTGCCGAGATCATCCGTGCCGCCGTGGTTTACGAGGGCTTTGGCCCGCTGACCAACGGATCCAACCTTCTGTACGGCTTTACCAGCTTTGCCAGCTTCAACCTTTCGCTGGGCGGCACGACCCTGCATCTGGAGACCGTGATGCCCTTCCTCTTCTCCGGCATCTGCATCGCCATCATTCTGCTGCTCATCAACTCCACCTATGGCCGTGCCTTCAAAGCCATCCGTGATGACGAGATCGCTGCCGAAGCCATGGGCATCAACCTTGCCAGCCACAAGCGCATGAGCTTTATCATCAGCAGCTTCTTTGCCGGTATCTCCGGCGCAATGCTCGCCATGTATCAGGCCAGCGTGCAGGCCACCACCTTCAAATCCAGCATGACCTACGAGATCCTGCTGATCGTGGTCATTGGCGGCATTGGCTCGGTGTCCGGTTCCATCATCGCGTCCTTCCTGTTCATCGCCAGCTCCGAGTGGCTGCTGCGCTTCCTCGACAACGAGACCTGGATCGGCGGCTTCCGTGTGCCGCTGCTGCGTTCCGGCTTCCGCATGGTGGTGTTCAGCATCATCATTATGGCGGTGGTGCTGTTCTTCCGCAAGGGCATCATGGGCGACCGTGAATTGTTCCAGAAAAAGCCCGCATCCACTGCAAAAGCTGCCAAAAAGGAGGCGCGTTCCAAATGAGTGAAAACGTATTGACCATTGAAAACGCCACAATGCAGTTTGGCGGCGTGGTGGCTGTGGACAATCTGAACCTGAAGGTGGATAAAGATCAGATCGTCTCCCTCATCGGCCCCAACGGTGCCGGCAAGACCACCGCGTTCAACGTTGTCACCGGAGTGTATGCGCCCACCAACGGCGCGGTGTGGTTCGAGGGACGCAAGATCATTGAGAACACGCCCCACGGCAAGATGAAAAAGCTCTATAAGGGCCAGAACTCGAGCAAGTATTCCCACATGATCGCCCCCACGCCCGATAAGATCACCCAGATGGGTATTGCCCGCACCTTCCAGAATATCCGTCTATGGAAGAGCCAGACCGTGTTTGAGAACGTGCTCATCGCCAAGCACTGCCGCCGCTCGGCCAACCTGCTGAGCGCTACCTTCCGGCTGAATGCAGACGAGGAAAAGCGCCAGCGCGAGGAGTGCGAAAACCTGCTGCATGTGCTGGGACTTGAGGATGTGCGCAATGAACTGGCTACTGGCCTGCCCTACGGCCTGCAGCGCCGGGTGGAGATCGCGCGCGCGCTTGCCACCGAGCCGAAGCTGCTGCTGCTGGATGAGCCTGCTGCCGGTATGAACCCGCAGGAGACCGAAGAACTGACCGCCTTTATTGACCGCATCCGCACCGATTTCAGACTGACCGTGTTCATGATCGAGCACCACATGGATCTGGTGATGGATATTTCCGACCGGGTCTATGTGCTGGACTTTGGCCGCTTGATCGCCGAGGGTACGCCCGCCGAGGTGCAGAACGACCCGCGGGTGATCGACGCTTATCTGGGGGTGGACGAAGATGCTTGAGATCAAGGATTTACATGTTTCCTACGGCGGCATTCAGGCCTTGCGCGGTGTGTCGCTGAACGTACCGGACGGCAAGATCGTTACCCTGATCGGTGCCAACGGCGCAGGCAAGTCCACCCTGATGCGCACCATTTCCGGCCTTGTAAAGGCACAGAGCGGCTCCATTTTGTGGAACGGGCAGGAACTGCTGGGCAAGCCCATCGACCAGATCGTGGCCAGCGGCATTGCCATGTCACCGGAGGGCCGCCGGGTGTTTGCCGACCTGACTGTGCTGGAAAATCTGAAGATCGGCGCATACCTGCACAAGGATAAGGCCGAAACCGAGAAAGACCTTGAGTGGGTGTACAGTCTGTTCCCCCGCCTGAGGGAGCGCAGCTGGCAGAGCGCCGGCACCCTTTCCGGCGGCGAGCAGCAGATGCTGGCCGTGGGCCGCGCCCTGATGAGCAAGCCGAAGCTGCTCATGCTGGACGAGCCGAGCCTCGGCCTTGCACCCATCGTGGTGCGGGAGATTTTTGATATCATCCGCACCGTGAACCAGCAGGGCATCACCGTGCTGCTGAACGAACAGAACGCCAACATGGCCCTGAAGGTGGCCGATTACGCCTATGTGCTGGAGACCGGCACCCTGACCCTTTCCGGCACGGGTGCTGAACTGCTGACCAATGAACAGGTCAAGGCCGCATACCTCGGCAAAAAGTGCGTTGACCGCACCTGAAACTTTATAAGAACCGCTAACGGCAGAGAGGGGCTGCTGCAAAACAGCTCCATGAAAAAATAACGCATAAAAATGCCTCAGTATGGCAGGCGGAACAGGCTCATCACACTACCAACAAAGAAAAACAGAGCGTTCCCGACGGGGAACGCCCTGTTGTACATATCGCTTGTCTGTGGTCTTTTGCAGGGTGCGTCCGCAGGGCGCACTCTGTTTTTTTACTATGCTTCATCATTTTCTGCGCGCAGCATCCGGTATCCGACACCAACATGGGTCTGGATCAGATGCGGCGCATCCGGGTATCGTTCCAATTTTTTGCGCAGGGATGCCATGTAAACTCGCAAGGAAGCGATGTCATTTTCCTGCGTACTGCCCCATACTTTCTGCGTGAGGGAGGTATGTGTCAGCACCTTGCCCACATTATGCGCCAGCACACACAGCAGTTTGTACTCGATGGGGGTCAGATGCAATTCATTCTCACCCAGCCAGACGCACCCGGCCGAGAAATCGATCTTTAAAGGACCATTGACAAAAACCGGACTGTTTATGCCGTCAGAAGCCAGCAGATTCAATCGGCGCTGCGTTACACGCAGTCTTGCCAGCAGCTCGTCCACGGAAAACGGCTTTGTCAGATAATCGTCTGCGCCGTTGTCCAGTGCCTCGATCTTATCAGAATCTTCGCTCCGGGCACTCAGGACAATGATGGGCAGGTTCGACCATGTGCGGACGCTGCGGATGACCTCGATGCCGTCTATATCGGGCAGCCCAAGATCCAGCAGCATGATGTCCGGATTGTGGCTGGTGGCCATCATGATCGCCGTTTCCCCATTGGAAGCAGTCAGATATTTATAGCCGTGGGTCTTCAGGGTCGTTGTGATCAGACACCGTACAGGAACATCATCCTCTACGACCAGAATGGACGGCTTATTCATGAATGTTCACCTCGCTTTGCGGCAATGCAAAGGAAAAGACACTGCCATTGGGAATGTTGTCACGCAGGGTCAATGTTCCGCCGTGAGCCGTCAAGATTGCACGGCAGAGGGGCAAGCCCAGTCCAAGGCTGCGGTGGCTGTCTGCGATGCGGCTCTGCCCGGTATAAAACATCTCGAACACCTGTGCTTTTGCACGATCCGGAATGCCGGGACCGTTATCTGCAACGTCCACTACGACCTGATGGTCTTTCCGGTAAGCCGAAATCTGAATGACCGAGCCCACGGGGGTGTATTTGATGGCGTTATCCACCAGATTGACAACGACCTGCATGATCAGCCGTGCATCCACATTGACCAGGAGGATCTCGTCCCCATACTGTGTTGTGATGGTGTGTTCGCAGCTTTTCCGGTTGACATGGTGCAGCGCTTCTTCGATCATTTCGTCCATCAGCTGCGGCGAGATCTGCAGATTCATCCGCCCATCCTCAATGCGGGTGATAGAAAGCAGATTTTCCACCAGACCGATCAGCCATTGTGCATCGTCAAAAATATCGGTGCAGATCTTGTTCCGGGTCTCTGTATCCAGCGTTTCTCCGTTGGAAAGCAGATTGCTGGCATTGCCGGAAATGGAGGTCAGCGGGGTGCGCAGGTCATGGGAGATCGTGCGCAGCAGATTTGCCCGCAGCTCTTCATTTTTTGCCTGCACGGTTGCCTGCTCTTTTTCCAGTGCGTTTCTGCGGTTTTCGATGGCCAGCGCGCCTTCACCCAGAATGGAAAGCAGCACACTGTTTTCAAAGGCATCCAGCGGTTTTTCGGACAGATCGATCCCGATCACTCCAAACACGCCGCCTCCGGTCCGAAGTGCAAGATAAAGTCCCTTTGCATCCGGGTAGCTATCCGTGCCTGCACCGGAACGCTTTTTGTTGGCAAACGTCCAGTTTGCTGCATCCCGTTCTTCCGGTGCAGAAAAGATGTTTTGCGCCGTTTCCCCGTCAACTCCAAAAACCTGTTCTGCCCCAAGACCTCCGTTTTGTTCCAGGTAGACGATCAGACTCCGGTTCAGCAGCTTCATCAGCTGGGATGCCGTCAGTGAAAAGATTTCTTCTTCACTTTTGGCTTTCTGTAAAAGCTGATTCGTATCAAATAGTACTTTTGTCCGGAATGCTGCCTGCGCAGACATTTTTGCATGGTCTTTCAACCGTGTCGTCAACGTACAGGTAATAATTGCGGAGGTCAGCATCAGGGCAAACGTAACCTGATAACCGGGGTCATACGCATGGAATGTCAGGCGCGGTTCCGTCAGAAAAAAATTGTACAGCGCAACACTGGCAACAGAGCCCAGCACACCGCAGGTGTAACCGCTGGTACACAATGCGGTGAACAGCATCCCCAGCATATAGAGCATAATAATGTTATAACGCGCAAAGTCCAGCTGCAGGAAAAAGAAGCCGATGAGCGTGATGCAGCTCAGGATGCCTGCGGTGATCAGCAGATCACGGACAGACGGCAGAAGCGGACGGGTGAACAGCTTCCGTCCTGAACCGTAGCCGTTCTCTGCAGAAGCATCCGGGATGATGTAAATATCCAGATTAGGCGCAGTCATCGTCAATTTTTCAGTCAGTGACGGTCCACTCCAGAAATGGCGGCGATGTACGCTGGAGCTCCCCAGTACGATTTTTGTAATGCCGGAGATGCGGGCAAACTCTGCGATCTGCTGCGGAATGTCATCCCCGTAGATCGTAGAAATGTCGGCACCTGCCTGCTCTGCCATACGAATGTGCTGTTGCAAGCGCCGACAGTCTTCTTTTCCCATCTGATCCGAATCCGGAGTCCGGACATACAGAGCTGTAAAGGTCCCTCCAAACGCCTTTGCCATCGTTGCTGCCGTCCGCACGATCTTTGCATTGGAGGGAGAGGACGACAGACACGCCAGAATATGTTCAGTGGGTGGGTCGTTCTGATTCATAAAAATCACCTGCCTTGCCCACAGTATAGCACAATTTGATGGTCACGACCACCAGCCACGTCTTTTTCCTTCCTGTTGAAGGATCTCCTTCCGCATGTGATCCAGCGCATCTGCTGCCCAAAAACCACTCAACATAACTCCAAGAACCATCAGTAACAAAACGACATCCATATGATCCGTCCTATCTTTTCAGAGCCGGAAACACTTCTGGATCGATGCGTATTTTCCCAAAACCAGCATACTTTCATCCCGGCACAGCTGCGTATCCGGCGTAATGCTCATATCGAGCTTTCCATCTTTTTTCAGCGCAAGAATGTTGATGTTATACTTTTTTCGGATATTGATCTCACCGATCGTGCGATCCATCCATTCCGGCGGAATGGTCACTTCCATGATGGCGTGGTCGTCCTGCAGCTCGATATAATCCAGAATGTGTTCAGAGCTGTATCGGATCGCTGCCCACTTTGCCAGCTGCTTTTCCGGGTAGACCACTTCATCCGCACCGTTGCGCAGCAGGAACTTGGCTTGTACATCCCGCTCTGCACGCGAGACCACAAGCTTTGCTCCCAGCTCCTTGAGCAGCGATGTTGTTTCCAACGAACTCTGAAAATTGCCGCCGATGGTTACGATGCACACATCAAAATTGCCAACACCAAGGGAGCGCAGAAAGTATTCGCTGGTGCTGTCACCGATCTGTGCATTCGTCACATAGGAAAGCACGGCGTTCACACGGTCTTCGTTGCTGTCGATTGCCATGACCTGATGACCCAGCTCATTCAGTTCCTGCGCAATATGGCGGCCAAAACGGCCAAGCCCAATCAAAAGAATCGATTTCATACTTGTCTCCTTTATCCGATTGCGATCTTCTCCTGCGGCAGACGAGAGTGGGCAGGGCTGCTGCCAAATGCCGCATAGATCAATGTCAATCCACCAACACGTCCCAAAAACATCAGTGCGATCAGCACCCCCTGCGAAAGGACCCCCAACTGCGGCGTGATGCCCAATGTCAGACCCACCGTTGCCACAGCCGAAGCAGTCTCATACAGACAGACTGACATCGGCAATTGCTCTGCCGCAGCAATGACAAAGGCTCCGAGGAAGAACAGCGTCAAATACATCCCTGCGATCGTGGCAGCATTCTTGACCGCGGAACCATCTATGCGCCGCCCGAAAAATTCGGCATCTTCTCTGCGGCGGAAGGTCGCCCACATATTGGCCAGCAGAACGGCAAATGTTGTGGTTTTCATGCCGCCTGCCGTAGAGCCGGGCGAACCGCCTAACAGCATCAGAACCACCATCAATGCCTGTGAAGTGCTGCCCATCGCAGCAAGATCAGCAGTGTTAAAACCGGCAGTACGGGGGGTAACGGATTGAAACATCGACAATAAAATGCGCTGCCGGGCAGAGCCTGCCGTGAACTCGAAGCAATAAAAGTACAGCGTCGGCAATACCAGAAGAAATGCCGTTGTGACAAGGATCACCTTGCTCTGCATCCGGTAACGGTGAAAATCAAGGCGATATGTACAAATATCCTCCCATGTCAGAAAGCCAAGTCCGCCAAAGACGATCAGGGCCGCAATCACTGTGGTAAGCAATGGGTTTCCTGCATACCGTGTCAGCGAAACAAATTTTGCACCCTCTGTTCCCAGCAGGTCAAAGCCGGCATTGCAGAACGCCGAAATGGAATGAAACAACGCGTACCAGATCCCGCGCAGTCCATAATCGGCGCAAAATGTCGGCAGCAGCAGTGCAGCACCGGCCAATTCAAACAGGGCGGTGATCCGCAGAATAAAGCCTGTCAGCCGCACGATGCCGCCCATCTGCGGGGCAGCAGTAGCTTCCTGCATCGTGCTGCGCTGCTTGAGGGAGATCTTTCGCCCGGAAAGCAGCGCAAAGGCAGCGCCCACCGTAATGACACCCAATCCTCCGATCTGGATCAGAAGAAGGATCACGCTTTGCCCAAAAGCCGACCAGTAGCTGCCGGTATCCTGAACCACAAGTCCGGTCACACAAAGGGCAGAGGTGGAGGTAAACAGTGCCTCATGGAACGGTGTGACGCACCGCTGCTGTGCAGCGATTGGGAGCATCAGAAGCAATGCGCCCACCAGATCGACTGCCGCAAAACCTGCAATAATAACCTGAAAAGAAGAAAAACGGTGCCGCTTGTAACGAGGATATTGAATCATAAAAGCTCCTTTACCTATCCGTGTGCATAAAGATTAGCATGGAATAGATAAAAGAGCCGTAAAGAAAATTGTAGAAGTATAAAGATTCCATTAAAATTGATCGATCAACACCAAATAATAAATGTAGGAGATCGAGCCGACCACGACAACACCCTTGAACTGAATATACGCACCAAAAAGTACCCATGCGGCTTTAGCGCAAAATCTCCAGCAAACGCCTGCCGGCTTCCTGCTGCGATTCCCCAAACGCCACCGCCAGCTCCTCCCGCAGGACACGCTCTACCATCTGGTAAAAGTACACATCCATAGCGTTGATCTTCCGGCCACGGCTTTGCTGCTGGGTCTGTTTTTGTCCCAGCTCCTTGAACAGGGTCAGGTACTGGTAAAAATCATTGGTGTGCAGCAGCGCCTGATAGTGTTCTGCCAGCGCCGTCTGAATTCCCGTAGGGATGGGCAGCGTCTCCGCTTTGATCCGTGCAAGGTCGGCTGCTGCCTGCTGTGCCGGGGGCACCGGGCGCAGAACACCCTCTTTTGCCGTGGGGATATAGCTGCGGTCGTGGGAATCCGAAAAATAGGGCCGGAGGGTGTAATACTCTCTGGCGGGCTCATCACAAAAGTGCCGCAGCCCGACCCCTTCCACCTCGTGCACTCCCAGATTTCCGTAGACCACCAGCGCTCCCGCCTGAAACCGTGACATGGTATTGCCTCTTTCCCTTGTATGAAAAGGCTGCAAAAACAGACTTTCCAGCGTAATTTTACTTTTTACTTTATTGTACCACGGTAGGTTGGCGGGCTTCAAAGGGCATCTTTCACAAAGTTTTCCTCGTGCAATCTGCGCAGAATGCCCAGTACAATTCTTGTGCAAAACTGCCTTTGCAAATTCCAGACAGGCAGGCTATAATGATTTCGTACAACGAGTAGCACTCATGCGTAAAACCGGTTGCATGAGGGCTGCCCGTTGTTTTTGTTTGCCCCAAAATGGAAAGGTAAAGGTGAATCCCATGGAAAGTTCCAATCAATTTCTCGGCACGGAGCGCATCAGCAAGCTGATGCAGAAGTATGCGATCCCGTGCATTATTTCGCTTCTGGTCGGCGCACTGTATAACATCGTGGACCAGATCTTTATTGCAAACGCCAGCTATCTTGGCTCTTACGGCAACGCCGCCAACACCGTTGTGTTCCCGCTTACGGTTGTGGCACTGGCTATTGCCGTGATGATCGGTGACGGCTGCTGCGCTTTTGTCAGCATCAGCCTTGGACAGAACGAAGTTCCCAAGGCAAGGCGGAGCGTCGGCAATGCGGTGGTGATGTGTCTGGTCAGCAGCATTGTGCTGGCTGCGCTCTATCTGATTTTTGCGGACAACATTCTCGCCATGTTCGGCGGAACGGTCAACGCCGAAACCTACCACCACTCCCAGGAATATTTCTTCTATATCACGCTGGGCGTGCCCTTTTATATGTTCGGGCAGGCCATGAACCCCATCATCCGCGCGGATGGCAACCCACGGTTTGCCATGATCTCCACCCTTGCGGGTGCGGTGCTGAACATTATTCTGGACCCCGTTTTCATTTTCGGCTTGCGCTGGGGCATGATGGGCGCGGCGGTGGCTACAGTGATCGGTCAGCTGGTCACCGCAGCGCTGGCAGTGTGGTATCTGCTGCACATGAAGATCATTCGCCCTGAAAAGGGTGACTACCGGCTGAAGGGCTCCATCTGCGGCCGCACCCTGACCCTTGGCATGACCAGCTTTCTGTCCCAGATCAGCCTTGTGGCGGCTATGGCAGCCATCAACAACATGATCCGCAAATACGGCGCACTGGACACCGTGTTCGGGCAGGAGCAATACGCCCAGATCCCCATGGCAGTGGTGGGCATCGTGATGAAGTTCTTCCAGATCGTCATCTCCATCGTGGTGGGCATGGCGGCTGGCTGCATCCCCGTGGTGGGTTTCAACATGGGCGCAAAAAAGCCTGCCCGTGTGAAGGAGCTGTTCACAAAACTGCTTCTGGCAGAAGCCACCGTGGGTGCCGTTGCACTGGTGCTGGTGGAGCTGCTTCCCCGGCAGCTCATCACCCTGTTTGGTGCTGCCAACGAGAGCGTCTACTACACCGATTTTGCAGTGCGCTCCTTCCGCATCTACCTGTGCATGATCATTCTGGCCTGTGTCAACAAGGCCTGCTTCATCTTTTTGCAGGCCATGGGCAAGGCAGTGGAATCCACCGCCCTGTCCATGGTGCGTGAGGTGGTGTTCGGCGTGGGCTTTGCCCTGCTGCTGCCCCGGTTCTTCGGGCTGGACGGCGTGCTGTACTCCATGCCCATGTCGGATATCCTCACCTTCCTGATTGCAGGCTATCTGATCTTCAAAACCTACCGTGAACTGAACCAGAAAGGAGAAGTCTAATGGAAAAACATATCATTACCATCAGCCGCGAGTTTGGCAGCGGCGGCAGAACCATCGGCAAACTGGTGGCAGAGCATCTGGGTATCCCATGCTACGACGCCGAACTGCTTCAGAAGCTGGCTGCAGAAAGCGGCTTTGACGAAAACTACGTCAGGGAGGCCGGAGAGTACACCCCCGGCGGCTTCCTTGCTTCTGCCTTCACCGACCGCAGCTTCGGTCTCACTAACGAGGACCTGCTTTGGAAGCTGCAATACCGGATCATCCGGGAACTGGCAGAAAAAGAGTCCTGCGTCATCGTGGGGCGCTGCGCCGACTTCATCCTGCAAGACCGCACCGACTGCTTGAAGGTCTTTGTCCACGCCGACCTGAAGTTCCGGGCAGACCGCATCGTGCGAGTCTACGGCGAGCGGGAGAAATCTCCCGAATCCCGGCTGAAGGAGAAGGACAAGCGCCGCGCCGCCTACTACCGCTTCTACACCGATATGAACTGGGGCAATGCCGCCAACTATCATATTGCGCTGGATAGTGGGGTCATCGGCATTGAAAAGAGTGCGGAGATCATTGAAAGTCTTTCATAAGCTGTAATTTCCGGCAGTCTCAGAGCCGATAGTGCAAAACGCCGCCCGCCTGCGTTCCGTTACGCAGGTGAGCGGCAGTTTTTGTCAATGGAAATTTTTCTCCCATCCCGGAGCAGCAGTTCCACGCAGCCGATATCCATGTTATCCACTGTTACTACGAAAGGGGAATTATTGGGTGAAGCAAAATAAGCGGCAGCCTCCTGGTAGACATTCCTACAGGTTGGGAACCGCAGCGGAATCTGGTGGTCAGGGCCTTACGGGTTGCGTTTGCTGATTTTTCTACAACCCCTTGGCAGGGCTTTGAAAAATCAGAACGCGGCCCCAACAACTCCTCCCTGTTTCAGCCGCTGGCTGCGGTCGTCGTCGTTGCTGTTCAAGTCCTCTTATCCGCGGTTACTGCTAAAGGGAAACTGCCGTGTAAAACAAAAAAGACAGTAGACAGTCTGCCTCCCGGTAGACATTCCTATGGGTTGGGAACCGCGGCGGAATCTGGCGGTCAGGGCCTTACGGGTTGCGTTTGCTGATTTTTCTACAACCCCTTGGCAGGGCTTTGAAAAACCAGAACGCGGCCCCAACAACTCCTCCCTGTTTCAGCCGCTGGCTGCGGTCGTCGTCGTTGCTGTTCAAGTCCTCTTCCGCACCGAAAAAGAAAAACCAGTACACAATGTGTACTGGTTTTTCTTGGTGCAGTTACGCAATCAAAATCCGAACCATTTCCCTTTGCTTTGGATTCCTCTACTTTTTCAAAAGGAATGGTCTGTGTACCCTCTTTATAGTTAAAGGTAATCAAAACCTTATCGTCATACAGGTAAATCGAATTGATGAATGTATCCACCAATGCCTGCCGCTGATCTTTCTGGTTCATGTTGAGCTTACGAAACCGCAGCAGCCAGAAGCGGATGAAATCTTCCGTGACCTTGGGCTTTGCCAGCTTTTCTTCCGCAATGCGGGCTTCAAGCTCACGCTTGGTTTCTTCGAGCTGCTCCAACCTCTCCTTGGTGGAACTGGTCAGGATACCCGCCTGAATCGCATTGAGCATATTCTGGATACCCGATTCCGCATCCCGGAGCTGCTTTTCATAAAGGGGAATGTTGGTATTCTCCTTGTTTTGCAGTTCCATCACCTTGGCGATGATAGATGCCATGGCGGCATCGTCTTTCACAAGCTGCATCGTCTGGTTGACTACCAAATCTTCCAGCCACTGTTTACGGACAGTCTTTTTCTTGCATCCTTTGTGCTTTTTGGCAGTAGCACATTTATAGTAGCGGTGGACTTCACCCGTCCGGCTCGTGCCGCTTTCGCCAAACATCAGCGCACCACAGTGACCACAGAACAGCTTAGTGGTGAGCAGGTAATCATCCTCTGCCTTTCTCCGGGCAGGAGCTTTCTTGTTTTTCAACATCTTCTCCTGCACCTCATTGAAAATCTCCACGGACACGATGGGCGGAATCGCATCGGGAATCAGGATGTCCCGGTACTTCAATTCACCAATATAACGGCGGTTGCTCAGCATATGCTGAATAACATTGAAGCTCATCGGCCCACCGCGCTTGTTTTTGATACCTTTTTCGTTCAGCCAATCCCGAATTTCTCGCATGGTCTGGCCGTCGTTGTACCGCTGGAAGGTTTCTGCTACAAAAGGTGCGGTGAGAGGGTCAATTTCAAAGCGGCGGTCTGCATTGATAGTGTAGCCGAAAGGGATAGCACCGCCAGAGAACTTGCCTTTCAGGGCGTTTTCCGTCATGCCGCGAATGACCTTTTCGGACAGGTCAGCGGAATAATATTCCGCATAGCCTTCAAGCACCGATTCCAGAATGATGCCTTCCGGGCCATCCGAGATGACCTCGGTAGCCGACATGAGCTTGACACCGTTCTTCTTCAACTGGGTCTTGTACCGGGCACTGTCGTAGCGGTTTCGGGCAAAGCGGTCCAGCTTCCAGACCAGCACAATGTCAAACAGCTTCTTGTCGCTGTCTTTTATCATCTGCTGAAACTCCGGGCGGTTGTCTGTCTTAGCAGAGATGGCACGGTCAATGTAGTGCTTGACGATGGTGATGCCAGTCTTTTCCGCATAGGCAGTGCATTCACGAATCTGGCCTTCAATGGATTCTTCGCGCTGGTTATCCGATGAATAGCGGGCATAGATCACGGCGGTCATGGCAGGCACCTCACTTTACACATCATTGAACGGTGGAGTGTTCTTTTAAAGCAATGTTTCGTATAATGGATATACCACATTTTACAGATGATTGCAAGCTTTTTATACGCTTTTCACGAGATTCAGTAAAAAACATGAACTCCTATGAAAGCAAAATATTCACATTCCATGGTTCTATGAAGGTGCCCGGAGCAATTGTGTCATTTTGACACAATTCCTTATTTCTCCATAAACCATAAAAATTCAACTTTTTAATACAGCAGCTACAACGTTGGATTGCATATCGCAAATATACTATTTGAATATTGCGCTGATTTTTGTCTTGTTACGGTTTCGCAATAAGACCAAAGTGGTGGGTATCACGATGATACCCACCACTTTAGCCAAGTAAATTTTTATTTTTGAATCGTAAAACGGAACGAGGTTCCCTTCTCCACCGCAAAGCAGGCGTCTGCATGGGGCTTTGCGCCCCAGCTGTTGTCGCCGCCCACGCCGCGCTGGAAAGCAGCGCAGCGGACGACCGTCTTATTGTCGTCCCGGGGCAGCTCGTAAAGGTGGCGGGCGTTTTCCAGTTCATGGGGCGTGTAGGGCAGCGCCGAGAAGGTCATGCCGTCCCCTGCAAAGCCGATGCCTATATTCAATCCGCTGCCGGTGACAGTTGCACTGTACACGCCGGTGCGGCTGCCGCACTCCTGCGGGTAGACCGGGGTGTTCTGGGCAAAATCCTGCCGGACGTTGTAGTTCCACGCACCCATCTTGCCGCCTGCAGTGCGGTCGGCGGTGGTCTCCCGGGGGCCAAGACCCAGATAGGAGACTTCCGTCAGCTCCCGACGCAGCGGGAAGAGCAGACCGAACTCCGGCAGCTCAGTGCGCGTGCCCTGCCATGTCATGGTGATATCACAGCGGCCTGCGCCGTCAATGGCAAAATCAATGGGCAGCGTCTGCCCATCTGGCAGGGTGTAGTTTGCGCGGGCGATGACGAAATCGCCCTTTGTTTCAGCGGTCAGGTTATCGCAGCGGGCGTAGAGACCGGCGGTTTTCCAGAAGGCAAATGTAAACGGCTCTGCACAGCCCTCGTCGTTGTTGGTGGGCGCACGCCAGAAATTGGGGCGCACGGTATCGTCCAGCAGCTGCACGCCGTTATAGCGGATGGACACCAGCCCCTTGCCTCGGCCAAAGATGTACTCGAAGCCCTCGCCCTTTACGCCGACGTTGCAGTCCATCTCCACCAGCTGCGGGGCGGGCAGGGTCAGCCGGGCGACGGCGTAGTTGTGCCATACCTGCCCCAAAGCGGCTTCATAGCCCGCCGGGATGCCGGGCAGTGCAGCCCGCTGGATGGCGGTAACGGTCATGCAGGCAAGCCCAGCCTCCGGTAAGGCAAAGGGAAACGGGATGTGCTCCGTCCCGCCCGGCTTGCAGTCTGCCCGCAGCACCGCCCGGCGCTCCGGCTTGCCGTTGACCGAGGACGCAAACACAAGGTCGTAGGCGTTCAGGTCGGTAAAGAGATTCCGGTTTTCAATCACGGCTTCCGTGTCGGTCAGGGTGATCTTCAGCGGTGCGTAGGCCGCCTTGACGGCGTCCATTTTGGGGGTGTTACGGCGGTCGGGCAGCACAAGGCCGTCCACGCAGAATTCCCGGTCGGTGGGGCGGTCGCCGAAGTCGCCGCCATAGGCAAAGCCGGGCTTGCCGTCCGGGCTTGTCACTGCAATGCCGTGGTCCATGTACTCCCAGATAAACCCGCCCTGATACAGGGGCTCTTCGTAGGCATACTCGGTGTAGTCGGTGATGCCGCCGCAGCTGTTACCCATGGCGTGGCTGTACTCGCACATGATAAAGGGCTTTTCCGGGTGCTCTGCCAGAAACTTTTTGATGTCTGCCACCGGGGTGTACATCTGGCTTTCCATATCGGAGGTGGCGGGGTACTCCCGGTTCCAGAAAATGCCCTCGTAGTGCACAAGGCGGCTGGGGTCGGTGTTGCGGAAATACTCGCTCATCTCCCACAGGGTCTTGCCGCCGTGGCTCTCGTTGCCGCAAGACCAAATGAGGATGGCCGGGTGGTTTTTGTCCCGTTCCAGCATGGCTTCGGCGCGGGCAAGCACATTTTCCCGCCACTCCGGGCGGGCACCGGGCAGCGTCCACTCGTCCGAGCCGTCCGCACCCAGCTTCTGCCATGTGCCGTGGGTCTCCAGATTGGTCTCCCCGATGACATACAGGCCGTATTCATCGCAGAGGGACAGGAAATAGGGGTCGTTGGGGTAGTGGCTGGTGCGCACGGCGTTGACGTTGTGGGCCTTCAGGTTCTTTACATCCCACAGCATCTCTTCCCGGCTGACGGTGCGGCCGGTGCGGCAGCTCCACTCGTGGCGGTTGACACCCTTGAACACGATACGCTTGCCGTTCAAAAGCATCTGGCGTTCTTTCAGCTCAAACTTACGCAAGCCGACTTTCAATCCGGTGCGCTCCACGAGAGCACCCTCGTTCAGCAGGGCAATTTCTGCTTCGTACAGGTTCGGCTGCTCGGCGCTCCACAGGGTGGGATGCTCCACCGTAAAGGTGAAGGAGACATCCTGCACGTCCTCTTCCACGTCCGGGTCGGCCTCGCCCTTGCCGAACACCACACCGCTGTCGTATTCGGCAGGTTCGCCCACCTCAGCAGACTGCTCCTCGCCATCAAACACCACCGAGATGGTGCCCGCGCCGCTGACCTTGCAATCAAAGGTGACAGTGGCACTGGAAAAGTCCGGGGCAAAATCCTGCTTCACAAAGACATCCTCGAGGTGAATTTCCGGCTTTGTGAACAGCTCCACAGAGCGGAACAAGCCGCTCATGCGCCAGAAATCCTGATCCTCCAGCCAGCTGCCGGAGGAGAAACGGTACACCTGTACCGTCAGGGTATTTTCGCCGGGGTGGACGGCGGCGGTCATGTCAAATTCAGCGGGAGTGAAGGTATCCTCGGTGTAGCCGATGTAAACGTCATTGCACCAGACGGCGGCAGCGCTGTCCGCGCCGTTCAGGCGCAGATAGCAGCTTGCCCAGCTTTCCGGCAGGGTGAAACTGCGCTGGTATTCCCCGATGGGGTTATAATCCTGCGGAATCTGACCGGGGTGCAGCTTTTCATGGCCGTCCCACGGGTACTGGGTGTTGACGTAATGGGGCGTGCCGTAGGGCTGGCCGGGCTTTTGCAGGCTCTGCATTTGGATGAAGCCGGGCACGGTCAGGGTGTCCCAGTCTGAGAAAGGCGCAGTCAGGTTTTCCGCATAGTGGAAAGCCCATTCGCCATCCAAGCTGACGGCCAGCGGCATTTCCGGGCTTGTCTGGTCTGCAAAATGAGCGTGGAAGGGCAAACGGTTCTGCTGGAAAATTTCCGGGTCGGCCAGAAGCGCCGATGTGATAGGATTATTTAAAGGCATAAATGTCACCTCGCAGCATTTTCTGCTCTCATTATAGCACAGAATATAAGAAAAACAGCCGCACAAAAACGACTGTTTTTCTATCGCAATTTTCAAAAATAGTGCCTATCAAAACGGCATATTTGCGATATGCAGTTTGCGGATGTTGCTTGTGCATTAAAAACGCAAACTGCTATAGAAAGAAGCGGCATTAGTTTGCTTCGTCAAAGACCTCGGTGTCCAGCACCGTGTGTCCCTTGGGGATGTGGTACTTCACGGCGGGCAGATGGACATTGGTGAAGTACAGGCTGGTGTTAGGGTCGCAGCCGATGACCACTGCTTCTCCCCTGCCGCGCACGGCGCAGCACAGGGTGTCGCAATGGGCTTCGGCGGTATCGTTTTCCGCGCTTTCGGCGTAGCCCGGTGTAAAATTGGGCACGGCAAAACCGCAGTCATAGGCTTCGCAGTCGAAACTGCTGTCAATTTCATGGTGGCGGCGGTGGCCGGTGGCCGTGGGAGTGATAGTGGTGGTCACCTCAATCCCGGGGAAGGGCGACCACTGCGCGGTCACAGCCCCGGCTTCAATTTCCCACGTTTTGCTCACCTTGCGCACAAACACGTTGTCGTCGATGACAAAGGCCAGCATACTGTCCGGCGCGGCCTGATTGAGCACCTCCCGGCTGCGGGAGGCGCAGAAGCCAAAGCGGGTATCGTAGGCAAATTTTGCATACTTTTCCGGGAACTGTCCGTGACCGTGGCCCTCGTTGACACCGGCGGCATAGGCCGTTACCCGCCCCGCCCGGCGCTGCACCAGCATATTGGCGTATGGCATGGGCTTGAGCCGCTCCAATGCGGGCATGGGCGCGGCTTCGGCAGACCAGAAGGGGTGGTCATCCGGCAAAGCAAGCAGCAAAAAGCTCTTCATGCCCCAGTAGGGGCTGCCGGGGGCGTTGTACCGCTCGGCCATGTACATCTGCGGGTAGCAGTAGCCGATGGTCAGGATGCCGTCCCGGTCGAACATTTTCTGCCCCAGCCACCAGTTGAAGTTGCGGACGATAAGGCCCTTCATTACCGGCAGGGGCAGCGGCTCCAGCCCTGCCCAGATGCAGGCCGCCCAGAAGCTGTTCTGGGCAAAGCGGTAGGTCAGGCTGCGGCCAAAGGGCAGGGCTGCGCCGTTGGCATCGAACCAATAGACGAACTGCTGCGCGAACAGCTGGGCGCGCTGGCGGTAGAGTGCAGCACGCCGGGGGTCGGTGTCGGCGGCAAATTTAGAGTAGAGCAGTCCGTAATACTGGATGGCCCACGGGATGTAGTAATCCTTTTGCACGGAGGCGCCATCGGTGGACCAGCCGTCGCCGCTGTAATAGCTGTCAATTTTGCAAAGGCCATCCTCCAGCAGTTCCGGGCTGTAAGGCATCCCCACGCTTTTCAGGGCAAGGTTTACAAGGATGCGGAAAAACTGCCAGTTGCAGTCCGGGATGGTGTGGGCGTTGATCTGCCCCAGCCATGCGGCAAGGTTCTGTTTTTCGGTATCAGAAAGCGGGGTCCACAGCTTTTCCGGTGCGGTGAGGATGCCGCAGGCAATAGCCGCCATCTCCACATAACACTGGTCGTATTCCCCGGTGGTGCCCCAGTATTCGGGGTTTTCCGGGTCGGTGCCGGCGGCAAGACCCTTGCGGTAGATTTTTTCAAACTCCGGGTCAGAGCCGCCGCCCACCCAGAAGGGCACCAGCGCCCACAGCGGGCGGCTGAAGGCTTCCAGCTCAATGGCATTTTGGTTGTAGGTCACACCCGTCTCGCCCAGATGCAGCCGGGCGCAGCCTGCGGAATAACAGGGCTTGAGGGGGTCGAGAAATTTGTGCATCAGTGCGGTAAAATCCGCTTTGGTCTGCAAGTTCATCACCAGTACATCTCCCAGTCTTTGGTCAGGCGGGTCAGCGCCTCCATGTAAAAATAATCGCCCCAGCTCGTACATTCATCCACGCCCTCCGGGGTGCAGGTGTTGTAGGGGCTCTTTTTGCTGTAAGTGCCGTGCAGCAGCTGGCCGGAGCCGAGGGTACCAGGCTTTACCGCATAATTTGCGGCAAGGCTGGCCAGCATCTGCCGTGCCAGTGTGCGCCACTGGGCAGCTTCTGTTTCGTCCACATACTTTGCCGCTTCCAGCAATCCACAGGCCACGATGGCAGCGGAGGAGGAATCCCGGGGTTCGCCGCTTTCCGGGGCAAAGAGCATATCCCAGCAGGGGATCATATCCTCCGGCAGGCGGGAAAGGTAAAATTCCAGCGCCTTGCGGAACACATCCAAAAACTTTTCGTCGTGGGTGTAGGTGTAGCCAATGGCGCTGCCGTACACGCCCCACGCCTGTCCCCGTGCCCAGAAGCTGTCGTCCTTATAGCCCTGACAGGTGCGTCCGCCCTTGGGGGTGCCGTCCGGGTTCATAAAGAAGGTGTGGTAGGTGCTGCCGTCCGGCCGGAAGGAGTTTGCCAGCGTGGTGGCGGTGTGGGCAGCGGCGATCTCGCAGTAGTGGTCGCTACCGGTCACCTGCGCTGCCCAGTACAGCAGCGGCACATTGAGCATGCAGTCAATGATATAGCGGTAGTTGCCGGGGTCGTCCATAGTGCCCCATGCCTGCAAGAAGCGGCCGCTGGGTTGGTAGCGGGTCAGCAGCTGGTCGGCGGCGGCAATGGCGGCGTTTTTGCCGGTTTCGCTGCCCACCAGCTTCCACGCTGCCACGCAGGTGGGGCTGTACAAAAAGCCCATATCGTGGTGGTCCACCTCCACCTTGCGGGCAATGCGGTCCGCAAAGCTGTCCACCTGAATGAGGGCGGCTGTCTTGAATTTTTCGTCCCCGGTGGCCTCGTAGGCCAGCCAGATCTCACCGGGCCAAAAGCCGCAGGTCCACTGGTTATTGGCGCAGCCGGGGTAGATATCGTTCACACTGGAATGGTTCTGGCACTGGTAGGTGTACAGGGGCAGATTGGTCTCCACCTGTTTGCAGGCATCGGCCAGTGCCTGCCGTGCCTCGGCGTCGGTCATAGCGTGGTTCTGGTAGGTTTTCATCATGATTACTCCTTAAATCCAAACGTAGGTATCTCTGCCCACCGCTGGCGCAGAAAGTGCATGCCCAGCTTGGGGCGGCGATCCCGGGTGAACAGACCTTTTTTGTTGCCATCCACCCGCATGGGGCCCTGCACAGTGTCGTAGTCTGCAAAGTTCCAGACAAATTCTCCCACAAACCACGGGCGCTTGTCAAACTCTGCATCCAGACGGCGGTAGAACTCCACCTGAAACTCCTCACTGAACATCTCGGCTCCGGCGGTGTGCAGCCCTGCCACGGTGTCCGCACCGTACTCGCTCATCATCACGGGCTTGTGCTGCTCTGCCCAGAAATCCAGCTCCTGATTCAGGCCATAGCAAGCGGCGTCCATGTCACCGGAAAGGTTGTACCAGCCGTAGTAGCGGTTGATGCAGACGATATCCATGGTGCGGGTGGTGATATCCTTGGTGTAGTCGTTCTGGCAGCAGACGAGGGTGACCGGGCGGTCCTGCGGGTCCAGCTGGTGCGCCAGCTCATACAGCGGGTGCCAGTAGTCGTAGGCATCCTGCGGGAAGTGCTCCAGATCCGGCTCGTTGCCAAGGCTCCACAGCACCACGCAGGGGTGGTTTTTGTCCCGATGGATCATCTCGGCAAGCACCTGCCGGTGATGCTCCGCAAGGGGGTATTCCTTATAGGGGTTCACCGCTGCCCCGCCGCCGATGCCCACCGCCGGGGTCTCGTCCATGACCAGAATGCCCTCCCGGTCGCACAGGTCGTAGAACTCCTCGGCGTAGGGATAGTGGCTGGTGCGCACGGCATTGGCGTTTGCCCAGTGGATCAGGTTCACATCCTTCACGTTCAGCACCGGGTCAAAGCCTCGGCCATGGGCGGTAAAGTCCTCGTGCTTGCAAAAGCCCTTGAAATAGAGCGGCTTGCCGTTCAAAAGCACCTGTGTGCCCCGCACCTCAATGCTGCGCACACCAAAGGTCTGGTCGTAGACATCTGCCCCGCAGGTGGCATGCAGGGTGTACAGGTAGGGCGTGCCGGGTCTGGGCTCCCAGAGATGCACTTCCGGGATGGTGATCGTGCCTTCTGCACTCTCGGCGCTTGCAACGGCGTTGCCGTCAGCATCCAGCACCGTGACACGGACAGGCGCGCTGCCGGTGGTTTTTACCGCGTACTGCACCGTGCCGTCCACGGCGGGCACTATGGTCACATCCTCGATGTACTCTTTAGGGGTGGTGTAGAGCACCACCGGGCGATGGATGCCCGCATAGTTGAAAAAGTCAAAGTTGGGGCGGTTCTGGGGTGCGGCGGCACGCTTGGCAGCCTCCACACTGGGGATACCCGCGTTGTCCGAGCCAAAGAAGGCCAGCTGCCCGTCCTCGTTGCCCACAGGCAGGGTGCTGTGGTTCACCCGGTTGTCACAGGCTACGGTCAGCAGTGCGGTCTCGCCGGGTTGCAGCAGAGCGGTGACGTCCGCTTCAAAGGGGGTAAAGCCGCCCTTGTGCTGCGCAATGAGCTGGCCGTTCAGCCAGACCTTGGCCGTGTGGGTCACCGAGCCGAACCGCAGCACCACCCGCTGCCCGGCGCAGAAGGCGGGCAGGGTGACCTTGCGCTGATACCACACCCAGCCGTAGTGGCGGCGCAGGGCGGTGGTCTGGTCGTTCTGGTCGTTGTAGCTGGCAGGTACCGCGATGGGCTGGGCGTCCGGCAGGGGCTTTGCGGGGTCGAACTGGGTTTCCGCGCAGCTGCCCAGCGCAAACGCCCATGTGCCGTCAAGGCTCAGCTTCAAGCGCGCTTCATTCTGTTCAGGATATAACATAACGCTTTCCCTCTATTTCTGCAAAAAATGCGGGGCGCGGGTACTGCCCACGCCCCGCTTACGGGTGATTTGTTTAGCCCTTGATGCCGGTGGATGCCACGCCCTGCACAAAGTACTTTTGCAGGGAGAGGAACACGATCAGCACCGGGATCAGTGCCACCACAGAGGCCGCCATGATCAGGCCGTACTCTGCAGAATACTGGGTGATGAACATACGCAGACCAATCTGGATGGTCTTGAGTTCGGTCTTGGTCAAGTAGATCAGGGGGCCAAGGAAGTCGTTCCATGTGTTCACGAAGGTGAAGATGGTCAGGGTGGACAGGGCGGGCAGGCTGAGGGGCAGCATGATGTGCCACCAGATGCCGTACTCGCTCAGGCCATCAATGCGGGCAGCCTCACACAGCTCGGTGGGCACGCCCTCGTAGAACTGCTTCATCAGGAACACGCCGAAGGCGCTGAAGGCCTGCAGGCACATAATGGCCAGATGGGTGTTGTTCAAATGCCACGAGCTCATCATCATGAACTGGGGCACCATGTAGGCCTGCCAAGGCACTGCAATGGTGGCAATGTAGCCGAGGAAGAGCGCGTTTTTGCCCTTGAACTGCATCTTAGCAAAGGCGTAGGCTGCAAAGGAGGAAGTGAACAGCTGCAACAGGGTGACCACCACGGTGATCTTGACCGTGTTTTTCACAAAGGTCAGCAGCGGGATCTGGGTCCAGATGTCCACATAGTTCTGCCAGCGGGGATTTTTGGGGATCCACTGGATAGGGAAGCCGAACACGTCCTTATTCAGCTTAAAGGAGGAGGACAGCATCCACAAAAAGGGCAGCAGCATACAAGCTGTGATGACGATGAGGAAGAAATAGATCAGGAACTTGGAGATGAAATTGCGGCGCTTCTGAGAGGCCTCGGTCTTGATAATAGCAGCAGACATGGTTCTTCCTCCTTTCTCAGTTCTCGCCCTTGGAGCCGCGGAACTGGATGATGGTAACGATCAGCACCAGTACGAACAGCACCATGGAAATTGCACTTGCGTAGCCGTATTTCGGGGTATTGACGAAGGCCACATTATAGATGTAGTATACCAGCGTCATGGTAGCAGTACCGGGGCCGCCCTGCGTGATCATGTACATCTGGTCGTAGACCTTGAAGCCGGAGATGGTGAGCATGATGACCACAAAGAAGGTGGTAGGCCGCAGCTGGGGCAGAGTGATGTGCCAGAACTGCTGCCAGCGGTTTGCACCGTCCAGCTCGGCGGCTTCGTTCAGGTCCGGGTTGCAGCCCTGCAGGCCGGCCAGATAGATGACCATGTAGTAGCCCATGTTCTTCCACACGCTGAACAGGATGACCGTGATCATGGCGGTGTCCTTGCCGGCAGCCCAGCGGGGCAGGTTTTCCACCGCCACGCCGAAGAACTGGTTCAGGATCATGTTGATGGGGCCCATGGAGGGGTTGAAGATCATGTTCCATACCGCTGCCACCGCCACCAGCGAAGCAACGTAAGGGAAGAACGCCACGGTGCGGAAAAAGTTGCGCAGCTTCACGTTCTGGTTCAGCAGCACGGCCATGGCCAGCGAGCAGGCCAGCGTAAGCGGCACGGTGCCGATGACATAGACGATGGTGTTTTTCAAAGCCGCCTGAAAGATTTTATCGGTGGTGAAGAGCTTTACAAAGTTTTTCAGGCCGACAAATTCAATGGCGTGGCGGCCGTCCCATGCGCAGAAGGCCAGCGCAATGGCAAACACCATGGGCACCAGCGTAAACACGCAGAAGCCAATGAAGTTTGGCGCAATGAAGGAATACGCGATCAGAGAATCGCGGGTCGATTTTTTTAGCACTTTACGGGGAGTTTTATTCTGGACAGCAGCACTCGCCATAAAAGAGCCTCCTTTCCCGGAAGTATAACCATTTTTCCAAAAAATGAGCGGGGCGGGCGCTGTGCATACCCGCCCCGCTCGGACAGGGCTTTTTTCCGATGCTCGTCCACCGGAAAATGAATGGGGATCGAAAATGATGAAGAAGGAGAACCGCAACGTATTGCGGAAAACGCTTTATCAGCCGAGAACTGCGGGAACCTGATCGTTCATGTTCTGGATGCCCTCGTCCACGGTCTCGCTCATGGTCATAATAGCATCGTGCTCGGCGTTCAGAATGGTCTCGATATCAGATGCGTACTGGGTGTAGGGCATTTCCAGATAGACATTGCTGGTGGTCAGTGCATCCACAGAATTGCTGTCCTCGGGGAAGCCCTCGGTGGACTTGATGATCTCGGCGGTAGCAGCGGAGCCGCAGGCCGGGAAGGTGCCGGTCTTGGCAATGGCCTGTGCGCCCTCCTCGGAGACACACCAGTTGATGAAGTCGGCAGCGGCCTCTGCCTTGGGAGAATCCGCGTTGATGGCCAAGCTGGTCACAGTGCCCAGCGTAGAACCAGCCTCTGCACCGGCGGGGTGCGGGTACTTGACGATGCCCCAGTTGAACTTGGTCTCGGCATCCTTCATGTAAGCTTCCAGCGTGGAGATGAACCAGCTGCCCATGTTGACCATTGCGCACTGCTGGTTCTCAAAGGCTGCGGAGTAGTGCAGAGAAGAGGTCTTGAGGTAGCCGTAGTCCATGCAGATGCCGTCCTTCTGCTGGGCAATGACCATATCGTAGGTGGGCTTCATGAAGTCGTAGGTGCCGTCGATGATGGTGTTTTTGCCGTCCAGAATGGAGAACAGAGAAGCGGCAGAGCGCCAGGTGTGGTAGTGGCAGCCATAGACCTTGGTGTCGCCGGAGCCGCTGGTCATCTTGCGGGCCAGAGCATCGTAATCTTCCATTGTCAGGTCATTGGAGGGATACTCCACACCGGCAGCATCAAACAGATCCTTGTTGTAGTACAGCACCCAGAAGTCGCTGCGGAAGGGCACGGCGTAGAAGTTGCCGTCATCGGTGGTCAGCTGCTCGATGGTGCCGTTGAAATCGCCGGTGTCGCGGGTCAGCACCTCATTCAGAGGCTTGAGGTAGTCCAGATTGATCAGGTTTGCGTAGCCGGGGATATCCTTGATGGTCACGATATCCAGATCAGCGCTGCCGGCCAGCTGGGTAGCCAGAACGGTCATGTAATCGCTGGAGCCCAGATCCACCATCTCGATGGTCACGTCCTTGTGGCTTGCCATGTAGCCGTCGGCCATGGCCTGCCAGTAGGGAGTGGACTCCTTATCCCACACTGACCACTGCAGGGTAACAGGGCCTGCGGCTGCGGAAGCAGCGGTGGAACCGGCAGTGGAGGAAGCAGCGGTGGAGCTTGCAGAAGAGCCGCCACAGGCGCTCAGGGCAGCAGCTGCGCCGCAGGCAGCGGCAGCGGTAAGGAACGAACGACGAGAGATCTTTTTCATAAGTGTGTCCTCCTTCAGGGCAGTGTGTTTGTTCTGTGCAGCGGCCTCCCCCGTGCCGGGGAGCCGCTCGCTTTTGTTGACACTAGGATACCGCACAAACGCAAAAACCGGAATGGAAAAATTCCGGGAAGAGTTGCAGTTTTTCTGTATCTTTTAAAAAAAGATGTACTTTCTTACACTGGAGTCTGCACTTTCTTGTTCTCTTGCACAGTTTGCATCCGTGACGAGAGAAAAAAGCATATAAAGTACACAATTCTCATGAAAAAAGCCGTTGACAAACCGCGCCGGAATCAGTACTGTATAAAGGAAAGAATGCAAACTGTCACCAGAAAGGAGGCACCGTTATGAAGAGCAGCCACCGTTTCCCGCTGCGGCGGCAGATCGTGTGGGGAATGCGCTTTTTTACCTTTCTTACCTCTCTGGCCGTGGGCGCGGCGCTGTTCATTCTCTCCAACCAATATGTGCGTGCCAACTCCCTGCAGGCGGCAGAGTTCAACCTGCGGCTGGTGGCTACCTCCATCGAGACCAGTCTGGAAAGCGCCGATGCTCTTTTGAACTGGGCTTCCATTGACAGCACCGTGCGGCGGTACATCTCGCAGGAAAATATCAACGGCACCCAGACCATTGCCGCCTACGAAGCCATGCAGGAAAAATACTATTCCAGCACCCTGTACAGCCATATCCTCCGCTTTTTTGTTACCAATGAGAACGACCGGCATTTGCAGTTCGGCCCGCTGAACTCCTCGGCGGCGCTCAACCGCACCAGCGTAAAGCAGTTTCTCACCAAGGGGTACGGGATGCAGTTCGCCACCGACCCGCTGCTGCCCGGCAGTCCGAGCTGCATCGCCATCAGCCAGCCTGTCCGCTGCGGCAAGGGCACCTTGCACCGGGGCAGCACCTACCTTGCGCTGGATACCGCCATTATCACCGACCCGGCAGCAGGTTACAGCCTGACCGACGGCAGCGCGTTGTACTGGGAGATGGGCAGCCGCCTGTGGCAGATCGAAAACGGCAGCCTGACCGAGATTGAAAATCCGCTGCGGGAGGTGGACTACACCCTGCGCACCGGCAGCAATAACGGCGTGACAGAGCAGACCGCATGGCAGGGCAAGGTGCAGCTGGACGGCCAGAAGTATTATGTAGTCAAGGTAACACTGAACGGCCGCAGCGCGGCACTGGTACAGCTTTTGCCCGCAAATACCTTTTTGCTGCACTACGGCGTGTACCTGTGGCTGGTCGCCCTTGGCACTGCCATCATCTGGGGACTGAGCTTTTTGATGCAGCACTGGCTGGAGCGGGTCATCACCCGCCCGGTGGAGGCGCTGCAAAAGCGCATCGAAACCGTGGGCAGCGGCAACTTTGCCCCCGACCGCACGGTGGAGTGGAACAACGAGCTGGGCGACATCGGCCGGGGCATCAACCAGCTGGCTGAAAACGTGGACAGCCTGATGACCCGCCGGGTGGAGGACGAACGTCGCAAGCAGGAGCTGGAATACCGGATGCTGCAAAACGAGGTGAACCCGCACTTTATCTACAACACCCTCAACAGCATCCGCTGGATGGCTACCATCCAGCACGCGCCCGGCATTGCCGAGATGGTCACCGCCTTTGCACGGCTGACCAAAAGCATCTCCAAAGGCACCCAGAAGCTGGTGCCTTTGCAGGAGGAGCTGGCATTGCTCAACGATTACTTTACCATCCAGCAGTACCGCTACGGCGGCGACCTGGAGATTGAGGTCTCCCGCATTGAAAGCGAGACCCTTTGCCGGGACTGCATGATTCCCCGGTTCACCTTGCAGCCGCTGGTGGAAAACGCCATCTTCCACGGGCTGGAACCCAAGGGCGGCCACGGCAGCGTGCTGCTGGATATCTCCACCGACCCGGATACCGGGGACGTATTGCTGCGCATTACCGATGACGGCGTGGGCATGCCGCCGGAGCAGGTAGCTCACCTTCTGGACGAGCCCGCCGAGGGTGCCGAAAAGGCTGAAAAGTTCCGTCATGTCGGCCTGTGGAACGTGAACCGCCGCATCCGGTATTCCTTTGGCGAGGGTTACGGCCTGACCATTGAAAGTGAAGAGGACGTGGGCACCGAGGTCACCATCCGGCTGCCCTATCAACAGAAAGGAGACACCCATGCTGCGGATATTACTGGTGGATGATGAGCCGCTGGTGCTCATCGGCCTGCAGGGGATGCTGGAATGGGAAAAGCTGGGCTATACCGTCTGCGGCACCGCCCGCAACGGAAAGCTGGCGCTGGAACTCATTGAGCGGGAGAAGCCGGATATCGTCATTGCCGACGTAAAAATGCCGGTGATGGACGGGCTTACCCTTGCCCGCACCTGCCGGGAGCGCAACGCCCTGCCCGCCTTTATCATGCTGACCAGCTTTGAAGAATTTGATTACATCAAGCAGGCCATGGGTGCCGGAGTGGTGGATTATCTGGTCAAGCTGGACCTGACCCCCGAAAACCTGCAAACCGCCCTTGCCAAGGCCGCCGAAAAGGTAAAAAAGGAGCGTGCTTTGCTGGGCGAATTGTCAGCACAGGAAAATCTTGCCGAGAGTGTGCGCAGCTATCAGGAGCGTTTTTTCGTGCGGTTGTACGCCGGGCTGTTCCCGGACGAAGCCGCATTGGAGCAGCCTTTGCAGCACATGGAGCTGAACCTTGCAAGCGACGCCTACCTTGTAGCCAGCTGCGAGATCATCGCCAACACCGCCCTTACCCCCGCCCAGCAGCTGAAGCTGAGTTTTTCCTGCGGGCGGATGCTGGAGACCACCCTGCAAAACTACCTGCCCTGCTATGTGACCGGGGCGGATGCCATGCGCTGCAATGTGCTTTTCTGCCTGACCGATGCCCAGTGCCAAAAATACCGGACGGTACTGCGCCCGCTGCTGGAACGCGCCAGCCAAATTCTATACAACTATTTCACGGTACGGCTGCTCTGGGCGGTAGGACGCCCCACCGGCTCCCTGCTGGGGCTGGCGCGCCGCTGCCGGGAAAACGCCCACCTACAGCCCCTGCTCACGGTGGAGCAGCCCATCCAGTTCGTGGAGGTCAACGAGGGCGACGCCACCGCCGGGAAGATGCAGGTGGTGGCACAGGTGCAGGAGTATGTTAAGAATCATCTTTCGGAAAAACTGACGCTGGCCGATGTGGCGGCTGTATTCAATTTTTCGCCCAACTACCTCAGCCAGCTGTTCGGCAAATACGGCGACAGCGGCTTTGTGGAGTACATCACCGAGACCCGCATCGCTGCGGCAAAAGAGATGCTGGAACAGGGCGATTTGAAAGTATACGAGATCGCTGAGAAACTGGGGTACGAGAGCGCTTTCTATTTTTCCAAGGTATTCAAAAAGGTCACGGGGCTCAGCCCGCGGGAATACCAGCAAAGTATTTAAAATCGGAGGCTTTTATGATACAGGAACAGCTTGCTCATCTGCCGGAATTTCTTCCCGATTACCGGCCCTTTCCCCCTGTCAAAGAGCACACCGCATGGCAGGGGCTGCCCCTGCGGGCAAAGCAGCGCTTTTTGCAGGCGGGGGAAGCCGCGCTGCAAACGCCCATTGCGCCCCTGCCGCTCTCGCTCTGGCTGGATTTCACCCACACTGGGCGGCGCACCCCATGGGAGACGGCTTACTTTTCCCGCCGGGCGCGGCTGTGCGCGCTGGTAAGTGCCGAGTGTGTGGAGCACAAAGGGCGCTTTCTGGATGAAATTGCCGATACCGTATGGGCGATCTGCGAGGAAAGTGCATGGCAGCTGCCCGCCCACAACAGTTATGTGCGGGACACCCCGCAGCTGCCCCTGCCGGACACCACCCGCCCCATCGTGGATTTATTTGCCGCCGAGACCGGCGCGCTTCTGGCGCTGACCCGGTACTTACTGCCCGATGAGCTGGATACTGCCGCGCCGGGCATCACGGCGAGGATGGAGCGGGAGCTGGACGCCCGCATCCTGACGCCTTATTTTACAAGCCACTTCTGGTGGATGGGCAACGGCGAAGAGCCTATGTGTAACTGGACGAGCTGGTGCACTCAGAATGTGCTGCTCACCGTTTTTCTGCTGCCCACCACCCAGCAGCAGCGAAAAGCTGCCGTCAAGCAGGCAGCCTACAGCCTCGACTGCTTTTTGAAGGACTACGGCGCGGACGGCTGCTGCAACGAGGGTGCGCAGTATTATCGCCACGCCGGACTGACCCTGTGGGGCTGTCTTGAAATTTTATCCAACGTTGCGCCGGAGGCCTTCCGCCCGCTATTCAGAGAAACAAAGATCAAAAATATCGCGGAGTACATCTGCAATGTCCATGTGGAAGGACCTTACTATCTGAACTTTGGCGATTGCAGCCCCCTGGCCGGGCGCTGCGGTGCACGGGAATACCGCTTTGGACAGGCCGTAGGCAGCGATGCTTTGCAGGCCCTTGCGGCGGCAGATTTCCGCGCCGATGCCGACCCCGACCATTTGCAGAACCCGGACGGCAGCACCCACATCAACCTGTGGTACCGGCTGACCACCGCCTTTACCGAGCAGGAACTGATGGAATACGCCGCAGTTCCCCAGCATCGTTCTGCAGTATGGTACCCCAGTGTAGGCATTTATGCCGCACGGCAGGGCAGCTGGGTGCTGGGTGCAAAGTTTGGCTCCAACGGCGACAGCCACAACCACAACGATACCGGCAGCATTACCGTGTACAAGGACGGAAGACCGTTTCTCATCGATATCGGAGTGGAGAGCTACACCAAAAAGACCTTCAGCCCTCAGCGGTATGAGATCTGGACGATGCAGAGCGCATGGCACAACCTGCCCACCTTTGACGGCGTGCAGCAGCTGCCCGGCGCGGAATACGCTGCCCGGGAGGTGTGCACCGAGGAAAATAGCATCACCGGCGAACTGGCGGGCGCGTACCCGCCCATCCCGGGGCTTACCACCTACCGCCGCAGCGTATCTGTCAGCGAACAGGGCATCACCCTGCGGGACGAAACAGACTATCCCGGCACAGTAGACCTGACCCTGCTCACCGAGCAGCAACCCGTCCCCACTGCGGACGGCTTTGCGGTGGGCACACTGGGCGGCATCCGCTTTGACCCGGACGCCGCAACGGCTGCTGTTACGGCGGTGCCTATCACCGACCCGCGCCTGCGCACCGCATGGCCGGAAACGATCTATAAGATCACCCTGCATTTCCAAAAAATGCTGAAGCTCGAACTGTACTAAGGAGAACTGCCATGGAAACCATCAAGCTGAAAATTCTGGACGAAGCCGGCCACACCCTGATGACCTGTGACGCTGACACCGCCGTATCCCTTGTTTACACCAACTGCTACAAGCCCGGCGACCGGGTGGCGCTGGAGATCGACCATCCCGGGCAGTACTGCGTCATCCAGTTCGAGGACACCATGCCCGAAGCCCTTGTGTATGTGGTCAAGCGGGAGATCAACTTCCACATTCCCTTCGGGGAGCAGGCCATCACCTACTCGCCCAAGAGCTTTGCGGGCAGCCGTCACGTTATCCGGGCACGGCTGGCACTGCCGGAAGAGATTGCCGCCCGGCGGAATCTGGCCTTCAACTGCTATGACGAGCATGGCGACACCGGTTTTTATCCCCACGCCAGCGCCAACGTAGAAACGCGCGGCGAGGCGGTGTTTGCCGCCCGCAACGCCATCGACGGCATTTTTGAGAATAGCGCCCACGGCGAGTATCCCTACCAGAGCTGGGGCATCAACCGCGACCCGAACGCAGCCCTGACGCTGGATTTTGGCCGGGAAGTACTGCTGGATGAGCTGCGCATCACCGAGCGGGCAGATTTCCCCCACGACAACTACTGGGTAAAGGCCACGGTGGAATTTTCTGATGGTAGCCAGCTGAACATCCCGCTGGTGAAAAGCGCCAAACCCCAGAGCGTGGCCTTTGAGCCCAAGCGGGTGCGCAGCCTTGTGCTGAAGGATCTGATTCAGGCCGAGGGGACTTCCCCCTTCCCGGCGCTGACCCAAATCGAAGCCTTTGGCACCGAGGTGAAGTAAAATGAGCATCTACAATGCCCTTTATGGGCGGGACGGCCACGGCGTAGGCCCAAACGAGCCGGAGAAAAAAGGCTTTGCACGCTTTTGCCAGATGGTCGGCCGCGACCTCGGCCAGCTGCTGGGCACGAACCTGATGGTCTGCGTGCTCTGCCTGCCTGCCGCACTGGGGGTCTCGCTGGGCGTGACCCTGCTCTCCCTGCCGCTGACGGTGGTGTGCAGTGCGGTCACCGGTCTGCTGACCGGCCCTGCCATGGTGCTGCTGGCAGACTGCGCTCTGCGCAGCTTGCAGAACGACCCCTCCCAGTGGCTGCCCCGGGCAAAGCAGACCCTAGCCGCCCATTGGAAAGCCGCCTGCGGCTTTGGCTGCATTGGCACGCTGGTGCTGGGGCTGCTGTGCTTTGTATCGGCCTTTGTGTTTGAAGCCGCCGCGCAGCAGGGGTATTACCCCGGGCTTGCCATTCTCGTTTTTCTGGCGCTGGATTTTCTGGTGCTGGCGGTTCTGGCTACGCTTTACGCTGCCGTTCTGCCGCTGCAACTGCCCGCCCCGGACAGCTTGCTGCGCCGGGCGGGCAGGCTGCTGGCTGTCGCCCCGGCGCGCTGCGTCCTGGCAGGCGTTCTCATGCTGGCGGGCATCGGCGGCATGATCTTGCTGTTCCCGGTCAGCGTGTTCTGGGCGGTGCTGTTCGGCTTCTGGCTGCCGGGGCTGGCAGCGATGCAGACCCTGTTCCCGGTTTTGCGGCAGGAATACGGCGTAGAGGTGCGCAGCATCCCGCGCCCGGCAGCGCCGGATAAGCCCCTGACCGCACAGGAGCAGAAAAAGCGCTCCCGCGCCAACTGGTGGTATTACAACTGGGGCATCGTGGCGGTGGCGGCAATGGTCATTGTGGGCGTAGCGTATGTGGCGCACGGCCTGCTGACTACCGTAGACCCGGACTACACCGTGGCGGTAGTCACGGCGGAGGCCCTGCCGGACGAGGCCGTGCAGCGCCTGCAGACTGCGCTGGCAGACTATGCGGAGGACGCCAACGGCGACGGGACTGTGGTGGTGCAGGTGAACAACTACACATGGAGCGCCGATGCCGCCCTGACCGACATGAACGGTCAGATGGCCGGTGCCACCCAGATGAACACCGACCTTGCCAACGGCGAGAGCAAAATCTGGATCTTGGATGACCCGGAGGACTTCGAACAGGCCTATGGGGCACTGAGCGAAAAGCTGGGCGCGGAATGGCAGACAAAGCTTATCCCGTGGCGCAGCCAGCCCGCCCTTTCCGGGCTGGAACTGGGCAGCTACAACACTGCCGCCGATGGCAGCCAGACTGTTGATATCCAGAGCCGCTTTGCCGGGTACAGCGTGGCAGTGTTTGATGCTTCAGATGCGTTGTGGCAGGCGCTCAATTCGTAAACAGAAACGACCGTCCGTTCTCTTTTTGTTTATGTGGTATTCTATACACAGAAAAATAGACGGAGGCATACCGCCATGAATCCCCATACCACGCTGAATCTTGCCAAGATTGCTCTGTGCGCGGTGGAAACCGTACTGAGGAATACTTCGCCCGATGCAGAGGACTATCCCCCAGCCAGTTGAATAAAATAACAACGCTGCAAGTGCTTATCGTCAGGCTGTTACAGATGCAGCAGCATAAAACGGACATCTCTTCAATAAAAAAGTCAAGTAGACATCAATTTGAGCCAAATAGTAAGACTTCTTATGCTTTACCGTCATAAATTTTTCAAAATCATCTTGACGCACCTTGCGAAACATGATATTCTCTGTCACAAATCTCACTGATTTTGTGGATTGGTTTGAAACCATCCACAAGATGTGGTCGTGTTCATTTTGAACACAGCCACAGAAAGTGGTTGGTTATCACCGTGAGACCCACCACTTCCGTGAGGAAAAGTCCACGAAGAATTTACCGCCCCGCAACACACCCGATTCATTTTGCCGCCGATTCACCCGACAAAATCCATCGCTGCGCTGCATGGGCGGTATTTTTCTTTTTCACAAATAAAATCTTATGTAGTTGTTCAATCTTCCAAAATTTGTTTTTTGTTGCTGACTGTACAACTGTAAAGTGTTATTCTTGCGCTTGAAAGAAGCAGAACGTAGTGTCCGCACTGCGCTCAGCTTTCTTCATATTGTACCTTGAATCTTGCATAAGCCGTCTGAACGTGATACCGTGCCATGACCTCACACCTTCCGTGAGCGAGCCGGACAACGCCGCTGCACAAACAGAGGCAGGAACTTCGTTCGGAGCAAACGGTGACTCCCTTACATGAGCAGCACCACCTCTACTTATTTTTTGCGCCTTAACAATTCGGAAACAATTACCCGGAAACGATTTTGAGCGCAGCGGTAGAGGGCAAGAACCGTCCCGTGGCCACAAATTTTCAATTCTTGAAAATGTTCTGTCCATCCGGGACTTCACTTCTACAATGCGTCTGCATTTCCGAAGTGATCTTGTTGGGGCGTGCCTGCCCCAAACCCTGCTCATGGTTCGCACCTGACGGTGCGAACAGCAACGGCGTGTCGTGCTTTACATAACTTCACCGAGGAGTTATCGAACAGACAGGAGGTACAATGACCAAAACGAATGTTCAATCGATTCCCAGCAATTCCCAGCGCCACGACACGCCGAACAACAAAACGCACATCATCAAGTTCCGTGTGACAGCGGAGGAAAAAGCGTCACTGGAACTCACTTGCAAACTCCTGAATCTCTCCCTCTCCACTTTCATCCGCCGCGCCATCCACAACGTCAAGATCGAGAAAACGGTCATCGTTGCAGGCGGCGGAGAAGAAACCCTGACCGCTGTTTCCACCTTGCTTGCCCAGTGCAGCAAGGTGGGCGGCAACCTCAACCAGCTTGCAAGGCACTTCAATTCCGGCGGTGCAGACACCGAGCAGATCCGGGCGAAACTCCTTGACGAACTTGCAGACCTGACCACATTTCGGCTGCACGCCGAGAAAGTTCTGGGTGAACTGTATGGCAACGCTCAAGCATATCAGCTCTAAGAACTCGGATTACACCGCCATCGAAGCGTACCTCGTTTACCAGCACGACGCGTTCACCGGAAAACAGCTTCTGGACGAACAAGGCAGACCGAAGCTGCGGGAATCCTACCTGCTCGATACCCTTGAGTGCGGCGATTTCTCGTTTGCAACAGCTTGTCTGCTGGCAAACCGCAAGTATGGTAAGAATACCCAGCATGGTGATATCAAAAGCCACCAGTATATCATCAGCTTTGACCCCAGAGATGCAGCCGACAATGGACTGACCATGGAAAAGGCACAGGCACTTGGCCTGAAATTCTGCGAAGAAAACTTTCCCGGTCATCCCGCCATCGTCTGCACTCACCCGGATGGGCACGACCATTCAGGAAATATCCACGTCCACATCGTGATCGGCAGCATCCGAACACGAGAAGTGGAGTGCAAACCCTATATGCAGAAGCCCCGCGACTGGCGCGAGGGCATGAAGCACTCCAGCACCGCCCAGACCATGCGGCACCTCCGTGTCGAGGTCATGGAGCTGTGCGAGGGTGCCGGACTGTACCAGATCGACCTGCTCAACGGCTCGAAAGAGCGTGTCAGCGAAGCTGAGTATTGGGCGCGCAGGCGCGGCCAGTTGAAACTTGACCGTGAAAACGCAGCCCTCACCGCAACCGGACAGCAGCCCAAGCAGAAGAAGTTTGAAACCGTAAAAGATACCCTGCGGAAACAGATTTCTTCGGTGCTGTACCGTGCCACCAGCTTTGAAGATTTCTCTGACAAGCTCATGCAGCAGTACGGCATCGCCGTCAAGGAAAGCCGTGGACAACTCAGCTATCTGCCCTCTGGCAGAACAAGGTTCATCCGGGCGCACAGCATCGGTGACAAGTTTGAGAAAGGACTCGTGCTTGCCGCCTTGCAGGAAAACGCTGAGCGCAAGCGCACGATTCAGTTTAAGTCCGACCGCATCGGGAAACTGGTGGATATTCAGGCGAAGCTGAAACAGGGCAAGGGCATCGGCTACGAGCGTTGGGCGAAAAAATACAACCTCAAAGCTATGGCACAGACCTTGATCCTCTTGCAGGAACATGGTCTGCTCAACGAGGACGCACTCGACCAGAGAATCACAGAGCTTGACACCAAGTTCCATGAATGCAGAAAAGGTCAATGGTGTATGGGAGCAGCGGCTCCGCATTCACTACAACTGCGTGGGCACCATCGAGATTCCAAGCGCACTTCCTTTACCGACACCTGATGTGTCGGTGAATACAAGAAAAGGCGTAGTTGTGAACTACGCCCCCTGTGATGTCGCTATTTAGCAAATAAAAAAATGACGAATGTTCTTTGACAGCTAAATGCTGTAAGAACATTCGTCATGGTGCGGATAAGAGGACTTGAACCTCCACCGAGTTGCCCCGATTAGAACCTGAATCTAACGCGTCTGCCAATTCCGCCATATCCGCATATTCTGTTTTGTTTGCGAGCTGTGTTGCTCGGAACGATAGTTATTATACCAGATATGGCAGAATTGTCAAGCATTTTTTCAAAAAAACTTTTTCCTCACTACAAAACGTCATACTTTCGCGAAAAAAGCCCTCTGCAGGCCGATTTTCCGGCGGTGCAGAGGGTCGGAGTTTCTTTGTTTTTTTCTTCAGCAGGCAGCCGTTCCGGAGGCCAGAAGATCAGACTTTGCCCCACACCAGCCACAGGTACGCATAACCTGCCAGCACGGCGACCAGCGTAAAGGGCACGCCAATGCGCAGGAAGTCGCGGGTGGTGACGGTCTCGCCGTTTTTGCGCAGAATGCCAATGGCCGCGATATTGGCCGAAGCACCGATGGGGGTCAGGTTGCCGCCCAACGTTGCACCGGTGAGCAGGCCGAAGTAAAACACATAGGGTTCCACGCCCACGCCATCGTTCATCAGGGCGGCGATGCTTTGCACCACCGGCAGCATGGCGGCCACGTAAGGGATGTTATCGATGAAGGCCGAAAGCACCACCGACACCACCACCAGCAGGGTGAACAGCCGGAAAGGGCTTTCCCCTGCCACGGCATGGAACAGCCGGGCTGCTGCGTCGATAGCACCCGCCGCGTGGATGCCCGCAATCACGATGAACAAGCCAAACAACAGCAGCAGGGTATCGCAGTCCAGCTCGCCCAACACATGCGCCAGTGGCTTTGCCGACCCTGCCCGCAGGCAGGCGCGCGCCACGCCAAACAGGCACAGCCCCATGCACACAAGACCGCTGCGCAGCTCGTACACCGTGTGCAGCGGCCCGGCTGCAGGCTCCGGCAGGAAGGATGCCGCAATGAGCAGCCCCACCGTGAGCAGCATCAGGGCAGTGGGCACATCGTCCTCCACCTCAGTCTCCACCTTTGCGGCGATAGGCTGGGTCTCGCGGCGGAACAGCCACAGCAGCACTGCCAGCGAAGCAAGTGCGCCCAGCTCTACGCCCCAGAAGATGCCCGGACGGCCCCGCATCCAGAAGAAATCGAAGAAATTCATGTCGGCAAAGCTGCCCAGCAGGATGCTGGTGGTGTCGCCCACCAGCGTGGCCGCGCCCTGCAGGTTGGAGGACACCGCAATGGCAATGAGCACCGGCACCGGCGAGATCTTCAGCTTGCGGGCAATGGCAAGGCCCACCGGTGCCACCATGAGCACCGTGGCCACATTGTCCACAAAAGCACTGATGACACCGGCGAACAGCGCCAGCATACACACCGCCCACTTGACATCCGGCACACGGACGATAAGCATTTCCGCCAGGCGGGCAGGCATTTTGCTCTCGATGAACAGTGCCACCGTACCCATGGTGCCCGCCATCATGAGCAGCACATTATAATCCACGGCCTGCAGCGCGGCGCGGAGTGAAAACTCGTAGACCCCTGCCTCGCCCAGCACAATAAAGAGCACCGCACTGCACAGTGCCACCCACGGGCGGTACTGCTGCAGCCGCAGCATCAATACATAGGTAACAGCAAACAGGATCAGTGCAAGTATCATTCGTTGATCTCCCCGCTGCGGGCATCCTCGTCGATCATGCGGTAGCCCACGCCCAGCTCATTGAGGATATAGGCATTGCTGCCCGGACGGCTGCCCAGCTTTTTGCGGATATTGGCCATGTTCACCTGCAGCTTTTTGGTGCTGCCGATGTCGGTATCGCCCCAGATGGCCTTGACGATGGCCGCATAGGTCATCACGCGGCCCGCGTGCTGGGAAAGGAATGCCACGATGTTGTATTCGGTCTGGGTCAGCTTGATCTCCTGCTCGTCCACGAACACCTTACGGCGGTCATAGTTGATGCGCATTCCCTGTGCGCGGAACTCACCCGCCGGGGCATTGCCGCCGTGCATAGCACTGTAGCGGTTCAGCCGCAGGGCAGCGCGCACGCGGGCCAGCAGTTCGCCGGTGCTGAAGGGCTTGGTGATGTAATCATTGGCACCCAGATCCAGCGCTTCGATCTTATCCATCTCGTCGGTGCGGGCCGAGAGCACCACGATGGGGGTCATATACTTCTGCCGCACGGTGCGGATGAATTCCAGCCCGTCCCGGTCCGGCAGGCCCAGATCCAGAATGACCAGATCCGGGTTGTGGGAGGCGAACAGAGTCAGGCCCATGGTACAGGTATGAGCCACCAGAGCCTGATAATCGTTGGTGGTGAGCAGCGTTTCGATAAAGCTGCAGATATTTGCCTCATCCTCTACGATCAGGACCTTGAATTTGTTATTGCTCATCTTCTGCATCCTCCATTTCAATTTCTTCGGTCTCCAGCCAGAAGCGGATGGTCGTTCCCTCACCCAGACGGCTCTCGGCCTTGATCTCGCCGCCGTGCGCCTTGATGATGGCCGCACACACCGAAAGGCCGATGCCCATGCCGTGCTTGCGGCTGTCTGCCGGTACATCCGGGTCGGTGCCGGAGAACAGCGTTTTCAGCCGTTCTCTGGGGATGCCGCAGCCATCGTCCGTCACCTCGAACACCGCACGATTGCCCACCGTGAACACCTTCAAGGTCAGTTTTGTCATGCCCTCGGCGTGCAGAGCGGCATTTTCCAGCAGGTTCATCAGCACCTGCTGGATGAGCATGGAATCCATGGGGATCACGATAAAGGCATCCGGCGTTTCCAGCTCCACCGGGATCTCCGGGTAGCGCTTGCGGAACTTGACCAGCACCGTATCCAGCAGTTCGTCCAGCACAGTGGGGGTCTTTTGCACCGTCACCTTCTCGCTGTCGATGCGGGTGACGGAAAGCAGATTCTCCACCATGCGGGTCAGCCACTGGGCATCACTGCAGGCTTCGCCAAGCAGTTTAATGGTCTTTTCCTTATCCAGCGAGTCATAATTTTCAATCACAGTGGAGCAGGCACCGTAGATGGAGGTGAGCGGGGTGCGCAGATCGTGAGAAACCGCGCGCAGAAGGTTTGCACGCATTTTTTCCTTTTCACTCTCCATACGCAGCTGTTCCTGCTTTTTGATGCGGGTGGTGAGGGTGCTGGTCATGATGGACACCACCAGCATCACAAGGCCGGAGAACAGGTTTTCCGACAGGGTAAAGTTGAAGGCGAAATACGGTGAGAGGAAGGCAAAGTTCACAGCCAGCACGCTGATGAGCGAAGCCGCCACACCCCACGCATAACCTTCTGTATACATAGAGGTGACGAATACCGCCAGCATAAAGATAAGCATTGCTACGCCCTCAATGCGACCCATAACGGCCTGTGTAAGCATCACCATGGCATAGGCGGCGAACAGAGCCAGCAGCATTACGGTGGCATCCCGCACAAGCGTCTGTTTTTTCATGCACATTCCCCTTCCCAAATAATATATTCCGTTTCCCGCATTATACCATAGAAAAACTAAAGATACAGTAAAAATCCTTTGCCGTAAAGAGGGACGCGATTTGACACTCCCTCTCCCCCGTAGTAGAATAGCCTTATCAACACTTTATCTCACTGGATCAGGAGTAACGATATGCTGTATTTCGAGAACGACTACTGTGAGGGTGCACACCCTGCCATCCTGCAAAAGCTGGCCGAGACCAACTTTGAAAAGGTGCCCGGCTATGGCACCGACCCCTACTGCGCCAGCGCCAAAGCAAAGATCTGCGCTGCCTGCGGCTGCCCGGATGCAGACGTGACCTTCATCTCCGGCGGCACCCAGACCAACGCCATCGTCATTGCGTCCATGCTGCAGCGCTGGCAGGGCGTGATGGCTGCTGCCACCGGCCATGTGGCTGCACACGAAGCCGGTGCCATTGAGTATACCGGCCACAAGGTCATTGCCCTGCCCGCCCACGAGGGCAAGGTGAGCGCCGCCGATGTGCGCGACTGGTGCGCCACCTTCTATGCCGATGCCAACCACGACCACATGGTGTTCCCCGGCATGGTATATATCTCTCACCCGTCCGAGTACGGCACCCTGTACACCAAGGCTGAGCTGGAAGAGCTGCACGCTGTGTGTCAGGAGTACCACATGCCCCTGTTCATGGACGGCGCACGCCTGGGCTACGGTCTGATGGCCAAGGGCACCGATGTTACCCTGCAGGATATCGCCCGCCTGACCGATGTGTTCTACATCGGCGGCACCAAGGTGGGCGCGCTGTGCGGCGAGGCCGTGGTGTTCCCCCACGGCGCACCGGCCCACTTTATGACTATGGTCAAGCAACAGGGCGCGCTGCTTGCCAAGGGCCGTCTGATGGGCCTGCAGTTCGATGTGCTGTTCACCGACGATCTGTACACCCGCATCAGCCGGAACGCCATCGAAACCGCAGACCGTCTGAAGGAGGGCCTTGCTGCCAAGGGCTACCGCTTCTATATGGAGTCGCCCACCAATCAGGTGTTCCCCATTCTGGAAAACAGCCAGCTGGAAGCGCTGGAGCCACTGGCAAAGTTCGGCTTCTGGGAGAAGTACGACGACACCCACACCGTGATGCGCATTGCCACCAGCTGGGCCACCCGCATGGAGGAGATCGAGCAGCTGATCGACCTGATGTGACCCTGCCGAAGATTTTCTGCCGGTTTTATGCGGGATACCAATTGCAATTCCTTTCACAATGTGGTATCTTTTGGGTAGACCAATGGGTTGGAGACGGTGGGCCTTGCAGGACAGCGTTCCGGCCAGCTGGCTCTATGAAATGATCGGAAAGAAGGTATTTTAACATGGGCTTTTTTGATAAGCTGTTCGGCGGCAAGACCGAGCAGGAAGAGACCGCTAAATTCTTTGGTCAGAGCAAGACCGTTCTGACCCCCATCCGCGGCAAGGTGCTGGCACAGGCCGACATCCCCGACGAGACCTTTGCACAGGGCATCCTTGGCCCCGGCTGCGGCATCGAGCCCACCGGCAAGACCGTGTATGCTCCGTTTGACGGCACCGTGGAACAGGTGGCTTCCACCCTGCACGCCGTGGGCCTGACCAGCGAGGACGGCATTGAGATCCTGATCCATGTTGGCATGGACACCGTGGAGATGCAGGGCAAGGGCTTCAAGGCACTGGTCAAGGTGGGCGATAAGGTCAAGGCCGGCACCCCGCTGCTGAAGGTGGATCTGGACGCCATCCGCGCCGCAGGCCATCCCACCGCTACCGCCATCATCGTGACCAACGGCGATGACATGGGCGAGCTGAAGATGCTGGCCGAGGGCGATGTGCTGGCCGGCACTCCGCTGTTCAAGTTCTGATCGTAATCGTAAAAGGCGTGAGCTTCCATTCGGAGGCCCACGCCTTTTTTGTTATTCCTTTTCTTGTTTATATTTCAGCGCCTTCTGGGCGAAATGTCCATCGAAGAACTGGATGAAGGGGCCAAGGGCGATGATGATAACACCCACCACCATGCCGATGATGCGCCGCGCCGAGGGCATCTGCGGGTTCTTTTTCATGATTCTGTTCTCCTTTTTTGCACCAGTTTTACAACGTTCGTTGAAAGCTCAGCGGTGAAGCTGCGTTTCGATCCTTGCCCTGTCTAGCCCTTCGCCAATGACGATGAGCACATCCTGCCCCTGCGGGATGGGTTCCAGCGTTCTGCCGGCAGCGGTGGCGTTCAGCTCCAGCCAGCCGGTGGTGCCCTGCGGGTCCGGTGCAAAGCCCTTCACCCGCAGCACATGGCCGCAGGCGGCATCCGCAAACAGGTGGTCGGCAGCGGCCTGCAGCTGCTGCAGCGTCAGGTGCTGCTCCAGAAAGCACAGAGAGCTGAAGGCTTCGTGCTCGTCAAAATGCAGCTTTTCGCAGCTGGCCTGCCTGCAGCCGCAGGCCGCAATGGCGGCAAGGTCGGCATCGGTAAGCCGTGCCCAGTCCTTGGTGATGATCTCTTCCGGCGCAAAGCGGCGGGAGCACTTGCAGCCCTCCAGCGCACGGGTCAGGTGGGCCACGGCGGCAGCGGTCTGCTGCTGCCCGGCCAGCTGGGTACGGCTGACCAGCACCCGGCCCGCGTTGGCCGTCTCGGATGCCAGCACGTACTCAGCCTGCGGCGAAAGCGTTTCCGGCAGCATGGCATCCACTACGGCGATCACATTGCCGATGTGATACCAGCGGTCCAGCGGGTCGTCCCGCAGCACATCAAAAAACTCGTCCACATCAAAGATGCCGCTGGGTTCCACCACCACCCGGTCGAACCCGCGCATGGCCATGGCAATGAGCTTGGTGCGCATCCGGCGCTGGTGGGTGTCGCAGTCGCATCCGCCGCTGATGGTCTCAAGGTCGCAGTTCGGGCCAAGAAGGTCCTGCACCAGCATGGCATCCACGTTCACTGCGCCGAAGTCGTTTTCCAGAATGCAGACATTGTGGCCCTGTGCCACCAGATACCGGACATACCGGCGCAGAAAGGTGGTTTTGCCTGCGCCCAGAAAGCCGGTGATAAGGTCTACCTGTACCATAATAAAAAAGCACCTCCTGTGCTGTTGTTTGCCCGGTTCCAGTATACCGCAGCAAACTGCAATACGCCAGTGGCAGATGCAAAAAGCCCCGCATTTCTGCGGGACTTTTTATGTTCGTATTCAGCCGTTGTCGGATGCAGAGCTGTACTCGGCAATGACCTTGCGGGCGGCAGGTGCCATTTTGGCCGGTACGGCGGCAGGTTTTGCAAGGAAGTAGCCCTGCAGCGCATCCGCACCCAGCTCGATGACCTTGCGCAGTTCGGCGGCGGTCTCCACGCCCTCGGCAATGATCTGCATGTTGCGCGGGTGGTCGAAGGTCTCCAGCGATTTGAAGAAGGTCAGCCGCTCGATCTCGCACAGTGCGCCCTGCTCCTGCGCCAGCTTCATGATGGTAGCGGGTGAGCGCAGCGCTTCCATATCGGAGCGCATCAGGGCTTCGTAGGCCATCACCTTGCGGGCGCTGCTGCCGCCTGCTCACGCAGCCAAGGGCCAGTGCCGCGGCGCACAGCCCTTCCCATTGGCTGGGAAAAGCTGTGCTTTGCAGCTGTTATTCGGTTTTTTCTGCCGGAACGGTGGACACAGTGATCTGCTCATAATCCGCACTGTGTGCAAGATAAACGCTCAGGTCACCGGTGTTGGTGGTCTCCATGCCGTCCAGCTTTGTGCAGGCGCAAAGGCCGAAGGCCAGCACATCCATGCCGGCAGCAGCACCCTGCCAGAATTTATCCTCGCAGCCGGGCTTTGCCCAGCGCCGCGGCAGATACTGCACAAAGCCCACAGCCGTCAACAGTTCATCCGCCTCGGCCAGCTGGGCCTCGGCAGCGGCATCGTCCAGCATATCCCTGCCCGCGCAGCGCTGCATGATGACATGGCACACCGGGCGGCGTGTGGCCTCCAGTACCGAGTGACGGAAGCCGTAGCGGGAGACGTTCTTTTTGCCGTACAGCAGGATGAAGCCCATGCTGTTGCGGCTGTCCGCCCGCAGGAAGCCGTGGGTGATGTAGGGCATCTGTTGGGTATAGTTGAGGGTATCCAGCGTGCAGAAATCCAGCGGCTCCAGCGAGTACAGCTCCAGATCGTACCGGGTGATGTGGGAGCGGTTGTAGAACGGCATGTTCGCGCCGTTGATGTCCGCCGGGCAGGTGCGCATGGTGACAGGCGCGTTCTCGGCCACATGGTAACAGCTGCGGATGAGCCGTGGCGGGTGATGGTCTCATTGAAGAAACGCTTGCCGTCGTTGCCAAAGATGGGCCAGATACCGCCGAAGGGGAAGGACGGACGACTGTTGATGCCGGCTGCCTGACCTGCACGGGGGCCTGCCTCCATGGTAGCGCCTGCCCACATCATCATGCGGATGCCGGAGCCATCACGGCCCATGGAAGAAACGTTGTTCACATCGGTGCGGGCCTTGTTGGCAGCTACCATTTCAGCGGCGAGTGGGTGTAAATTTTTGATACAGTAAGAGGGGCTGCTGCACTTTCGGCTAAAGCGATGTGCAGCAGCCCCTTCTTCGTATCGGATACAGACAACAAAAAAAGCGTTCTGAGAGATCTCAGAACGCTTGGTGGTTGCGGGGGCCGGATTTGAACCAACGACCTTCGGGTTATGAGCCCGACGAGCTACCAGACTGCTCCACCCCGCGATATTTACTTTGTGCTCTCAGCGGTTCTCGCTGACTGCTCAAGTATAATACCACAAGGGCGGGCGGATGTCAAGTATTTTTTTGATTTATTTTTTCTTCTGAAAAGTAAAGCATTAAATGCAACAAATTTTCGGCCTTATTTTTGTGGATTTTAGCGTAAAGCAGACAGGCCGTCAAGTTTTCTCCGCTTGCAGCCGCCCTCTATTGTTCGATTTTACCAACGGTTTTCTGCTTTCGTGTCGCTTATGCTGTCAGACCAAGCTCCCGTAGGCATTCGCGGAACATTGTGCCGGCGCTCTTATAGCCGAAAATTTTTCTGGGATAGCTGTTGATCCAGTTCTCCGTAGCCGCGATTTCCTCTGCCGTGACCTTTGAGAAGTCTGTGCCTTTCGGGTGCCTGCGGCGAATCATGCCGTTCACATTCTCATTGCTCCCGCGTTCCCAAGAAGAATACGGATGACAATAGTACACCTTCGTCCGCTTATCTCCGGTGATGCAGGACTGTTCCAGCTGGTCGGCCAATGCAAACTCACTGCCGTTGTCCACTGTGATGCTCTTATAGATAATGCCAAACTTCTCTGCACCCAACTTCCGTTCCAGTGCATTGATTGCCCGCACGGTCGTCTCTGCGCGGCGATCTGGCACCACTATAATATTTTCGTTCCGGGTCTTGCGCTCAGTCAGCACCAGCAGCGCAACCGTGCTTTTCTTCTTGCCAGAATATACCGTGTCCATTTCCCAGTGTCCAAATTCTTCACGGTCTTTTACTTCCGCCGGGCGTTTTTCGATGCTCTCACCGGCAGGCGCACGAGCAGGATCCTTTGTTTTCACCTTTTTATAGTCGCCCTTATGCACTCCATGTCTGGGCAGAGCCTTTTGCGTCAAGTTCAGGAACACGCCCTTTTTGATGTAGCTGTATATGGTAGGCACAGATATATGCGTTTTGAATGTTCGTCCTTCTTCCAAGGCATAACCGTACACAGCAGCCGGTGAACAGTCCTTATCTATAATGGTCTGCTCGATATAGCTTGCAAGCTCATGATCCTTGCCAATCTTAAGGTTTGGTCCCTTCTCCCGAAGATGTGCCTGATACCTTTGTTCTGCAATATCCGGGCTATATGTAGGAATCAGCTTCCACGTCTTACCGTCCAACTTGTCGTAGCTGCCGCGTTTCAGTTCCCGGTACACCGTGGACGGGTCAACCCGCAACCTGTCTGCGATTTCCTTTACTCTCAGCCCATCTTTCAACCACTTTTCAATACGGATTCGGTCTGTAAGCGTAAGCTGTTTGAACACTCGCACGCCGTTTTCCTCCTTTCGACTATGGCGTTTATTTTCGTTTTAAGCGTAAATTATACGGTATACCGTTGTCAATTCGCAATTTTTCCACACTTTGCACATTTCCTTTGTGCAAAACTTCCAGACAAACAAAAAATGCCCCGCCAGCAATCCATCCGGATGCCAGCGGGGCATTTTCATTTCAGTGCAGAAGCATCGTCAGTTCATAGGCCACAAGGCCGGAAACCAGCGCCGCAATCACAGCCCACCAAAGTTTGTTCCCAAATGTTCCTGGGGCTTTTTCCAGCGCGGTCAGGCGGTCGTCCTGCTTTTTGTTTTGAGCCGTTACAATTTCAAGGCTCTTGTTTGTGTTTTCGAGTTGCTGGATGGTCAACTTGATATTGGTGTTCATGCCGTTTACTGCATCGGTCAGCTTCCCCAGCTCGTCCAGCCGGTGGGTGTTGCTCTGTGCACGGTTTTCGACCGCTGTCAGGCGATGTTCCAGTTCCTCGTCAGTCATTACGCTTGTCCTCCCCCGCCTTACCGAAACGGGCCACAGTGGTGGTTTCCACGGATTTCTTTGCCATGTAATCTTCGAGCTTCTTCTTGGTAAAGTCGAACACAAGCTGTACGATCCAATCCAGCGTCCGCTCATTGATTGCCCAGTCCAGCCAGTCCGGGGTGTAGCCGCGCAGCACCGCGATAACGTGCGCTTTCTTCTCTGCGCCTGCACCCGCGCCGAACTTTTCTTCCGCGTTGACGATCCACTTGTACACGGTCTTTGCGACCACAAGGCCGTAACCCAGACGTACCGCCGCCAGCGCCGTGACCACAAGGCCGACCACCATGAAGATGCAGGCCAGCCATTCAGGGAATGCCATCAGAAAAACTTTCAGAATGTTCTCCATACTGTTTTCCTCCTACTTTCAGCTTACCCACCGGCTCTTTGCCGCGCGGGTGTCGATATGTACCCAACCAGCAGGGCGGCCCGCCTTTACAGGATAGCGCCCGATGCCGCCACGATTCGGCAGTAGGGTCTCGGCATAGGCAGCCACAGCTTCAACACCCACGCCCTGCACCCGGATGTCCGCAGCCTTGCCGTAACAATGCTGGCTGTAGGTCGCCCCCTTCACCGCCTTGTTGTGGGCGGCGGTACGGTATGCACTCGTGATCGTCACAGACTTCCCGAAATGATCCCGGATTTTCTGCAGCAGGGTCACAAGCTCATCGTCAATAAAGATCGGGTCACTCCCATCCTTGCAGCGGAACTCCTTCACCGCAAAATTTGCGGAGAGCTTTCTGTTCCCGTCCTTCGCATACGAATAGGCTTTAATCGCCATTGCTACCATCTCCCTTCATGCCCGGATCAGCCCCGCACCCGCGCATGGCACAGTCCACCATGAGCACCCCGAACTCTGCACGCTCGGTGCTCATGTTCTCGCCCTGCGCTTCAAGCCGGGTCAACAGCTTCTCACACAGCTCAGGCCACGTCATAGTCGTCACCGGTGATGCGCTTGTAGTCCTCGGCGGTGATCTCGCCCTTGTTTACGCGCTCGGCCAGAACTTTCTTCACGCCAACGCGGCGGGATGCGGGCATCTCTGCCCAAGTCTTAGTGCCTGCAATCAGGCGGTTTGCCCAGATAATGTTCATGGTGATACCTCCTTATTCCTTGTTCAGCGCTGCGTCCAGCTCACACAGCGCGGTTTCGATGTCGGTCAAGCGCTTCTCGTTGACTGCGTCCTGCTCACACAGGGCATCTTCCATTTCAGCCACACGGTCGGGCAGCCGCTCATGCTCCTGCTGTTTCTTGGCTGCGGCTTCCTTCTCCTGCCGGGTGGGCAGATTGTCCTTTTTCCACTGAATCATGGTGACTGTCCTCCTTACTGGAATGCGCCGGAGACGGCTTCGATGTAGCCGCCCTCGCCGGATTCGCCGCGCTCCACGCTGACGCGGAAGTTAAACGCCGCGCCGTTGGTGGCGGTCTTATTCTCAAAGACGATGTTCACGCCTTTTTTTACCTCGGTCGTGGCATCCTGCCAGACCGGGGAGCTGTCGAGTGCGTTGTTGGTCACTTCGGCTTTGAACTTCGCATCATCGGGGATGGAGCCGGTCACCTGAAGCACGGCAACGGTAATGTCGCCCTCAACGGCCAACGGTTCAGCCAGCGTCACGCTTGCGGCGTGGACGGCCTTGGTAAAGGTCGCGGACGTGCTGACGGTTTCCTTGCCGTCGCTCACCTCAACGGTGATGGTGTGGTTGCCGTTCAGGATTTTCTGGAATCCGGCAGCGCTGGCCGTCTGCTCAAAGGTCAGGGCCGTGCCGCTTGCAACGCCGGTGCGGGTCTTGGCGGCCTTTCCATCCAGCTTTTCGGTGACGGTCAAGGTGTCGCCGTCGGCGTCCCTGACGGTGTACTTCCACGCAAAGGCCGCGTTCTTCCGCCCCAGAGCTGCGCCGTCCGTGCTGACGGTAGGTGCAGTGTTGACACTGACCGTGCCATCGTCAGAGACCACGAGTGTAGAGGGAAGAATGAAAGCGGGGCGAACACCATAGGAGTAGTCGTACCCGTAGTTGTTGCTGGAGCCATCGGTGACGACGTTCCAGACGTAGTAGTAATTGCTGGTGTGCGGAGAGCGCAGCCACCAAATGGCAGCGGAGCTGCCATTGTATGCAATACGCTTGCTGTTACCGCTGGAGCTGTTGCCAAAGTATGCCAGCCTCACACCGTCCTTCGGGAAATAGCCGTTGTCGCTGGTCGTCAAACCAACCTCATAACCAGACAGCAGGAACACTTTGGTGCTCAGGCCGTTGGAGCCGGTGGCAAGGCTGCCGCCGGAACCAGTGCCGTTCTGGTACGGGATTTTCACCTGCTTAATAGCCGCCCGGATGTTGCTGTCGATGAGGTTGTAGAACGTTCCGTTCAGGTATGTGTGGATGCTGGAATCCTTGTAGGAGTTATTGTTGCCGAACGTGGACGTGGTGTAGATGTCCTTCATCAGCAGCCACGTTCCATTGCAACTCGAATCGTAGGTGCTGGTGTTCGGGTTGCCCTGCTGCACAACAATAAAATCTTTGGACGCGCCGTTGACTTTGATTTTGACAATGCTGCCAACGGCTTTCGTGCCCAGTTTTACGTTTGCCATTGTTACCTCCTTGTTTTCGTTCAGGCCCACGGCATGATCTCCGCGGGCTGCGTGTTCTGCGATACAGAGAGGGACAGGGCTTTGTGCTGCTTCTTGTAGATGCAGCGGCATTGCCTCGCCCGCCGTCTGTCACGCGCGAGTTTGTTCGAGTTGATTTTTCGATGGATAGGGATTTTACAGTCAAGCAATTTTTCGAGCCGGTCAGCGTACTTGCGGCGTAAAGAGTAAGTATCACCATGGGCGGCATGGGCATCCCACGCATCAAAGCTCCGCAGGATTTCCTGCTTGGTCACTTCGCCTGCGGGGTATGCCGTCTCCCAATATCTGATCTTGTTCTTCATCCGCTTGGAGCTATCCCGGCGCAGCTTTTGGATGACCGCGCCGGTGTCGGTCAGGTAGCTATGGAATCCCAGAAAATCAATACCGTTCCGCAGCGGGAAAATGGCGGTTTTCTGGTTCAGCTCAAGGCCGTAACTGTCCATGAGCGCCCGAACATCCCGGAGAATGCACTGCAATTTCTTCTTGTCCGAACAGATGATGTAGAAATCATCCATGTATCGGCCATAGTATTTGATGCGGTACTTTTCTTTGATGATGTGGTCGAACTCGTCCAAAAACATGAGGGCGAAAAGCTGGCTCGTCTGGTAGCCCAGCGGCAAGCCGTCCTCCATCACGTCGATGTAGATGCAAAGCAGCTCATAGACACGCGGGTCAACGCCGCGCTTGTCCAGCACGGCTTTGAGCTTGCGTTTTAGCTTCCGGTGGTCGATGCTGGCGAAGAAATGCCGCACGTCGCCTTTCAGCACCCAGCCGTCCGCGCCGTGGCCCTCACGGCGGTAATAGTCCACCATGTGGGTTTTCAGGCGCATCAGGCCGTCGTCTGTGCCTTTTCCGGTCTGGCTGGCGTGGCTGTCCCGGATAAAGCTCTTTGTCAGGGCATCATACAGGATGTTATCGACCAGAGCGTGCAGCACCACCTTGTCCACAAATGCGGGGGCGTGTACCATGCGGCGCTTCGGCTCGTAGACGGCAAAGACCTCAAACTTACTTGGCACATAGCGTATCTGCTGCCGGATGTCGCCGCCCGGCTGGCGTACATCACGCACAGCCAGCTTGCGGGACAGCTTTTCCGTGCAGGCCAGCGCCTGCGCCTCGTACTCGATTGTTTTGCTTTTACTGCGCTTTCCCTTCCGGGCTTCAAGGTAGGCTTTGTAAAGTACCTCAAAGCTGCACAGTTCTTCGTATGTCAAAATGACCCTCCGCTGGTTCGCGTTACGGTAGTGGGCTGCATCCGGCAGGGATGGCCCACCTCAGCGGGATGTATTTATCACTTGCCTGCATCGGCAAGCGACAGGATGCGGTTTCCTTTGATGGGCGCACTGCTTTCAGCTTATGCCTACTCGTCACACGGTTCCATCAGAGCGGGGCGAACACCATAGGAGTTGTTGTACCAGTTGTTGTTGTTGGAGCCATCGGTGTTGACGTTCCAGACGTTGTTGTTATTGTTGGTGTTCGGAGAGCGCAGCCACCAAATGGCAGCGTCAGACAAACAAACCGCACCCTTTATGCAAAGCGGTTGCCCGCTGTGCGTTTACGGTTCCGGGTAAAGGACGGCTTTCAGGGCGGCAGCCTGTTCGGTCAGCCGTTTCCGTTCCGCTTCTGCCCGGAGTTTTTCGGCACGTCCGCGTTCCGACGTGAGCCACTTCATCGCCGGGTATTTTACGTCCGTGACCTTCTTTGTCCAGATACCGGCTTTCTTCGCACTGATGATACCTTCCTCCGTGCAGATGGTCAGGTATTCCAGCAGCAGAGAGCAGCCGTCCACAACTGCGCCGATCTTCTCAACGCGCTTGTCGTAGTCGGTCTGGAAATTGACGTTGTTTGCCGCGTGTGCATCCAGCAGGATTTGCCGGGCAGTCAGCCGGATGCCCTCACCGTACAGACGGAAAGTGCTTTTGGAAAAGCCCTCCCTGTCCCGTGTGTCGAGTGCATGGACGGCAGTGCCGCACACCTTCTGGATGTCGCGCACATCTTCGAGCGTCGCGACTTTCTGGATGATCTTCCGGGCATCGCTCCGGCTGATGTCGTCGGTGACAATGCGGGTTGCCCTCTGGGTGTACCGCAGCAGCTCCCGCGCATTCGCGCCGACCTTGAATGTTTCAGCCATCAGAACTCCACCCTCGCCTGTTCTGCGTTCCACACACCGGCGACGGCCAGACCGTCAAGGCTGCCGAACGTGGCAGAAAACGGGTTTTTCGTGACGTTCGTGCCGAACTTCAGCTCAATGGCCTTGATGCTGGCGTTCATAGCTGCCACACTGGCACGGATGTCGCTGTGGGCATTCTCCGCACCGTTGTGAGCGTCCATGGCTGCGCTGATGCGCTGGTCGGTCTCAGCCTTGGTGTATGCGTCCACCGCCGGACGCTGCGATTCAGACAACTTACCATCCGCATCCAGCGTTGCCACGCCGCCCGGTACGCCGATCTGGTTAGTGCGGACAACATCTTCATCCGGCGCCTTGCCGGGGCCTGCGTTAAAAGAACCGTATGCCATTTAGGTTCCCCCTTCCTGTGCAGCCGTGTATTTCACGGTGCTTGTAATGTGATACTGTGCAGAAATTTTCTCGGTCGGAGCTTTGGCGGCCCTCAGCCGCAGCTTTCCTTCGAGGCTTTCGGTCGCAATAAAGCCCACCGCACCCGCCACATCGTAAAATTCCGGCAGTACCGTAACATCCACAATGTCGGTAGCCAACAGGCCCGCAATGGGGATGTCACAATAAAAATAGCCGGGGGAGGAATCATCCTCGCCCCAGCCATCGACCGGAATCGTAAAAGACACCGCAGCCGTGACATCCTGCTTTTCGTGCAGGATGTCATCGGTTTCCTCGAATCCGTTTGCCGTTGCTTCGGAAAGGTCTCCGAGTGCGGTGTTGCACTGCTTGATGTGGCCGCAAAGCGCGGCAAGCCCTGTGCCCAAAAGCGTTTTGATCTTCGCTTTTGCCATAGAGCTTACCTCCTCATGTCTTAGTCAGCCAGCAGAGCGGCGATCTCCTCTGCGGAGAAGTCCTCCACATCCTCGTCGTGCAGAACATTCTCCGGCTCGGTGTACACGACGACTTCCTTGCCGTCAATGTTCACATTGCCGTTGGTGGAGCTGGCTGCGGTCTTGGTGGCACCCTCAGAGACACCGGCCAGCTTTTCGCCCTCGGCATCGGTCATCAGGCGCTTGCCAGCCTCGGCGGCCACAAAGTCGGCAGGCTTCTTGCCGCTGTCGGTCAGGTTGCCCTCGCCGTCCAGCGCAGCGAGGTTGCCGGTGGTAGCACCAGTGACCTTATCGGCCTTGCCGGAAATGTCCACTTCCTCAGGGGTGGGAACATACAGACCGTCGTCCTTCAGGGTCAGAGCGTTGCCCGCAGCAGCGGAAACATTGACCTTGACATCCACCTCATAGCCAGCGATGGTAACGGTGGTGGAAGCATCCTTGCCGACGGCCTTAGCCTTGTAGGTATCCACCAGCGCAGCCATGCTCAGGAAAGAGTAGGTGCAGGAGTCAGGATTCTCGCCCTTGACGGCCAGCACCATGACGGGCTTGCCGTCCAGCTTGGGGTCGGTAGCGCCGGGGTAGGTCGCAGCATCGAACTTGAACTTGGCCACGAAGGTGGTCTTGGTCTGGTCGAGGAACAGCTCAGAGGGGAAGTCAACGGAGAAAGCAGCAGTGCCGCTCTTGTCGGTAGAGGTGTAGAAGTTCACGGTGTTGCCGTCAACGCCAAGAGACTTGATAGCAGCGTTGGCTGCGGCCTGCACAGGGGTAAAGGCGTCCTTCTTGACGAAAGTCTTCTTGATCTCAGCGGTCAGGTTGCGGATGGTGGTCTTGGTAGAAATCTGCTTAGACATAATAGTGTCCTCCTAAAAATTATTTCAGCATATCAACGATTTCCTGCTGCGTTTCTTCCTCGTCGAGCAGGTCTTCACTCGTCATAACGGTTTCTTTGCGGACGGTCAGCGCGTTTGCGCTGTCGAAGTCAAGACCTTCGCCGATGCGGACGGCAATAGCGCCGCTTGCGTCGCGCTTCAAGCCCTGACCGATGCTTACGCTACCGGTTTCACCCGAACCACCTCCTTTCCCGAACAGGGTTACGGTCGCCTGAATATCTGCTTCCGGGATGCGCTGAGCGAAAAATCTGATGAAACCATCATGCGTTTCGCACCCGTTCAGGACGCCCGCTTTGGTCGTAGTATAGAAGCTGCCGGGAGATACAACGCCAACGGGTACAAGCTCGCTGGTGCTGTCCGACAGTTCTGCATCATAAATGCACTGGTAGTAATCCATACCGCCAGCGTTTTCGTAATCATCCTCGCTGCGGGCGGGCTTCCACTCGTCAGCTGCAAGGGTGAGTTTGTAGGAGCCATAGTAGCCGCCGCCTGTGCCGCCGTCCACCTGCTCCTTGATAAGAGCCTTTACCTGTTCTTCGTTCAGGATTTCCCCGGATTCAGACAGGTTCTTCACGGCTGCGCTGACCGCTGCCGTGATAGTCGCCGCATGGGCACTGGCGTCGGCGTTGTGCTTCTCGATCTCGGCCTTGACCAGCTTTGCGAGAGCCTGCATCTGCGGGTCAACGGTAATGCTGATATTGGCCTTGTTCGACACAGCAAGCAGCGCCGACAGCTCAATCTCAAAATCGCCGTTCACTTTCGTGGACGGGACCTCCACTCCGCGTGCATCCTGCATAATAAACAGGAGTGTTTCTGCATCGTCGTTCAGCCTGCCGTAAACGCCCACCTGATGCATGATGTACGTTTCATCCGCACCGGTGATCTGGATTTTTACCCGACGAGCCGTCTCACCGCCGCTTTCAACGGTTTCGATGTCCAGCAATTTCAGGTCATGTGTTTCGCCGCTTACCCCGGTTTCCCCCGAGAGGTCTGCGTCAGCCGTACCGGTGCCGCTCACAGCGCGGGTGATTACCAGCGCACCACCGGAGAGAGATTCCGACAGCAGGGCGGCACCGGCGGCGGTGTAGCTAGATTTTTCCCAACTCACGTTGTCTGTCCTCCAATAACAATGTTTATCGCCGTGTGCGACCGTTCAACGGTGCCCGCCGTAAAGGCTCGTGCTTTCACTGCCTTTGCTTCAACGGCACCGGGCAGCGCCACGGCAACCTGCATTTTCGATCTTCCGACCGCACCGGCAACATACGCCTTTGCGCCGATTTCCCGCGGCTTGATCCTACCGGGGACCTTTACGGTGCAGGATGTCGCCATGCCGCAGGGTGCGGCGGCGATATAAGCGGGCGACCGTTCATGCGGTTCGACGATGTAGATGATGTGCTCAAGGTGAGCGGTACAGCGCCGGGCATAACCAAGGCGCTTTTCAATTTCTTCCGGTGTGTAGTAAATGACACCATCATCGGTAATGTCTACGTTCATTCGCCAGTAGCCCGGCCTTCCTCCGTAGTCATACCATTCACTTATCTTCACATTCGGATAAATCGAGGACAGCGCCTTTTGGACTGCCCACTCCGTTCCGCAGTACCGACGGACTTCCAGCGCAGTTTTGATGATCCTGCGCTTTGTTTCAATCGGATAGCTGGTGTCGTACCAGTCAACGCGGAACTGAACCGCAAGAATATCCAGAACTGCCTCATCTGCACGGTCAATATCCGTGTAGATTTTCAAGCGTTCGGCAGCTTCCAGTTCCTTCTTGCGCCGCTCCCTGAAAACTGCGTCAAGGATCTGTACCCATGGCTCTTTGGCAACATCAGGCGGTAGCCCTTCGACTAGGCCAACTTCGTGGAGTTCAATCATCTTCGATTCCTCCGTATGTCACCTTGCAGCTTCGGAGCTTTGCCACCTGAATTTCGGAGACAGTTGTTTCGACCGGTGTCAACAGACGTGGGCGTTTCGCACCAGCTTCCCGTACACGCATAATCAGCTCCGCCGGTTCGATGTCCCGGCCGATTTTTCTCTGCCAGGTTTCATACTCCTTCACAGCTGCTTCCACATTTTCCTGAATCGTCGATGCATTCTTGACATTGCTCAAGGCAATATGGTAAGTAAGCTCGATGTCATACGGGATTTCTTCCGGCGCATGGCAAAGAACCAGATCACCCATCGGGCGCTTTACCGTGTCGAAATATTCCTGCATTCCGGTACATTCTTCCCTTGTCGGAACTCTGCCTCCGGCCATCAGGAAGTAAATGTGGATTGTGTATCCTTCCTTGCAAACGATCTTCGTATCTGCCACATCGGACCGCCAGCTCGATGCAAAGTATTCATAGGCATCCACCGGACCGGCCACGGAGAAAATCGAAGGTGCATAGTTGATACGTCTGGTAAATGAATCGTCACCTTCCGTATCCGTACCGCCCGTGCTTGCCGAAACACTTTTTGCCCCGGACACATACGGGATAGGATCCACCAGCACATTGATTTCGCCTTCGGCAATCCCATCGCTGTTGCTTCCTGCCTCATCCGCCACGGCAACTACGTCCACGGTCAGTTCGCCGGGTAAGATCTCCGCATACTTTTCGGTTTTGAAATACCGTTTGTCTGCCGTTCTCACCTGTGTTCCTTCCGGGATTCCGGTTGCACTCGTTCTCGGCGCAGACAGTGTGAATCGAATAACCGCCGTGGCTTTTCCGGCTTCCAGGCGTTCCACTCCAACAAGCGGAGCAAGGTTGTCCAAATTCGGCCCCGTGCTCGTAGGCAGCAGTTCCGCTTTCAGACACGCCGTGCTGTACTCCATGTTGTGATGCGAACGATGTGCCAGTGTCAAAAGGACAAGCCGTGCTTCAGAACACCGTTCCAACGATACCTCACCGTTGAAAAGTTCTTTGTTGTACTTGCCAAACAGCGCCTTGCAATCGGCCACAGCTTCTTCCAGCGTTTCTTCGCCTTCAATGTCGATGTCCGGGATGTTCTCAAACTCTTTTATTTTAGACAAGCTCGTACACCACCTTTGGAATTACAACGCCATGCAGCACATCACTGTCCAGCCAGTCCACCCGCACCACTCTTGCCCGCGGCTCAAACGATGCGGTTTTCTCTGTTACCTCAGCCACATATAATCCCTTTGCCACCGGAAGTGGCTTATCGACAAATATGTTTGGATTGATTCCGAGTTCTCTGTCGCCCTCTTGGCTCCCGATTGGTGTGGAATACAGTGTGCGAAGGCACTTTGCAATGTCCTGCACTTCTTTTTGTTTTTCGCTGTCACCGGACAGCTCAACCACCGTGCTGCTGAAGTCGATCATATGTACTCCTTTATGGTCAGGCTCACCTTGCACTGCATCAAAAGCCCGTGTTTTATCACCGAATCCCAGCTGTCGCTTATTTCAGTGACCCGAAACTTGTTTTGCGATACCGGTGCAAACCCGATAATCAGGTAATGAATCTCTCCGTTCTCTGACATTTCTGTCAGACGGTTCAGCATCTTGCGAGGATTCACGCCGAGTGCTGCATCCAGAAGAATATCAAAGGTGTACTCTCTCAGTTTCGGTGATAAATACTCTGCTCGTGCTTTTCCTCCCAGAACTTCATGTTCCGCCCAGTTTGCGCCGGTCGTTCCCTTGAAGTTTGACGGGGTGAGCACACGCAGGTGTCCCACGGAGAAAATCACATCGCCGAAAATTCCAACATACATTCCAAAACCTCCTTACAGGGGTGCGGATGTTTTCTTGCCAAGGTTTCCGGTGTGCGTATGCGATACCAGCGATTTGCCGGACACAACAACATCGCCACCTCCGCCCTGGATGTTCACTGTTCCAGCGGTCGCATTGATGGTCGATGCCGTCATTTTCAATTCGCCGGATGCTGCAAGCGTGATCCCCGCCGGGGATGTCACCTTGATTTCTCCGCCCTCGCTGATGGTCACGGTTGCACCGCCCACCTGGATCTCAAGACTTTTCGCCTTCAGGATTTTCTTTCCGTCCACATAGTCGGTCAGTTCTTTTGCATTTGCATCAAACTTCCGATATGCCTTTCCTCGTGAGTTGGCATAATCCTTTCGGTAGACTTTTTCTTTTCCTTCAGGCGGTTTGTTCTTTTCATTCCAAACGGTGCCCACCACAACAGCATCCTCCGGGCTTTCTCCTGGATGCAGGACAAGCACAAGATCATCAACTTCCGGTGTCTGGTACTCGCCATTGGACAGAAACGGCACCATTTCCGTAACGGTGTCGTCCCTGTCTGGGTAAGTAACTTCGCACTTTCCAGCCTCATAGTCGATAGAACTCACATTGCCGAATCTCACTTCACTGCTCATGCGAAATCCTCCTTTTCCACTTTGCTGGCCTTGACCTGTGTTTTGTAGCCGCTGGATGGAGATATGCTGTGTTCCATCTGATCAACGAAATACTTTCCGTCCATCTTTCCATAGCCAACTAGGTTAAAGCACTGCGCTGAAGCGCCGGCCGGATAGCCCAACATCGTAAAACTGATCTGGGTTGCTCCGTGGTTGGCATTCTTGATGGCCGCTATCAGGCGGGCTTTTGCGTCTGCCTCGCTGCTTACCTTTCCAGTAAGTTTAAGCTGGCGTTCGTCCGTGCCCACCTTGACGTTGATATTGATTTTTTTCTGTTTGTTGGTGTAGGTATAAAGGCCGCCCGTGTATGTTCCAGTCAGCTTTGTGTTCCACTTGAAACTTCCCGGCTCTACGCACAGGGCCGTCGGATTTCCAACGGGCCGGCTCTCATATACCGTCCATACAGGATCTTTCGCCTTGTACTTTTCCCGGTCGTACACCCAGAGCTTTGAAGTGTAGACTTTGATAACCAGTGCATAGGTGCTGCACAGATCTTGCAGAAAGGCACTATCTGTTCCGTCCTGTTCCTTTGCATCAATGCTGTGGTCGTCTCCCTCAAACTTCAGCTCCAATTTGTAACGGCCTGCAATGGTTTCAGCGATTTTCTTTACGCTGGTGTTCTTCCATGTAAAGGTCCGGTTTCTCTCGCTGAAGCTGGTGTCGTTCGGCTTTGCCACGCCGCCCATCGTCAGCGAATCAGGTGCACCGGCAAAACTAAGATCATCCAGCACGAATGCCCCGCACTCGGCGCTGTAATCTCTGTAGCCGCTCTCAATGCCCCCGATATTCCAGTCCTTTACAACAATAGCCGGGTAGAGCTTCACGCCCTTTTCCGGCATCCAGTCATTTTTCCATTTGGCAGCTTTGGCATTGACTGTAATGCTCACACTGTCGCTTTTGGATTCAGCCACATCCGTGTACTTGAAACTTTCCAGATCAGGTGCGATTTCTTCCGAAATATCGGTTTTCTCGTAGGTCAGAAGAACCGCAGCCTGCCTTCCTTTGGGTCTCGCTGCTGTCAGTACCATCATGCACCTGCCTTCCAGGGCGGAAGATCTCCGCTCTTTTCAGCCGGCAGAGCTGGTGTTGACAGCACCGTGCCGGAATCGAACCGGACGATATGGATATATCTGGGGTTGTTCTGCATCAGCCAATCGGCTTTCAGCTCACTTCCGTACACGTTCAGGGCGATCAAGTCCCAGGTGTCACCGGACTTCGTGGTGTAATCAAGTGCCATACTGCGTGCGCCTCTTTTCGCGTTCGTACCGTTCCACATACTCGCAGAACTTCTCGTAGCCTTCGTCCATAACGGAGCGCAGATCTTCGGCATTCATACTGCCGTAGATGGTGAAGTTTGGTGCATAAACATATGTGTTTCCGCTGGAACTTGTATAGGTGCGCTGGTAGTTGTTGCTGGATCCACCGCGCAGGCTTCCGGTGCCGCCACTGGAAGTATCTTCGCTCCCGCCGATGGGCTTCAGCTCCACTTCCTGCTGGTAGTTCTGAAGGTCTGCCAGCATCGACAGATTTTGCCTTGTCAGCTCACTGTTGCCAGCCGTCGGGAAGAAGTTTACATTGCTCAGATCGTAGTTGTCCGGGTTGGCAGCGTATTCCAGCTTTGCCTTTTCCGCATCCGCTCCCCGGATAAACTGGATTGCTTTCTGAGCATTTTCGTTTGCGAGAACAGACTGGGCACCGGCAATCACTTTCCCGATTCCGGTGTTCAACAGCTGTTGGGCTTTGCCCTGGTCATCCGACACGGTAGGTGTCGGCATTGCCGCCAGAGTTTCCAGCCCATCCACTGCATAGTTTGCGATCTCCGTGATACGGCTGAACGCCACACCAGCGTCGGAACCCAGTACCAATGCCGCTGCAACCGGCTGAACCATAGTATCGAAACTTTGGGCCACCTGGTTGTAATACTGCTGGCGACGTACCCTGTTGAAGTCGATCAGGTTAGAATCTTCTTCTGTAAAGCCGCCGTCCGCGAACATCTTCGGCTTTCTGCCTGGCAGGCCAAGCAGATCGCCCAAGCCAACGCCCAGCAGCTTACCAGCTGTCAGCCAGGTATCAATGTTCTTTTCACGAACACCACGCCGGAAACTGATAACAGCTTCCGGGCCAGCCTCGCCAGCAATGGACGGCCCATGCGTCATGCCGCCGTTGGCAAATGCCGGGACGGACACAGGCGACAGGTTGAATCCGAACGACTTACCGCCGATTACCGGAACCGGGATGCCGAACAGCGTTTCCGGGATCGTGAGCTGGATTTTGTTCAGCGCTCCAATGATGAAGTTGACCGCTTTCACACCGATGGTCGCAACCTGCTTCAGGAAGCCTATGATGCCCAGAATCACAGGCTCTACCACCGGAAGCACCTTGCCTACCAGATCCACCGCCACCTTGATGGCGTTGACCAGAGTTGTGCCCACCAGGCTGACCACCGTGGACAGCAGCGGCATGACTGCCGGGATGCCCTCATTCACGATAAAGCCGAAGATTTCAGTCAGCACCGGCTTGATGTGGTTCACTCCCAGATCCACGATCTGAGAGAACACACCGGCAAACGATTCAATCAGCGGCATAACCGTCTGGATGGCCGGGGTCATAGCGCCGAACACGTCACCCAGGTTCAGCCCTCCGATACTGAAACCGGATAGCTTTTCCTGGATGCTCTGCAAGCCCTCCGGGGTAGTGAGCTGCCCGAACACCTGCTTCACGGTGTCGCCGATGCCGGCTATCTTTTCGGTGAATTTGTCAAAGACAGCAAGCCCGCCTTCGCCAAATACCGTTCCGACAATGTTGCGAATGTCCTCGAAGTGGTCTCCCAACAGTGAAACCGCCGCAACGATCGTGCCGATGCCGGTAATGACAGGGCCGAATGTACCAAGCATCGACATAAAACCGCCGCCCAGTTTTGCGGCCACCGGGCCTACTGTTGTACTCAGTACGTTCAGCCCTGCGCCGCCGACGTTCAAGGCACCCTTCACCGTACTCAAAGCGCCACCGCCGATTTTGGATGCCGCACCCGCCACCTTGCTGCCGACACCGAGGACGGTAGAACCCACCTTGGACTGGCTGACGGTCTGCCACGCATTGGACAGCCCGTTTCCAATGACTGTCTTTCCTGCGCCGAGGAAATTTTTCACTCCACCTGCCATGCCGCCGATGTCAATGCCATTCGGCCCTGCAATGCCGGAAAGGATCTGTCCCGCAACGCTGCCGGTCTTGGAGATAAATCGTCCTACCGGATTGCTGCTCCCGAACCCTACCAGAGCATTTTTCAGGCCGCCCAGCGATTGACCGACATTGGAAACATACCTGCCGGAGCCGGAGTTTTTCAGCACGCCCAGCAGGCCACCGTTCGTGCTAGCTTCCAGCACATCATTTACAAAACCGGTGTTTCCTTTCTTGGTTCCGCTTCGCAGGCCCTTGAAATTTTTCAGTGTTGCCCAGATGCCGACACCAGCGCCGTCCAACGTCTGCCCAATTTTTCCAAGGCGCGTTGTGGGCTGCTGCGCTCCGGCACCGGCCATCTGAACGCCGTACTTTGCATTTTCAGCAAACATTCCGGCATTCGATTTTACAAAGGATGCGCCACCAACTGCCCGTTGGATCAGGCTTGTGGGTGTCAGTGCGCCCATCAGATTTCGGACAGTGATGCCTCCGAATGTTCCGCCTGGGGCACCGCTCGGTTTTCCGCCGATTGCAATGTTCCCGATGGTGTTCAGCAGCGAGGATCCTGTGCTATAAGCCGTCGGCGCAAAGCTCATAGCTCCGAACGCCGCGACTATGGCAGCAATGGCCCCTGCCACTTCCGGCCCATGCTCTGCAGTGTAGTCGATGCCCTTCTGGATCCACGGCAATGCCGCCTGCGCCGCATTGCCAATTCCAAGCAGCGCGGAGTGCAACATCGGCAGAATGCCATTGACGATGTTGGACAGATCTGGCAAGCTCTCGGTGATACCGTTTGCTATGTCGATCCACATGGATGTCAGTTCTTTCTTTGCCGGAAGGAACTGATTACCCATCTTGATAAGCAGGCGGTCTGTCGCATTACTTGCCATCTGGCTTACCGCTTCGCCGGTGTCCAGACGAACAAGCAATTCTTTCTCCATGCTGCCGCTGTATGCGCTGGTATCACCAGCCATAAGCAAGGCATTCTGGAACGCAGGCAAGTTGCCCACAATTTTTGAAACGCCCTCAATGGCCCACTGTCCAAACAGTGTCTTGATGGTCGCAGTCTGCTGGTACTTGTCCTGTTTCGAGATCGCCTCAAAGACTTTGTACAGAGTGCTTGCTGCACCATCTTCTCCGTTCGGCCCGGTGGACTGCATATCCTTTGCAATCTGCACAGGATCAAAACCGAGTCTGTTCCATGCGCCCACCTGCGCATCCGTTGCACTGTTGCCAAGGGTGATGTTTGTAAACACACGGTTCAGGCTTGTTCCAGCCTTTCCCTCATTAACGCCCATAGCCAGCATGGTGGCTGCCAGCGCAGAGGTCGTGTGCAGGTCAACGCCGGCTGTCTGGCCGACACCGCCGGACGTATTCACCACGCTGGCGATTTCCGCCGCCGTGGTAGCCATGTGGCCGCCCAGATAGTTGATGGAATCTGCAATGTCGATAATCTGGTTGTGGGTCTTACCAAAAGCGGTTTCCCACTTTGCCATATAATCGGCCGCAGACTTTGCATCAATGTCCCACGCGGCAGCTAGCCGGGCCGTATCGTACAGGTAGCTTTTTTCTCCGGTCTGCTGGTTATCCAGAAAGATTTGCTCATAGCTCTTACCGGACTGTCCCAGCGATGCGGCGATCTGCGCCATCTCGTCCCGTTTGATTGGGACCTGCGTGGTCATCTTGAGGATCGCGTCCTCCATGGTGGCACGCTTTTCCGGGTCAATGCTGCCGTCATCGTTCATGATGCCGCCAACATACTTGACTGCATCTGCCGCCTGGGCTTGGTATTCCTCTGCCATGGAGGTTGTCTTTTTAATCATGACAGCGGACGCAGTTGTCAGCGTCGCCATGATTCCCAGTCCGGTTTTCCCGATTACGCCCAGAGTGTTTGCTACCGTGCTGCCCAGTGACTTGGTTCCCGTCAATGCGTTTGCCAGATCACCGGTCAGCCCCTTCGTCTGCTTTATTGCAGTTACAAGGGACGGGTCCACCTTGCCCATGATGCGGATGCTGAGGTCTAGTGCTCCATTTCCCGCCATACGTCTGCCACCTCGTTACACAGATCCACCAGCTCCCGCCGGGGCAGGTGCAGCAGATCCGTCATGTTGGAATGCGTGGCAATGGATAGCTGGATAGCTGCTTTCCGAAGTCCTTTTGCCCCGCCTTTTACTCGAAAAAATCAGAGTTTACGGCATCGCGCAGCTTGACCGCCTCGCACAGCGGCAGACCGGCAAAGAAGTCCACCGGGTAGCCGGTGCCCATGCTGGCGATGATGCAGCAGTACAGGTAGTTGCGATGCGTATTCACCGGTGCAAATCCGCCCGCAGCCATACGGTTTTCTGCCATGGATTCGCTCATAGTGTTCAGTTCGCCCACGCCGGACAGGTCGATGCTGTCAAAGGTCTTACCCTTCAGCTCAGCCTTTTCGCTGCCCTCGTAGGTGTAGGGCGCTGCAAACTTCAGGGTGTGAGATTCCAGCTGTTTTTTCACTTCATCGGCGTTCTCGCTGTTGTCCATACCCTTGACGACCGCTGCCTGCACTTTCTTGATCTTGCCACGGGGCATGAGCTTGAAGAACTCCACAGGCTTACCGGTGGCCTTAACGGCCATTTCCTGTGCAAAAGAAGTGGTCATTTCCATCACGGACATGGCCGCCAGCTCGTTGCCGATGTTTTTCTGAATGTCGATCAAGTCCTGTACGGTCATCTTCTCCATGCCGGACAGATCCAGGCTGTCGTATTCCTTGCCCTCGAACTTATAGGGTTTATCGAACTTCACGATATTGTCCATTGCTGTTTCCTTTCTCAAAAGAGAATCAGCCGCCCCACGTCCGGGACGGCTGACTTCTTCATGTATCGGGTTTAGATAAGAGCGTTGATCTCGGCACGCATATCTTCACCATCAACATAGTAGCGGCCTGCAAACTTGTCGATGTCGATAACGGTAGTGCCGTCAACCTCCATCAGGTAACGGGTAACTTCCAGCGTGGTGGTGCTGCCCATGGTGTCAGCACGCTTCAGCTTGCCGGGGTCCAGCTCCTTGGGGCGACCACCCAGAACAACGCGCAGACCCTTGTAGGTATAGCCGCCGTTCTTGTTGTCGTTCTGCATGGCAGCACGCAGAGTGATCTGGATGTTCTTGTTGGGGTTCATCATCTTGGTGGCGAAGCTGTACATGGTGTTCCAGTTCAGAGTTGCCTCCATGGATTCAAACTGACCGGGCACGGGAGAATTGACTTCGCCTGCAATGCCCATGCCGGACACGGAGGTGGTCTTGTTCTTGATCTTGGGCAGGGTGACTTCATCTGCCAGACCAATCAGCAGGTCATCTTCCGTATACGCATTGTAGTCATTGATGACCTGGGGAACCAGGTCGCTGGAAATATTCAGAGCCATATGTCATTCCTCCTGCTTACAGAGACAGATCGGAGGTCAGCGCGCCGGCCTCGTACTCCATGGTGTTATTGATCTGCTTAAAAGGCGGGAACGGCGTGCAGAACTGATAGAAGGAGTAGTGGCCTGCAACCAGTTCAGCAGTCGTGTTGCGGTCGGGGTCTGCCTTCATGCTGTAGCTGGCGCATACCTCGGTAGAGACATAGACACTGCCCTTCATGTTCTCGCTGTCGATGATGGACTGAAGGCGCTTCTTGTTCATCGGCTTGTCCAGCTTGCTCATGTTATCCAGAACAAAGCTGGTCCAGGAGTGGTTGAAGAAGCGGCGGACGCAAAGGAAAGCGTCCTTCGGGTCAGTGTTTTTCGGGTAGCAGCAGGTCTCATTGCCCCACACAACAAAGTCGCCGGAGCGGATGAAGGTCGCCACGCCCTGCTCATTCAGCACATTGCCCTGCTCCTGATCCATCAGGACTTCGGTGCCATCTTCCAGGCAGGCGGAGGAAATGGGTACGCTGACATTGGACGGGCTGGCATTGGGCGTATCGTTGTACAGGCTGTCGTTGTAGACTGCCGCAGCAGCGGCCAGAGAGCTACCGCTGTAGATGGTGCTGCCGATCTTGCCGTACAGCCACAGGGCATATGCTTCACGAGAAGTTGCGCCCTGCTTGACCTTCTGGTTTGCCACATCGGTGTACTTGCGTGCACCGGAAGCAGAACTGTCGATGTCAACGAAGCACACAGCATCGAAAACGCCGTTGATCTTGCGGCACTTGGCCTGAAGTGCGGCACACACCATAGGATCCTTGGAGAAGCGGGGTGCCAGCAGAATGCCGGGAACCATGCCCAGCTTGGGGAACACCTGCCTTACCACTTCCAGACCGGTTTCTGCACCGGTGGCCGCATTCACGCCGCCCACGATGTCAGCAGCGGTAATCTTGGTCGGATCCAGAATGGAGCCGGAAACAGTCAGGGCCGTTGCCCCGTCGCCTTTGCCGCCGTTGACCAGGGCGATGCTAACAGTACCATCATCATTGAAGCTGGCAGTATAGTCCTCGTCCGCCGTGAGCACGGTCTGTTCCTTCTTCACCACCAGCTTTTTCAGCAGGATGCCGGTCTCGTCGATCTCCGCGATGCCATCATTCACCTGCACAGTCTTGTTGGACAGTTCGGTGATATGCTTTGCATTTGCAGGATCCAGGACGTTGACCACGACGATGGGGGAAATGCCCATCACCTGGAAGCTGGCGCTCACAGCCTCGCACAGGGTATACTTTGCAAAATCGCTGGAATAGCCCACTGCGGCGGCAGCCTCTTTGAAGGTGTTCACCAGCAGCGGCGTGTTCACCGCTGCTTCCGGGTCATCCAGCATATTAACGGGAGCCGTGCCCACAACGATCTGCAGGCCGGAGTTGACCGTTACCGGAGCGGTGACGCTGGTCGCCGCTTCGGTCTTATTAAAGCCATGCGAAATAGCCATCTGTCATATCCTCCTTACTTCATCAGGGCAGCAGCCTTGTTGCAGAGAATATTTTCTCTGGTGCCGTCCTGTTCCAGTTTCACCCGCATTTCAGCGAGCTTGTCCAGCGGAACAATCAGTGCTTTCAGGAGCGGCACCTGTTCCACTTTTTCTTTCAGCTTGTCGGGCAGGCCGTCCACGAAAACCGTGTACTGCGGTGCGATGCCCTTGATAGTCGGACCGCAGTATGCCACAGGGGCCTGCACCTGCACTGCGGTCTGTTCAGTCTGAGTTTCCTGAACTTCTACCGCTGCTTTTTTCTCAGTGCCCATATTAAATCAACGCCTCCACTTCTTCATTTTTCAGTGCGTTCGGGGTCTTGCAAATCAGGTTCACAATTCCCCAGTAGTAGTGATCCATGTCATCGTCTGAAAGCTCCCACTTTCTGGGATAGCCCACCTCAAACGCTCCACCGAAAACTGGCTTACGCTTGAAGTGCTGCATAATCGCTTCCTTGATGTTCACGGTTTCCACATACCCCTGCCGATCAATCCCACGGTCATAGCTGCAAATAACCAGCTGCATGAGAACCAGCTGCGGATCATGGTCATTGTTGACCTCACCGCTTGATTCGATGACGATGATGCAGGGGTACATGGCATCGTTTGTGTCAATGTCATCATCGTCGTCTGTCTGGGTCGGCAAAAACTGCTTATAGATCTTGAGGGGCTTTTCTCCTTCCTGTCCGGTAAACTTCATATCCCGGAACAGTTCTTCCAGCTCGTCCATCATGGCTTGCTGGCACATTTCGCTGGTATAGCCGGTGATTTTCTCGGCCATATCAGATCACGCCCTTTCGCTTTGCATTGGCGATCAGCTGCCGGATGCGCCGTTCGGTGTTGTCCTGAAGCATCTGCTCCACGGTCATTTCCTGCATTTCCCACACAGTGCGGTGCATCGCAGAGCCGGAAGGGCTGGACATCGTGACCAGCTTTTCGTTCGGCTTCCAGCGTTCTTTTCCGCTCTCGGTGTAGTCTTTGTCAGCAGGCACGCCCAACTGGCGCTGTACCATGCCGATGTGCTTCGACTTGAACTGAACCAGGAAGCCCTTGCTCTTTTCACTGGTTCCGCTCAGACCGATCATCGGGTTTCCTTTCAGAACGTGTGCCTGAAAAACAGGCGGCGCATTTCGGACAGACGGACCCATGAAGGGCTTTGTGGGGCTGGTTCTGAAATAGCCCAGATCTGCCCGAAATGCGCCGGGGTCGTTCTTCATGATGGCGAGGATGGCCGTCGGGTGGTGATTGGTTGCTCTCTGCCGCTGGCGCAGATCTTCGATCATACGCCTACCAGCCGCATTGAGGTCATAGCGATTCTTTACCTCGGTCAGCATCAGCTTTCGCGTTTGTCTGGCCGTGGTGTTGACCGCCACCTTCAGCGCTGCCGGGGTCTTGTTCGACAACACGCCAAGGGCACGGGACACTTCTTCGTCATTGACGGAAACCGTCATGGTGGAAGCGTCGTAGTTGGTATGGAAGTATGCCACCTTACCTCACCCTTTCCAATTCCATCCGGTAAACTCCCGCCTTCAGGGAGCAGGACTTGATTTTGTAGTCCCGCTTCTTATCCAGTGTGATCTGCTTACCGTTCTTTGGCATCGGGCCGTAGTCTTTCTGTTTCACGAACAGCAGCAGATCGGCCTTATACATTCCCTGGTCAAAGGACTGTTTTGCTCCGCCCTCCCAGTGCGCCGCACGTTCATTTACGCCGGGGTGCTGGGTAATGCAGAGCATCCGCTTATCATCTATGTAGCGTTCTTCTGCAAACTCGTTCAGGTTGAAGAACACCGTTTCCACATCCTGCGCCACATAGTCTTTGAACGTAGGGAGCGGCTTCGGGGTGTCCGGTTCGCCGTAATTCTGGTCAACGTCCAGCATATCAGCAAACCTCAGCTACCAGCCAGGAATCTACCTTATCAGGGATCAGCAGCGGGTGGCTCTGAAGCTCAATGAAGCGGCGGTCAGGACGATGCTCCACATAGGTGCGCAGCAGACGGTCGCCCTCAAAGCTGTGCCAGTTGCCGCCATCATCCAGATAGTTGCACAGGCCGTAGGCACGCATGAAGTTTGCGTTGCTGGGGATCATCAGCACCATGTTATCGGGAATCAGCGGCTTGGTCTCGCCGGTCGCGTCATCCAGATAAACTTCGTCGTAGCCGTAAACGTCCACACCGGGCAGGTTCAGGTGGCCGTAATAGGTCAGGCCACCTTCCAGCTCTTTGGGTGCCATGGAACCGATGTCGAAGCGGCGCTTGTCCATCAGTTCCAGAATCTTACCGTCAGCCATGAAATTGTCGGCTGCAACCTTGCCCATGACGACCATATCTGCGTTGGCAAAGCCGTTACGGCTCACCAGCTGCTTCCAGTCGCGCAGATTGCCCCAGGGGTCAGCGGCGGACTTGCCCCACTGCTTCGTGCCTTCAAGAGTGATCTTGTTGCCAAAGCCGAAGTCGATGACTTCATCCACGCCCTTGCCCTTGACCTTCAGCTTGCCGGTGGTAAGCACCTGTGCGGCCATCCACTCTTCGCGGCGGGTGGTCATGTCGTTCAGCTGGTTGTATTCCTCGATCAGCTTTTCTGCTGCACGGTCTGCCGGGGTGCGGCCAGAGAACAGATCTTCACCGGGCAGGCGTTCCATGTACTGGTCTGCCGTGCTGATGGTCGCCGGGTTGATAAGGGGCGGTGCATAGGATTTGGTCTCGTAGCCCTCGCTCTGCACGATCTCGCCGCCAACCAGCGGATGGATGAATGCAGCCATCTTGCGATTGCCCTTGACAATATCAATGTCAACGCGGCGGGTCGGGAAGGTTTTCACGTTGGAGAAAAAGCGATCCCGCAGAAACGTGCGGATCGGCGGGGTGGTGCGAACAACCTCGATCAGGTGCCGAGGCTCATAAACGCTTACTTCATTAGCCATAAATGTTGTCCTCCTTACTTCAGGAAAATGCCAAGATTGCGCAGAGGAACTTCAACGTCGTCTACGCTCACGTTCTTCGGCAGCACAAGGCCAGCAGCGAAAAACTCACCGGTCAGATAAATCGGCACTTCTTTGTCTGCCTCTGCACTGTCAGCGGTAATACCATACAGGCCGGTAAGAACCGCCTGACCTGCACCGGCTGCATCTGCAACCGGCTTCACTTTGCCGCCCTCGATCAGAACAGGGGCGTGCGCCTCGACCGCCGCACTGGCCGTCTTGGTGGCCTTTGCGATGCCGATGTCGGTTCCGGCAATGAAATATTCCGGGGCCGTGCTGAAATCTTTTCTTGCAAGATCCATGATCATAGTTCCATCCTCCTTACTTCACGCCGTTAGCCTTGCGGATTGCATTCATAAATGCCTTGCTTTCCTCATCTTCGGCTTCAGGGTTTGCGGGCGGCGTGTTGTCGATGCTGTTGGCGTTGGAGTTCTCCGCAGCCTCCTTTGCATTCTTCAGGTATTTCTTGCTCTGCTCCTGCTGTTTTGCCTTCATGCTGGCAATGACAGCCTTTGCAAAGGACGCAGAATCAACGGGCTTCGTAAACTTCGCCTCGTTGGCCTGATCTTCCGCGCCGGGCAGAGTTGCGTTCTCGATCTCCTGAATGCGGGTGCGCTCGGCAGTGATAGCCTCATTCTCGATGGTGGCTACCAGATCCGGGTACGCCTTGCGGAGATCATCCGTGGTCTTGATGTCCATGTCTTTTACCTCCCCATGGTCATTGCGTTCCGGCTTTTCCGCCGGGTTCATATTTTCAGGTCGGTTCACAGGTTTTTCCGTAACCCGACTTCTGACAAAATTGGGTGCTTCGTTGAACGGGGTGTTCATGCTGATGCTGTTGACGAACAGAACACCATTGCGATTCTCCACAACGGAATCTTCTGCATCGTCATCCACCTCGTCTACGAAGCCTTTTTCTTGGGCTTCCGTTGCCGTCCACCAGTTCGTTTCATCCATCCACTTAGCGCATTCATCCTCGGTCTTGCCGGACTTTTTGGCGTACAGGGCAATGATGCTGCTGCGGATGGTCTCAAGCGCTTTCAGGCAGTTCTTCATATCCTCTGCGGTCAGGTAATCGCAAACGCCCATGCTGACCGGATGGACCATGTAGCTGCCGTCTGCCGCGGCCACAACTTTGTCTGCATGGCAGGCAACGATAGTGGCAGCACTTGCACACAACCCGTCAATGTGGGCCGTCACGGTGGCGGCATTGCGTTCCAGCATATTGCCAATGGCCTGGGCCGCGAAAACATCACCACCGCCGGAGTTGATGTACACGGTGATTTCTTTCACATCGCCCAGGGCGGCAAGATCATCCGCAAACCGTTTCGGGGTCGCTGCATCCTCCCACCAGCTGCGCTCAGAAATATCGCCATAAAGCAGCAGTTCCGCCTTCTGGTCATCGTCGGCCAGATTGCGGAACTGCCAGAACTTATTATTCGTTGACTTGGGGTTCGTCTGGGAATTGGCTTTGCCCATTGCAGCCTACCTCCTTCATTTTTTCCATCTCACTTTTGCGCTGCCTCATATTGGCCCGCCAGCTTCCGCCGGTCATCTGCGCCGTTTCCTGCTCGGCAGTGGAAATGCCCTGCTCCATACGCAGGATAGTCGCCTCGATTTCTTTCTTTGCATCCAGATTGGTGCGTGCCGGGCCGTTCCAGTTACAGGCCATATAGGCTTTTGCAACAGCCGGATCATCGAAGAAGCCCGGCGCATGGATACGTCCACGGGCTACCGCTTCGGCAAACCACTTTTCGTAGGTAGGCTGGCAGAAGTCCGCCGCAAAGCCGTCCCGCATCACATCGCACGTTCTCCAAAACTCGTTCAGAGAACCGCGGCTTGCGGAGTAGTTGGAGCTGAACTTCTTATAAAGCACCTCGCTGGGCACTTCAATACCCGTCGCCACCTGGTTGGACATAGCTGACATAAAGCCGTCATATGTCGTGGTCGGATGTTTCGGATCAAACGTGTCAGGTGTTTCGCCGGGCGCAAGGTCAAACACCGCAGACGGCGCAAGGTTGATTGCCAGTTCATCAGGCGGAGTGTTCGGATCCTCTGCCTTGTCGGGCGGATCCTCACCAAATGGCGCTCCGCTGACCGGGTTATCATGTTTGATGAACAGTGTGATGGAGGATGCTACGATGGCCGCAGCTAACTCTGCATCCGTGTATCTGCCCATCTGCTTCATCGTGGGCAGTACCGGTGCCAGCAGGGGAACGCCGCGCCGCTGCCCGGCGCGTTCCCTCTGGGTGACGCACAGGATGTTCGGTTCTCCCGTTTCTTTGTCACGGGCTTCCACCCTCGTCCAGGTCAGAGGCAGCGGATTATCATAGGCCAGCGGGTGCCTGCTGGCTACCCAGTAGGCAATGACTGCGCCGTCTTTGTCCGTTTCCACGCCCTGAACGATCTGGTGCACATTGATACCGTCCACCTTGCAGGGATTCATTCTGTCTGTGCGGTCAGGACTGCACACCTGGTCAGCCTCGATCAACCGGAGCTGCAAGGCATACGGCCAGTTCCCACGTTCTTTGAACTGCACTGCTGCAAATACGTCACCGTTCATCAGGAAGCTGGTGAATGCCAGTGTTTGCAGCCGCCAGAAGTTATCCATGCCGCTTGCATCGCAGGCCGCACTATCCGCCCACAAGCTGAACTCGCGGGAAATTTCCGCCTGCAAATGGTCAGCCTGTTCCTCGGTCAGGTGCAGATAGTCCGCATCGACCTGGGGTGTCGGCACAAGGCCGCTCCCCACCACATTAGTGCGCAGGGTCTTGATTGCGCCGGCTGCCAGTGGGATACCCATGTAAGCATCCCGGCTCCGCTTGCGCAGTGTTTCCAGATTGTCCTCGATGTCCTCTTTTGCACTGCCGCCGCCAACGTGCCAGCTCCGCATAGAGCGGGATGTGTGGGAAGCTCCATAGTTTCCGTAGCCGGTACCGTTGTTTATGACAGACAGCGCCGTGCGGGCCACAGCGCGGCGATACCCCTTTTCGGGGGAGATTGCCGCAATGGCCTTATCAAGGAAATTCGCCATGTGCTCCACCTTCCTTACACGTCATGCGGAGAGAAGTGGTAGATCCGGTTTCTGCCCCGGCCCCTTTCCTCCGCTTCCGCTTCAGCCACTTTCTTTTCCCAGAAAGCAATGCTTTCCCGGATCTGTTTCAGGCTGGCGCGGGTCAAGACCATCTGCTCGATCTGGTAGCTCTGCCCGGTCGATACGGCAGCCTCAGCTTCCAGCCACATATCAAGGTGCCGCTGGGCGGTCTCTTTTGAAATAACAGGCATTGGTTAGATACCTCCCGATCTCCTTCTGCGGTACTGGCGCTGTTGTGCAGGACGCTGTGCATCCTCACCGGGGATTTCCAGACCGGGCGGGTTGCTGATTTCCAGCGCAGCCGTCGCGTAGTTCCGCACGTCAAATGCTTCGTTACGTTTCTGCGCCGGATCCTTCAGCTCCCACCGTTCCACTTTGCGGCCAGACTTCCAGCGTGTGACCTTGTGTTCCGCAGTAAGCATCTTGAAATAATTTTCGTCATACCCGGCATCTTCTGCCGCCGGGAAGTGGCAGTAGTTTGGGCCTTTGATAAGCACTTTCAGCCGGGCAAGGACGTGGTTCTTGCCGGTGTCAACGCCCAAGGTGAACAGTTCGCCCTTGACGCGGTTGTTCTGAGTGGGGTTGCGCAGGTAGGGTACGTCCATGCCGCCGCGGCCTTTGATGGCCCAGATATGCCGTTCCTCCCGTTCTTTGCAAAACCGGATGACCTGATCCGGGAAGTGGCCGCCACTGTCCATGCAGACAGACCGCAGGGACAGTTCCGTGCCGTCTTTCTTTTTCCATGTGCGGGAAAGGAACTCGTCCAGGTCTGCCCACACCTGACCGCGTTTCAGGTCGCCGTAGATGCGTTGGTACCGGATGCCCCAGCTTTCTCTGCCGATACCCCAGCCCACCACTTCGGCCTCGAAGCGGTTATCCTGGGTATCGACACCAGCCGTCAGGTACACTACGCCGTCCGGGACTTCGGCCTCGTAGAACTCGCGGCGGTCCAGCAGGTTGTTTGCCTCCACCGCTTCGCCCGGTTCCTCCCATGGCAAGCCCAGGTCGGTGTTCACAAAGACCTGCATCTTCTCGTAATCGCCGCGCTGTGCATCCAGGTCAGCGGCAATAAAGTCCTCCACGATTTTGTCCCACCCGCAGAGGGTCGAGCCTATCTTGTTCATGTGGAAGCCCCGCACCGCCCGTTCCGGGTGCTCTGCGTGCCACTTGCCTTTCAGGCTGTTCTTCTTCCAGCGGTATTCGTTGTCAAGGCAGCCGCACTCGGCGCAGCGGTATTGCACGCCGCCTTCCGGCCACTTGTCTTTATCGAATACCATGTTGTCCCAAACAAAGGGCTGATAAAAGCCGCAGTTCGGGCAAGGCACCGTCCATTCCTCTTGGGTGGATGCGTTGAACTCGTCCAAAATGCGGCTGTTGTTTTTGTCGGTGGGGGTCGATACCAGCACCGTCTTGTAATCCCAGTAGGTCGTTTGACGCTGCTCGGCCAGCATGACCGGGTCGCCTTCTTTGCCGGCGCTGGCTTTGTAAGCGTCCACCTCGTCCGCCAGCAGCACCTTGATGGGGCGGCCGCGCAGATCGGTCGGGGCGTTTGCGCCAACGATGGTCAGTTGACCACCGGCGAAGTTCTTTTTCATGATCGTGTTGCCGGAGTAGCGGCTCTTGTTATCCACAAGGCCCCGAAGCACCGGAGTGTCCCGGATCATGGTAGCCAGACGGTCTTTGCTGAAGCTCTCGCCCAGGTTCACCGTAGGCTGCACGATCATGATAGGGGCCGGGTAGTAGCTCATGTAGTACCCGATGGTATTCAGGATCAGGCCGTCCGTCTTGCCGGACTGGGCGCACATCATGGCTACCACCTTGCGGATATGGACATCCCCGATGGCATCCATGATCTCCCGCTGGAAAGGTGCGTTGTCCGTATTCCAACGGCCTTGTGCTGCGGATGCTTCCGCCGACAAGCGGCGGTAGTTATCTGCCCACTGACTAAGGGTCAGGTTCGGGGGCGGCTTCAGCGCACCCAGTGCCCGGCTGAACATCTGTGCAGTCTGCGGTTCCAGGTGGATCATTGCCATTGCTGCCGCCGCCTTTCTTCACGCAGCCGCCGAACGGGCAGAACTGCTGAATCTCATTCAGCCGGGTTCCCCAGACACAACCCCGGCATTTATTCTTCCTGCTCATCTTCGGGTTCCTCCCCCGCTGGTGCTGCCAGCGCAATTTCGGGGTCACTCAATTCCACAAGTGCTTCCTGCACTGCTTTTTGCAGAATGTCGTGGGCTTCCGCCGGGTCGGTCAGCTGGGCCATGGTACTTGCGTACTTAGTCGGGATGGTTTCCAGCCTGTTCTTGAAATTGGCAAAGATGGTTTTCAGGGCGCGTTCCACGTCCTCGGTGCGATGCAGGTCGCCTTGGGCTTCCTCCATCCGCATTTTCTCGATCTTGCCGCGGGTTTCCTCCCGCTCGGCACGGGCAGCAACAAGGCGGGCTTGATCGTCTTTGTTTCCGATCTTGAAGTTCAGGTATTGCCGGACGCAGACCTTCATGTCAAAGACACCGGGCCGGACTTCGGACAGCACGCCCTGATCCCGCAGGTTCCGCACCTGACGGTCAGTGATACCCAGCCATTCGCCAACGGCCTTACTCGTGTACAGCATCTTTGTCACCGTCCCCCGGTTCTCCGATCTCGCCGGTCGCCCGGATGCGCAGCAGTTCAAGCCGCTGCTGTTCGGTTTCCAGGTGCAGCTTGTCCATTTCGTTTTTCTGCATCTGGGCCGCCGCAGACAGGATGCGGCCATGAATTTTGTTCAAGGCTTCCTGCAGCTGCAAGATACGCTGTGCCGGGGTCTCCTTCTGATACATACCGATCTGCTGGTTTGCGCCGTCCCGCTTCCGCTTGCCACGTCCGCCGGGTACTCGCATATCCATAACACTGGATGTAATCATCTGGTCGGGCGGTAAAGCCTGATACTCTTTGATTTTGTCCAGAATGTACTTTTCCCGGAGCAACAGCACGCCGATTTCGTGGGAAGTCAGCTCGGTGCTGTTCCGGGGCGCATTCTCTACGATCTGTTTTTCTTCCGGGGTGAGCTTGTCAAAGAAGATGGTCGCATAGGCTCCATCCTTCATTGCATTCTCATTCCCGACAGGTGCCCCGCCGCCGGGGTTGCCCACGGCGTTTTTGTTTCCCGGCTGTCCGCCGGGCTTCCGGGGTGCGGGCGGGCCCCACCCGTCCTTTGCCTTCCAGCGGCGGACCGTATCATATTTAAGATGGAGATCGTCCGCCAGCTGCCGAAGATTCACTTCTCCGTCTTTCTCCATCCGGGCAATGTACTCAGCGCGGGCGGCATCGCGCTCATCGCTTCGCCTTGCCATTTGGTTTTCCTCCAATAAAAAATGCCCCGTCTGGCAAATCATCCAGGCAGAGCATTCAGTTTCGCCGCCGGTCCTGCGGCATTTCTTCGGGTCGCTTACAACTTGTAAGCAACAGTGTATGAAAAAGGCCCCTCGGTTCGCCGCCGTGGGGCCTCTCTCCATAATTCCACTGTACTAAGTATAGCACCAAAACCGTCTTATAACGTCTTATCTTTTGCCGGTTGGGGCTTTCAAATGTAAACACTTTATGACATAGCCACCATTTTGCCAGCCCCGGCAAGATGGTCTATCCCGATTTTGTTGACCTCAACAAGATCACACCGGGATGATTTGTTGGCACCGGCAAAACGTGAGTTGCTTACAAATTGTAAGCGTCCACCATCCCGGTGACATTACCGCCATGTTCGCCCCAGACTTACATTTTTTGACCCGTACCCCCTTTTCGTGGGTCAAAAACGCGGAAGCCCTTCAAAAAATTTGGAACCTAGAAAAATTTTGGGGCTTCGGAACCCGCACCGCGCCCGCCGGCGGGGGCAGTACCTTTCCGGCGGCGGGGCCGGACGGAGCGACGGCAGGCCGGGCCGGTGCCGGGCCGCCGGTGGGCGGTGCCCAGGACAGCGGCAGGCCGTCGAGGCGGAGAAGGAAGGGGGCAGGGGGTTAGATAAGGCGGCTATAGCCTAGCTATTGGCTATACTGCAAAGGCCATATGCCGGTCAGGTAAAGAATCTGACCCCTCCGGCGGCGGGCTGCGGTGGGTGGTTTTTGGCTGTTGGCGGGTGATCTGCTGCGGCAGGTGGGCGGCAGGGCTGGCGGGGTGCGGTGTCGGTAGGTGCTGGCGGTGGGCTGCTGGCTGCTGTGAGGTCTGGCAGGGTGTGCAGGCTGTGCAGCTTGTGGGCTGCGGGGTCATCGGTGCGGCGCTGGCGGTGCTGTTGGTGTCGGTCTGCTTCTGGCTGGCGGTGCGGGTGGGTGGGGTGATCTGCTGCGGCGGCGGGGTGCCGGCGGGGTCATCGACCGGGCCGGGCCGTCACTGATCCGCACCGATCCGGCAGGCGATCCGGTGCAGCGGGCAGGCAGCAGGGCCAGCGGCGGGAAGATGGGCAAAAGAAAAAGGCCAGGGCAGACGGCGCGGCGTGCGCTGCTGCTCTGGCCTTTGGTCTGCACTGGCGGCAATGGTTCCGGCGGGGTGCGTCCCGGTGCCGGTGGTGGGGCTGATCTGCTGGCGGTGCCGGTGGGCATGGTCAGCGCTGGCACCGTTCCCGCTGTCGGCGTTCCAGCGTCACGGCTGGCGCTGGCGGTGCTCCATCCGGGCCGGTTTTGGACGTTTGCCGGAGGGGTCAGATTCTCCACCTAACGGGAGTGAGAAGCAGGTGTAGGGCTTTAACCTAGCAGACTAGAACTCTCCCCAGTAACCCCCTATAGTCCCCCTTCTTCCCCGGATTCCGCCGGGGTGAATCCATCACGGGTCATTCTTTCGGCACAAGCCTGTAAAATATAGCTTTGCATACTTTGACCCGCTGCGGCTGCGGCCGCTCTGATTTCGTCGCCGCGTTCTTTTGGTGGGCGAATCTGGATTGAATCGCATTTTGCAATATACCGGCTGTTTGAAATTTTCTTTTTGTCCGAGATAGGCATTATATCACCTCTTTCGCGCCTGCGTTTATTATAGCAAAAAAAGCGGCATTCCGCCATGCAAAAATCAACAAGCATTCCGTCATTCTTTTGTGCAAAACGTAGAAAACATTCCGTCATGCTTGACAAGTGGCATTCCGTCATGCTAGAATGCAGCCACAGCAAGCGAGCCAGACAACAGCCGGACGGTTGCGAGTAAGCCGAAAGGAGAAAAGCACACATGAGCATTGAATTTTTCAAGCTCCCCGCCGCTTTGAAAAAAGCGATCTGGGCCGCCTACCTGGCAGAGTGGAAAAAGAAGCAGGCAGCAAAAAAGCCCGCCACCCACTAAAGCAGGTGACAGGCTTGCAAGATGAATTTTCCACAACGCATCTTGTAAGCCAGTTTACCACCGAAAGGCGGTAAAGTCAAGCGGATGCCCTGGCAGGGCCGCACCGCTCAAACAAAGCGGCCCCGCCCCATAACCCCGGCAGCCCGCCGGGGTGAAACTGAAAAGCAAAGGAGCAAAGAACATGAAACTTGCAAAGAAGATCACCACCGCCGCCGCACTGGCGGCCGCACTGCTGGCAGGCACCGCACCAAAGGCCGCGGCGCAATGCCCCTACACCGTCGGCCCCCTGGGCCGCTACATCGCCCCGGCCATTGTGCAGGGCATGACCGCCACCGATGACGGCGCGGTTGAAGTCTGGTGCACCGATGCGCTGGACGGTGACGACTGGTTTTTTACCGTCGATGCAAAAACCGATCTGCGGATTTATGACCGGGTGCAGCTGGTAGTTGATGCCAACGACACCCCGGACAATTTCGCAGATGACAGAGTGGTTGACGCTCTGTTTTGCCACGACTGCACCGAAGATTGAACCGAAAGGAGCGCAACAACATGATGACACTTGAACAGATCCGCGAACGGAACTGCAAGGAGAACGCCGCAGCCCGCCGCCTTCAGGCCGCCGGGTATCGGCTGGAAGGATGGGACCCCCGCACCGGGCAGCGGATCGCCGCCCAGATCACCAACGAGAACACCAACGCAGAGCGCCGCACGTTCTACGCCTTCCCCACCTGGCAGGATGCCGCGGCCGCGCTTCTGGGCTGAATGCCCACCGGATGCCCTGGCAGAGCCGCACCGGACAAAGCGGCCCCGCCCCACTACCCCGGCAGCCGCCGGGAGATCATCCCGAACATCAACCACAACGAACAAAGGAGAACGAACCATGAAAGGCATGACCAACAATCAGATCATCATGAACGAAGCCGCGAAGCTGGACCCCGCCACCCTGCACGCCATCGCCACCGCGCACCACACCCCGGAGCAGATCGCCGCAATGGCTGCAAACGCAGTCACCACCGACGAGAACGGCGACGAGCAGCCCGCCACCATCGCAGACGTTGAAATCATCCTTGCAGCGGCAGAGCTGCACACCTTCGATCACTGGAAGAAAGAAGGCAAGAGCGTCAAGAAGGGCGAAACGCATTTGATTGAATGCTACCTGTGGAAGTACACCACCCGCCCCAGCAAGGCCCAGCGGGAAGCCGCTGAAGCCGAAGGCAAGGAAGCAGCCCCCGCGCCGCATTTCTACCCCACGAAATCGCACCTGTTCAGCTGCTTGCAGGTACACGACGCAAAGCAGGCCCCCGCCGGCCGCTTCGGATCTGTCGCCGCCATCATGGAGTATAACAAGAAGCTGGCCGCAGAACGCAAGGCCGCAAAGGCAGCAGCAGAACAGGCCGCCCCCATCATCACCGAAGAACACCACGAATTGCCGGAGCTGGTGCACGTTGACCCGCTGCCCACGAAGAAGGCCGCAAAGAAGGCCAGCAAGCCCACCGCACCGAAAGCCACAAAGAAACCCGCCGCCACGAAAAAGGCCGCGCAGGCCAGCGCACAGCCCGCCCCGGATGCACTCCGCAAGGCAGAGCGGGAAGCAAAGGCCGCTTTCCTGGCTGTCCCCGAAACCGACCGCAAGGGTCAGGCCGCCGCGCTGGATGCCTGGCGCAAGACCCGGAAGGCCGTAGAGGATGCAAAGCAGGCCCCCGCCGCCGTGGCTGTGCCGGATGAAGCACCCGTGAAACAGCTGGACTTTGAAAGCATCGCCGCCGGGCTGCTGGCATGACCCACCACCACGAAACCGGATATTTTGGCAGGGCTGCACCGGGCAAAGCAACCCCGCCCCACTACCCCGGCAGCGCACCGGGCACGAAAAACAGAACGAAAACGAAAAGGAGTTTTTGCAATATGAAAAGAGCAACCAGCACCCCCGCCGGGCTGAACGTGAAGAAGATCACCGCCTATCTGAAAGGGCAGGCAAAAAGCCGCAACGCCGTTCGGATCACCTGCCAGAGCGGCAGCGTGTACATCATCACCGGCTATGCAGCGTTCAAGCTGCCCGCCATCCTCTACCGGGATGTTATCCAGCCCGTGACCATGCAGGACGCACCCGCCGACGGCGTGACCATCGTTTCCAGTGATGACGGGTTTGTGGTCAACGATCCGCACCAGCTGACCGCCGCGCAGATGTTCCAGAAGTTCAGCGCCTGCAAAGAAGAAGTCAAACGCACTTCAATCTTGCAGGAAGTCGAAGCAAAGGGCAAAGTCTGGGGCACGTTCCGAATGTTCCGCAACGGATCCCGGCCCATCATGATAAATTCGGAGTATGACGCTTTTGTGGATCATCACGAATTTGTTTACCACAGCAGCAACAGCCCGTTTGCGCCCATCCTGGCAACGGACACCGTAGACCCGAAGAAGGCCGCCGTTTCCGTGCTCATTGCCCCGATGAAGGCGAACGACGAAATACAGCAGGTATGCAACCGCCTGTTTGCATGATACGAAAGGAGAACGAAATCATGAAGAAGTTTGACAACATCTTTGAACAGGCCCGCGAGATCATCCGTCAGCAGTGGACACTGCAAGACCTGCGCCGGAAAGCCCAGTGCACCGGCAGGCCCGAAGAGGTCCGCCAGCAGATCGCCGCCGCCCGGCTCCGCCTCATCTGCGCCCGCCGCGGCTACCAGCTCAACGCCTGACACGAAACCGGATGCCCTGGCAGGGCCGCACCGGACAAAGCGGCCCCGCCCCACCGCCCAGCATTCCGCCGGGCATATCACGAAACACGAAAAGAGGTTTACACCATGACCACCCCAAACGATTCCCTGGACTTCTACCCCACGCCGGACAGTCTGGCCTTTGATATGGTTTTCTCCCTGCGGGAAGTAAAATCCGGGTTCACCACCTACCCGAAACCCATCCTTGAACCGTCCGCCGGTGATGGAGCGCTTGCGCGTCAGGTCCACGCTCTGGCGTTCAACGTCCACCACGACTATAAGACCGGCGAAATCGACCGCTACGACAAGGAGAAGGCACGAAGCGCAGAGCTTGACTGCATCGAGCTTTCCAGCGACTTCCGCGCCGTGCTGAAGAAAGACGGTTTTCGGGTGGTGCATGATAACTTTCTGACCTTCCGCCCCACCACGAAATACGCCGCAATCGTCATGAATCCGCCTTTCTCCGCCGGTGCCGCGCACCTGCTCAAAGCGCTGGATGTCATGCAGGACGGCGGCAAAATCCGCTGTCTGCTCAACGCCGAAACCCTGCGCAACCCCTGCACCAACGAACGGAAAGAGCTGGCCGCAAAGCTGGAAGAGCTGCACGCCACGGTAAAATATATCCCGGATGCGTTCAAGAACGCCCGCCGCGCCGCCCGCGTAGAGGTGGCGCTTGTGTCGGTGGACATTCCCGACCGGGAGCCGGTGAGCCGGATCCGGCTGGATCTGAAAAACGAAACCGCAGAGCGCTTGAAAGAAAACCCGGAGTTTGCCGCCCTGGTATCTTCCGACCCCATCACGGCAGCCATTGAGCGGTACAACGCCGCCGCAGAGGGTGTGCGCCGGATCTATGAAGAGTACAACGGAATCAAGTCGTTGTTTTCCTCTGCCGGCGCTGGTAAGAAAGAAAACCCTGTGATGGCTTTCACAAAATCTTATAACGACGCTATCCGTGAACTGCGCGGGATGTACTGGAAACAGCTGTTTGAAATGCCGCAGCTGTTCGATGCGATGACCTACGAAATGCAGCGGGATTACCAGAAGCGAATCAAAGAGCTTGAAGGCTACGACTTCAGCGCGTACAACATTCTGACCGTCCGGGAAGAAATTTCACGAAATCTTCTTTCCAGCATCGACCACGAAATTATAAAGCTGTTCGACGACTGGACGAACCTGCATTATAACGACGAGTACAGCAAGAACGTGCATTATTACAACGGCTGGTGCACGAACTCCGCGTACAAGATCAACCGCAAGGTGATTTTCCGCTGCAACGCTTTTGATACATACGATGGGCGTTTCTGCCCCCGGTACAACGCAACAGGCCATGTTGCCCAGATCGAGCGTGTACTGCACTTCCTGGACACGAACGGCAAGCCCTACAATGGGGACGAACTCCGCGCCGTCCTGGATGCCGCCGAAAAGAGCGGCCAGACCCAGAAGATCCAGCTGCACTATTTCACCGCCACGTTTTACAAGAAAGGCACCTGCCACATCGAGTTTACGAACACGGACGTTTTGAAGTCCTTCAACCTCTACGCCGGACAGCGCAAAGGCTGGCTGCCGCCCACCTACGGCAAAAAGAGCTATCACGATATGGCCGCCTCAGACCGCCGGGTGGTTGACAGCTACGAGGGGGAGGCCAGCTACACCGACACCCTCACCCGGCACCTGATCCCCACGCAGAGCACGTTTTTACAGCTGAACGCTTAACACGAAACCGGATATTTTGGCAGGGCTGCACCGGACAAAGCAACCCTGCCCCATCTTCCCGGCATTTACGTCGGGAACATCACGAAACAGAAAGGAGGTATTTTCATGGTTCGATGTTGGATATACTCCGCTGGGCCGGATCAATGCCAATGCTACAACGTGGATGACGAAAACTTGGCTGATCTGGCAGCGCAGGCGCAATTCCTAGAGGACTTCCGTGCCCAGCGTGCAGCAAACCCGGCTTTATACCGGCAGCTGCTTAATATGCTGGTTCCCGCCGCCGATGCCATTCCCATGCGCAACTATACCGGCCTGCCGTTCTGACAGCCAGCCCCGGCAGCCCGCCGGGGTTATTCTTGCATCTCGTCACGAAATCTTGTTCTAATTTATTGCTTTTATTTGCGTTTTGCTCTATCATGACAGTAACGAAACACGAAAAGGAGGTTTCCCGTTATGACTATGATTCCCGCCTTCGGCCCCTGGACAGAGCATCCCGCAGACACTGACGAAGAAAAGCGCCTTGCCAGCGCCCAGCAGAGCAAGACCAGCCCGCTTTCTGTGGACAAGGAACACGAAACCGGGGTTTTCTATGGATCCGGCAAAGAGCCGTACCAGACCAGCCTTGCAAGCTGCACCTGCAACGATTTTGTAAAGCGCAAAAAGCCCTGCAAGCACATTTTCCGGCTGGCTATGGAGCTTGGTATCATTGATGTGGCCTATAAGACGGGCCGCAGCACCGGCGAACGAAACGAGGCGCAGATCAGCTTTGCAGACAGTGTTGCTCTGGTGGAGCAGCTTTCCGACGCGGCACAGAATGCAATCAAAGATATGCTGTATTACACCAGTGAGCGCATCGACGACCGCCAGAAGCCTGTAACCTGTCACGATCTGGATCTCGTGCCGGAGCTGCGCACGTCGCCCCTGCTGCACGAAAATCCGTACCCGCTGGAAGAAGTGCTGAACGATCTGCCAAAGCCCTTTGTTGTGCAGCTGCTGGATCTGGTGCACCGGGAAGGCAAGCCGAAACGAAATGCAGCCAAAACCGTAATGGCTGCATGGCTGGCGCAGAACGCACCCATGCTGGCAAAAGAGATGCCCCCTTGTGCATCCTTCTCTTTCGTGGAGGTGTTCGACAAAGCCCAGCGCGACGTTTACAAGTACCTGCATCGCAAGTACGACACGGAAACGGACTGGTACACCGGCGCAGAGCATCCCGCTGGGGCTGTTCCTGCGGCAGACGGTTCTACTTACTACTTCCCAGAGGACAGAGTTACCGATGCCCTCACGAAACGCGGTTTCAATCGCTGCCTGAATGGGTACACCCCCACGAAATCGAAATCCTGACAACGAAACTTCATCTTTTTCTGCTAAAGATGATATTTCGGCATATTTAACCCGCCTTTTTGATACAAAACCTACAATTTAGGGGCTTAACTGCCCAGAAGGAGGCATTTCTACGAAAGATGCAGAGTTTTTCGCTCCTTGGCGGCTGGTCGCTGCCTTTGCTGATGGCTCCAGGCTCTTGTTCGACGGATTGACTGAAGAACAGGCACGGGAAGCGATGGAAGCCGCCCAGGAGCAGCACGGAGACATTGGTTACTGGAACCGGGTCACGGATCAGAACTATGAGGACGGCAGATACTACAAAACCATCCCCGAACCGCCCTGCGTGAACGTCGTTGACTTCACCGGTTACGATGGGCCGCTCGACGAAAACGGTTTTCCTGTCGGCCTGATGGACGAAATCGCCCAGAACGCCAAAGAGGAAGGCCGGGATCCGAACGAACCGCAGATTATCTTCAAGCGCAACGCTCCGCCGGATGACCAGCCGCCGCACGAAAAGTAAATCACAAAATCCAAAAAAGCCCGCCGGGTCGATGACCTGACGGGCTTATGGTGTTGAAAGGATGGTTTGTATGAAGTTAAACATGGATTGCGTCCGCGCCGTTATGCTTTGCGCAGAAGAGTACACAGACTATAACCACTATTGCTATTTCATTTCTTACCAGAAAAACAATGTGAACGACTTCCTGCTGGATGACCCGGAAACACCGCCAGCCTACCAGCTTGAACTTGAAAAGACCTACGACAACGACGATCTCTTTTACGCCGTTGAGTATTGCGTCAAATCCGGGTTTGTTGAAACGCTTTTCTCGAAAGACACTTATCGCATTCCCATTTCCCGCATTACGCCTGATGGGCATAGATTTCTTGAAAACATTCGGTCTGATACGAACTGGGAAAAGGTCAAAAGCGTTGCCAAAAAGGCCGGCTCTTTCAGCGCAGATGTGATAATCGAGATTGCAAAGAACGTAGCTGTGGAAGCGGCCAAACATTTTTTAACCAACACCTGACGAGCTTTCCTACCTCTGCATTTTCCAATTCGGTTTGGATTGCCGCTTCGTTGTACCAGATTTGCTTTTCTTTGATTCCAGTTTTCACGATTTCTTTTGCGATGGTTCTAACGGCATATTCTCGCGGGCTTATCATGCCGCTGTCAATCTCAATTTTGATCTTCACTTTGTCCTCCTTCGCGTAAATCCGGTTCAGCTGCCCGCCTTTCAGATTGGCAGTCCAGCAGCGGCTCTCCTGAATCCGAGAATATCGGTTTTGCTCTAATTTGACGTATCATAGCTTCGCACAGATCCTTTACCTCTTCTTCCGATTCCAGGACTATTTTGCCATCATTTCCTCCAAAGACTTCAATTCCGCCCTCTCTCCGTGGAATCACAGACCAGCGCAGATCAAACAGCACATCCTCGTTCCCCGGAAATTCTCCGCCCGGAAGGTTAAACATTGCTATTCCGCCAGACGGTTCAATAATTTCATCATCGGTCAGTTCAATTTTGATTCCCATTTTTCAAGGCCTCCGTAACCCTCAGCACATCTTTTGCGAAACGCAGCGTTTTCGCAAGATCTTCTGCGTTCTTGAAACGGACTACGCTTCCTGCGTTTGAAATCAGTTCAACGCCACCATCCGGTGCCATCCTCACGAACCGGCACAGTTCGCCCTCTTCCCGTGCGGCCTGCTGCTCTTTGGTTTCTTTGATAAAGCAGGTTCTGAGCGCGTTCTCTGCGTCACAGTATACGCTCCTGTCACTCCGCACCAGCCTATACATCCTTCCGGGCGGCACCCGAACCTTGTTTTTATGCTTCTTTCCCATAACTTTGTCCTCCTTTGCACGAAACCCGGTAGGCCAACTGCCCGCCGGGTTATTTCTATGCCTGTTTTCAGATTTTTGGGGTAGTCGTGTTTGTTTTTCTACGACCATCGGACACGATTTTGCGGAAGCGCCTGCACATGAAGTTCCGCAGGCAGCCTTGCCTATAAGAGAATGTCACCCTCCGCCCAGGCATCCGCTCGGCGCTGTCCCTCGCGCGTGTTTAACGCACGCGATAATAAAGCGGCGCACTCCGGGAGCCGTTCCAGGTTCCTTCCCAGCTGTGCAAGAGCGACGTTTCGCAGGTACTTCAAGTGCTGCACACTGTATGGAACTTTCTGCTGTACTTCGTGCCATTTTTTGTGGCCGATGTAGAACTCCGTTAAAATCAGATTGTGGCCACTGTCCAGCCTGTTCATTTGTCCCTGGATGATACGCTGATCTCCCAGCAAAACCGCCCGCTGCTGTTCCAGCTGACGCAGTTGGTCTCCAATGCCCAGTTCATCCATCCGGCAGGCCATCGCCGCCGTGCTGTCCCCAGGCGTTCCGCCACGGGGCATTCCATCGGTGCCCATGCCCCGCATAGGGTCCACTTCATCGCTCAGTGCGGTACACTGACGGCGGATGATCTCTATCCGCTGCGGGATGTCCGCATAATATTTCAAGATTGCCTCCGCCTCGTGTACTTTCACTGCTCAGTCCTCCCAAAAAATCAAAAATCTTTCTTGAAAAGGGGTTCTCCGAAAACGGGTTCTTCACCCTTGACGCGCTCCACCATGGCACCCACGCCGTAAATGTCCTCAATGACCCGGCGCAGACGATCATAGGCAAATTCTTCTCCGCCATCGTCCACCCAGCCGAGGAACTGTTGGTAATTTTTCTTGATTTCTTCCTTCACGACCTCGATCTGTTCAGGGGTGTACTCCATTTCTTCCAGCGATTCCACAAAGAAACGAACGATCATCTTTGCAGCGTCCCGGCGTTCAGCCAGAACACGCAGCTTTTTTTCAGAGCCTACCAGACCACCCGCCGGGAGCCAAAATTCTTCCGGCATCAGGTGGGCAGTGCGTGCTTCCAGCCGCTTGAGGGCTTCCGGTGCACCGTACTTGTCGTGATCCATGATATACCTGGATGCAGCATTGTTCATCTTCAAGGTCAGGAGCGTAGATTCTTTCTCGCCCCAGTCCCAGAGATCATGTGCCGCGGCAACTGCGCAGTACGAAACGACCTGCCCGATTGCCTCACGGTTCAGCGTCGTGCGGTGCTTCGACTTGCCGATGTTGATTTGCTGATTCACTGCATTCTGGATGCTCTGCCGGTAGAATGCTGGCATCCTTGCCCTGCTTTTTCCCATGATGAATCCTTTCCCGCCTGTTCGGCCAGGCGCTTCCACTTTCTGATTTCTTCCGCCGTATCTGGCGTGATATACTCAATAAACCGCCAGTGCTGCGGTTCTGCCACAAGATCGATAAACATACGGCGGCGGTGGATGTAATCACGCTGCTGCCGCCGGGTGAATTTGCTTTTCACTTCCACCACCTCAACCGTGCCATCAGCATAGGTCAGCACAAAATCCGGGGTATAGTGCGCCGCCGGGAGCTTCACATTGCCGTATTCTTTTTCCGGCAGCATAGTAAACCTGCGGTGCAGCTCTACCTTCACGACCTCGCCACTCTGGACTTTGGGCAGAACAGTTCCCATGTAGTAGTCATACTCGCCCCGGCTGTCAAACTCGTGTCCGGTCGATCTGGCGGCATTCACAGCGGCTTCCAACGATGCAGGTGCAGCTTTGCCCCCGCACCTTCTCTGTGCAAGCTGCTTTTCCGCCTGTGCCCGGTAGCGTGGCGGCAGGTCAGAAAGTTCCAATCTCATGCTCATGGCTGGTTTCTCCTGTTCTTCCGCCGGGTCTCCGGTTTCTTTTTCAACTTGAGGATCAAATGCTTGGTGTTGTTGCCGGTGATATGCTGCTCACACTCACGCAGAGTATAGCCAGGGTATTTTTTCTCCCAGTACGCACGATCATCCGGTAGGGTAAACGCTTCGTCAAAGCGCTTGCGGCTCCATCTTGTGTCGTTCGGGCGCGGAGTTTTCGGCTTTTTCAGTCCTTGGCTCTGCCGCCAGCGGCGGATGCGGGCGCGGGCTTTCGTCATGTAGGTCGTCAAGCGTTCAAAGCTGGAACAGGTCAGATCGATAGGTTCAACTTTCACAAGCCCCATCGGCCGCCCGGTGCTGTCCCGCCACAAGTCCTTGATCTCCTGCCATGTCAGATTGCCTTGCAGGATCGCATGATGGTGGTGTCTGCCGGTAACTTTCCCGTCCTCATCCATCACGCTGTACTCTGCAACCTGCATCCACTTGGATGCTTCTCGACCCATCTTTTTGCAGAAGCGCTTCAAGCGGCGAGTAAAATTCGTCCAGTCCCGGTCTACTTGGTCAAAATCTCCGGGTGCTGGCTGGTGGTTGTGGTCGTATGTAAACGTGACTGCCCAGTCGCTTTCCCCGAAATTCGTATAGGCCAGCTGGCAGAAATACCGCCTTGCTATCATGTCGTTATACTTCTGCTGCGCAATGGAGGTTGCCAGCTCTCTTTTGCGGCGGGTGCTCGCGGTGTGTTCCTTGTCCGTTGTTTCAAAGAGATCCACTTCTGCATAATCGGATGTTCCGAGAATGTGTTTCTGCTCCCGAATGTACCATGCCCGCACCGTTCACTTCCTCCTTCCGCAAAGTTCTACTGGGATTTTCTTTTCTGTGGACCAAACACACACGGCTTCGCAGGGCAAGGGGGATACAACGCCGGGCAGGTCTTTCTAAGTTTCCTATTCCGTCAAGCCCTACAGACCCGCCCTCGTTTTCTCCCCCTTGACCCCCGCTTTCCCCGGCTTGTGTTCTTCTGTGGTCGCTAGATTAAGTTACACATACAAGCCCCTTGCCGCCTCGTCAGGGCGGCAATTTAACGACGGGCTTGCTTAATTCTTGATTAGAGCTTGATTAGTTTACTTCGTAGTCACCGATGCTGTTTTCTTCCGTTCTGACTTCCCAGCACTCGCAGGTGTCCTCCGGGTCAGTGAAGTCGGCACGGTTCGGTGAATTGCCGTTGAAGCATACCCAGGTGTAGCCCTCATGCCAGCGGCAGGTGCAGCAGGTTCTTTCAGGTTCCATCATCCTGTGTTCCTTTCGTCACGGTTCTAGCAGTGTGTGGCAAATCGGACAGGCGTGCGGTTCCCAATCTGTCCTGTACCCGCATACCGGGCACTCATACCAGCCGTATGGAAACACACCGGTAGCGTCATAGAATTCACGCTGCCATTTAAGTGGTTTCGGCAGTGGGGTGCCGGTCGCTTTCGCAAATTGGGCGGCCCGCATAGCAGTTGCAATGGCATCCCTTGCAGGTTTCAAAGAATCGTGTTCTTCCTTTTTCTGGGAGTTATCTGTCTTACCCTCCATGTCGGCCACCTTCATAAAAACGATCCATCGTTTCGCGGTACACTTTGTAGCACTTCGGGCACAGATCTCCGATTCCATGGATGTTTCTCATTTCAAGCGCCCAACCATCCAATGCTTTCTGGTCAAACACACCATCGTCGAACCGTTCCGCGAACACCTGCTTTCTTCACCGGTTGCAGATAAACATTGCTCCGTTCTGTCTCATGGTACTGTCTCCAACTTTCCAACTTCAAAATCTTCAAGGTTCGGGTGCTGCTTTTTGGCGGCGCAGCGGGCTGCCATGTCCGCTTCTTCCTCGTTGTCTGCCTCGACCTCAAAATCTCCTAAGTAAACTTCGCCGTAGGATTCATAGGCCACGACTTCCGCTTTGTATTTCATTCCTCGTCGGCTCCTTTTTCTCTCAACTCGATTTTCGGCCGCGGCTGGTCGCTGCGGTTCATCGGGTCGTAGTAGCTGACACAGCCCGGCATACCTTCCGGGTTATCGTGCCAGGCCAGCGCGTGCCGGATGACCAGCCAAACGATTTCCGCCCGGTATGGCACTCTCATTACATCCGAGATAGGGGCAGGGAGAACAAATCTGTTATATGCCTGTTCCATTCCTATACGCATGAAATCTCTGCGGTCTATCGCAACCTCAAAAGCGTTATCTTCCTGCTTCTTGGTCTTGAATGCCCCATTTTTCAGATCAGAGTGGAATTTTGCAAGGCACAGATCATCGGCTACATCCCAAAACTGTCCCATGTGCAGCCGCAGATACCACTCGCAGGCAGTCTGCACAGCCTCCGCCACTGGGCGGCTCATGGTCAGCGTGATGGTCTCGATTTCGGTAGGTGCGTCATTCTCCTTCGCCATAGTGCGGCTCCTTCGCTCCCGGCCAGTGACGGCGTTGGCTGCGCTCAAACTTCCGGGCCATCGCTGCTGTCTGAATAGCTTCCACGGCCAGAGCAACAGCCCGGTCATATACACCCTTCGTGGAAATCTGCGGATTGTTGGAGTAAACATTCATCCACATTGCATTGAGTTCCTGACGCAGACCGTTCATCTCCTGCGCAGCTTCCACGACTTCTTCTTGGATGATTCCCGCGCCCTCATGCGGCCCTGCAAACATCCGAAACTTCTTGTTTGCAGCGGCCAGCTCAATTTTGACCAGCCGCTTCACGTCATTTTTTACCGCATCCATGATTAGCCCTCCGTCCGGCTCTTGATTTCGGCCAGCAGGTCATCCAGCGGAACATCGGAAAGCGAAAACCCGGCCTTTCTTTCGTCCTCGACAGAGACCAAGAGTGCAGAGGAAAAGCACAAAACGGGGCGAACACCATAGGAGTAGTTGTACCAGCTGCTGCTGAAGGAGCCATCGGTGTAGACGTACCAGACGTCGCTGTAATTGACGGTGAGCGGAGAGCAATTCGGCGTACCGTAAGGCGTTGCCAACCACCACGGCGCATCTACCTTCGGGATCAGCCGCCAATATTTTCCGTACCCGCGCAGGGTCAGCAAGCCAATCCGGTACTCGACAGTTCCATATTCAGTCTGGCCGGTCGTATCCTGCAGATCAATCTTGAACGGGATGAAAATATCCAGCGGCGTGCCTTTCTCGGTAAACTCTGCCAAACGGTTGCCCAGATACGACATGATCTCGCTCCGGCGCAGATCATTGGGGCATTCCGGGTCGTCTCCCTCACGGAACGGCATTTTCGTCCAAATGTCCTTTGCCAGAACGAGGCAGCCGTGTTCGTCCGCATCCAGCTTCACAAACTCCTTGCCCAGCGCTCTGAAGATGCCACCATTTTTCACATCACCCAAGGTTACACTTTTCAAAATCTTGCTCATCGTTATTCCTCCACTAAAACCACATTGGCCCAGCTGGTCTCGTATGTTTTCCCGTCAATCGTGACTTTCACGATACGATCATTGTGTGCAAACGAACTTACCTTGTCCGCCCGTCCTTTGTCCAGTAAAGTGCCGTCCGGCAGGTAAACATATACCGTCTTGACCGGTTTTTCACCGCTTGCTGTGCCCTTGACTGCTTCACACCCAGTCAGTGTTACGCACAGCGCGGCAGTGCAGGTGGACAAAGCCAGCAGTTCCAAAGTCTTACGCATCGTTTTTGTTCTCCTGTTCGCTCAAGTCCTCCACATCGGCAACATCCCTAGTCTTTTTCACCATGTCGGCAAGCTCACGCAGTCCAGACTTTGCCAGAGGTTCCAGCTTTACAGGAAGCACCGCGCCGCGCACCACCATTCCGTCCTTGATAACATAGTAGCGTCCGCCGCTCGCCATCTTCCTGGCGCAGTATTTGAAATATCCGCTCTTGCGGATTTCATCTGCTACTGGCATGATCTGCTTCGCATCCACAAAACCGACCGTTCCCGAAACAGGCTCGATCATTGGAACCAGTTCACACCCGCAGTACCGGATGCCGATTCTTCCGGTCACGCAGTCCATTTCTCCGTCTTCCGTGTCGTCCAAATCCATCCCTTCGATGTGATGGAGATCATCCGGGCAGTCATTATCAAACTCGATGTCTGCCCATTCCTTTTTGCTGATGCCCAGGAGGGTTGCCAACTCACTTTCATTTTGTGCCTTCGGAAATCCGGTCAGCGGGAAGATTGCCGTTTTGGTTCCAATGTACAAATCATAGGTTCTGCAATCGTCATAGAACACTTTGTAGAGTTTACAGTACCCATCTGCCTTAATGAGCTTTGCGATTGCTGCCAGCTTCATTTGCTTCTCCTTTCAATTTCGATAGCCTGAACTTCAAACTTTTCGTACTCCGGGTAATGATTCTCGGCCTGCTCCTTGGCTTTTTCAACAGCCTGTTCGGCGCTGTCCGCATCCAGCCGGTACGGCAGCCAACCCGGCCACCCACCAGCACCGGTCGCTTTCAGCAAAATGTAGTACCTCTGCATCGGTGTGTTCTCCTTTCAGTTTTGGGCAATCCCGGAGTTGAACCGGGCCGGGCCTGTTCCCATGCTCACAAAAAAGGCCGCCGCAGCGGGCGGCCTGTGTCAGGAGTTGTGCGACCTTATTTTCAAAATTTTCTTTGCTTCCTCTGCGTGGAGAAGGACGCTGTCCCGGCAGGTCATACCCGGCTCTTGTAGCTCATAGAGCTTGCACTCTTTCGTGCAGCCTTTACTGCCTTTTCTGGTCTGTTCATTACACGTTATAAACCGTGCCGAGAGGATCCGTGTCAGTGTTTCATTGTCCATCATGCCACCAGATAAAGCCAAAGGAACTTAATCAGTGCGGCAGGCACAAAGAAAATCAGTGCCGCCCACAGTGCCACAGCTGCCAAAACCATCAGAACACCCAGTGTTTTCACAAATCCGTCCATTGCTTTTTCTCCTTTTAAGTTCAATTCTTGCCCAAGCTGCAAGGTCTTTCCAGTTTTCAGATTCCCGGCGATATGGAGTATCGCTGGCGCGTTTATCAACTGCTTCTGCAAGTTTTTCAACGCACAAGTCAGGCAACTCCTCAATGTGTGATTCAAAAAACATAGCCATGACATCCAACGGGGCACCCGCAGCAGCAATAGCCAAAACTTCTGCGTCATTTTTCTTGTCTCTGTGCGTTTGGAGCTTGCCCCACATCACTTCGCTGCCTCCTGGATGATCCAGACCCGGTGCGTTCCATAGCCTTGCCAGCTCAGTGCATCTTCGTGGCTTCCAGAAACGGCTATGTCCAAGTGTTTTCCCTGGATTCCCGCTCCTTTGTCCTGAACGATCCGCACTCCTACATCCTCGATATAGAGGACAGTCCCAAACGGGAACACGTCCGGGTCTGCCGCCACCGTCACGTCAGCTTCCACGGGGGCACCGCTGGCTGTGATCCCGGTTCCTGTTCCGCAGATGTGCTCTCGCTTTTCGGTGCAATAGGCTGTACAGAGAAAATCTCCAGCATCTTCAACCAGCAGCTTCCCATCCAGCCGGTCCCGTGCTTTCAGAGAATCCCGCAGTGTGTCGGCGTATTCTGCCACTTCCTTTGAAACGCCTTCCCAGTCCTCATACCGGGACTTGTAAATGTCCCGCTGACATTCCAGATCATCAATCCGGTGATAAAGCACGTTGACCTGTATACCTGCAATCATGACCGCCACCAGAGCGATTTTCCCCACATCAATTTTCATATTCTTTCCTTTCCGGGAAGTGTTTCTTTGTAACGGCAATCGGAAATTCTTCAATTTCCGATGCCCACCGAGCAGTCCCGGTGCCGTATGTAGTTTCCCAGACCAGTGGGAAACCGCCGATTCCGTCAAACAAACTTCCCAACTTTGCGCCATCACCCATGTATAGCTTCATTTTTTGCGCAATCCAGAACCATTGCGGCAGAGCGATGGAATTTCCAAGCGCCTTGTACCGTGGGCTGTCCGCCGCCTTGTGCTTTTTCCCTTTGGTGTCCGTCCACTCTCCAATGTCCGTCCATCCATCCGGGTAGCCCTGCAACCGCTCACATTCTGTCGGTGTCAGCCTGCGGACAATCCATCTTGTTCTCTGCCCAGCAAGTACCGCCTGCTGGTTCCCGCCCGCTGATTCTCTGGACGGAAGTGCTGGGAATGTGCCATCTTCGCCATATACCCGCCGCGCCTGGGTGTCCCATGGATTCAGGCAGCCGGAGTATTCGATTGCCACAGCCTGCGCATCGTGCATGGTGTCCAGCGTCCCGGATTTTTCCTTACTGGCGTAGGCGTGTGCCTGTCCATTGCCGATGCCGTAGCTTGTGACCTGCCCCGGCACGGCCACGAGCGGCGTATTTCCCCCACCTGTTCCCCAACTGTCGTAGCCCGTTGGGGAACAGGTGGGGGCTTCCTTGTACCGTGCGTCCTGCGCATGGTTTTCAAAAACAACAGGCTTGTCTGCCGGGTGGTCCGTAATCATTGGGACATGCCCGCCGCCAAGGCCCATACTCGCCGGTAATGTTGGGCAAATACCCGTCTGCGTGACCGTTGCGTGAACCTGATTGCTTTCCAAAACTACCGGGTTTTCTTCTTGAATGCTGTATACCACCGCGTGCCGGTCAACAGTGTTAACTGTAAAGGATCCGTTTTCTCTTACTCCTGACCCGTTCTGGTTTGTTTTCCGGTCAACCATATTCCCGCTAATGCAGTATGTCGGTTCTCGAATCAGTTGGAAGAGCGTTTGGTCTTGGAGTGTCGATAGTGTCCCGACTTTTTCTGTTTGCACAAGAGCGCCCTTTCCGCCTCCGGCGCACCCAGAGCGGATTTTAAGCGAATACGCAGCTGCTTCACTGCTATTTCTTCCAGGTGTTCTTTCCTCTCGTTCAGAGCCGCCAGCTTTTCCTGCCTTATCCGTTTCTGCTCCTCCGCTGCCAATGCTTCCATCACTCGTGCAGAAGTCCCCGGCTCCCACCACTCGATCATTTCCAGCAAGGCGGTTTGCAACAAGTCCGGCAACTTCTTTCCACGCCGGGATGCGCGGGTCAGGATGCCTTGACAGGCTCGTGCGCTCAAATAATATTTCTCCGGCGCGTTGACCTCCAAGGTCGAGGATAAGAGCGATACGCTTTCTGCGCTGGGCCACTCCGAAATATTGACTGTCCAGCTGTCGCCAAGCCAAAGACCATCCGTTTCCGGTGATTGCACCGGCCTTGCTCCATCTGCCCCCCCCTCGTAGGTCCAGGAATGGCAGCGTCTGGTTGTCCAATGCGGGCAAGTTCTTCCAGAACCGCCCGGAAGTCTTCTCCGTTGTTGCTGGAAAAGGCTCCGGGTACGTTCTCCCAAATAGCGAAAGTTGGACACAATCCATTTGTGCTTGACCTCATTTCCTTTATGATCCGAACAGCTTCCATGAACAGTCCAGACCGTTCTCCTGCAAGACCTGCTCTTCGTCCGGCAATGGACAAGTCTTGGCATGGGCTTCCAAATGTGATGCAGTCCACCGGCTCGATTTCATCACCGTGGATTTTTGTTATATCTCCCAGATGAATCATATTGACCTCATTTCTTTTTGCACGGACGGCCGGCATCGAACCGGCTTTCCTGCTCATGGGGGATAGTCAGAAGCAGGGTCATCCTCTATGCGTCCGCATATCATACCCGTCCGGCAAAGAGAGCACCGGACGGGGTGGCCACGGCAATGGCCTACCGCTTTTGTTCCTGGGCGGATTGAACAGGGCATTTCTACGCTCATGCTGCGGCGCACCCGGTCCCGTCGATTCCATGCGGGTGCGACTTTTGCGGAAATGGCAGCCCGGTTTTGCACCGGGCTTTAACGGAAAGGAGGACGCTGCTGTACAGCACCATTCCGCTATGCCGGTCGGCTGATTTCCTGACCGTACCGGCTTCCATGGAAAACTCAACTCGGCACATACAGGGTCCGACCCTGCTTGCAACGCTCAATGCCTAGAAAAAGCGCCATGCGCCATATAAAAGCAGCCCCGCTTCTGCGGTGCAGGGCTGCTTATTTCACGTTCGAGAAGAACCATGCTTTGTATCAGCGGCACTGTTTTTCTCGTAGTGCTCGCACTCCACGTTGTAACCACTGCAAGGCGCGCACCGGGCTGCGGTTATCTTGAATGTGTGCTTGCACTGTTCTTCAGTACCCTTTTGTTTTCCCTTGTGCAGGGATACTCTGGTATGTGTACTTCTTGCCAAGCTCTTGATCTTCCTTGCTTTATATAAATAGGTGTTTCGGCCCAAAGGCTTTGGGTTTCGACGCTTGTCCTGCATCGCTTCCCAGCGCACCGGTGGATTGAAGTTTTTCCGCAATTTCATCCAGATTTTGAAACTGCTGAAGTCGCTTTCCCATGTTCCGAATGTTTCATCCATCCACTTGAACATTTCTTTTACGGCTTCTGGCAATTCAAATTTTCCATCACATAGGGGTCCCGGCACTTCCTCAACATCCGGCATGGTTGTCGGCAGTTCTATTCGCTCACCATTCGGAAGATCATAGTAGGCGGTGCCTCTGCTCACTCTTCTACCTCCATGATGTGCGTTGCGATCATGTCAGCCATGTGCAGGCACAGAGCTTCCGGGCAGCGGTCGTATACTTTGCTGAGCGTTCCCCAGTCCTGCTCTCCGCTATATGCTCCCATGTGCCACCTGATTGCTAGGGCTTCCGTGTCGGTCAAGAAAATCCAGTCTTTGATAATGCTGACGGATGCTTCACCGTGTCCCATCAAGTGACTATCTTCATAACGGTAACTGCCATCCGGCTTTTTGATGTACTGCCCAGCCTTGCAAACGTCATGGAGTAACGCGGCGGTCAAGACTGCGCCCTTATTGCATTTTGCAAACTGCGGCATCTTGTCGCATAATTCCAGGGCGGCTCTTGCCACATTGAGAGAATGCATCACCAGACCGCCGGGGACATTCAGGTGATGCTTCGCGCTGGCCGGGGAATTGTAAAAGTCCAGTTCTTCCAGCACCCGCATCAGTGCCATACCGCCGCGCCTACCCTCAATAGCCCGTACCAAAAGGCTGTTGAACTGGTCTTTCAGCGAGATTCTTGTTGCTTCATCCATAGGTCGTTCCCACCTTTCAATCCCAGTCCCGGACTTCATTGTTCCAGTCATAAGCCTTGTTGACCAAAGTGTCCAGCAACACCGGCACTGCCCATGCAACGGCAATGAGATCTGGGTTGTAATTGATTTTGAATAGCCAGCAGACACCCCAGATCAGGGTTGAAAAAATGCCATACAGCACGCCGAACACCAGCAGGCTTTCTCCCAGGTGCAGCGCATCGCGGCGGAAGCGCCGCCAGTTGAATGTCTTGTTGAAGTTGTTGATTGCTCTGTGAAGTTTTTCAAGAATCATTTTTTCTTTCCCTCCATGTGAAACAGGCTTGTTTGACTTGTGTACTCAGAAAACCGTTCTTCTTCCAACTGGAAATAGAACGGATCAATTTCAAATCCGATAAAGCCAAGCCCTGCCTCATATGCTGCTATGCGGCTGCTTCCGCTTCCGAGGTGGGTGTCAAGGATCTTCTGTCCTGGCTCTGCATAGTTTTTGAAAATCCAGTCATAAAGAGCAACCGGCTTCTGCGTTGGGTGGATTCGCTTTTCGTTCAAGCTCTTGTTTCCCTGCATGGTGTCGCCTTCTGTGATGCTTTTTCCCTGCATCATGCCGGACCACATATACCGGAACATTCTCACTGAGGAAAACAAATTTGTCGCCGCAATCTCGCAATCTGAAAAGCTGGAATTTCCATTGCACTTGTCCCACACGATCCGTCCAGTAGCAAACTGGTAGTCAAAATAATTACAGCCCCATACAATATAGCGGCGGCACACTCGAAGCAGCTCCCTGAAATACTCCGGTTCTGGTTTACTCCAAGCAGGAGAAACGGGGTAGTCACGATGTACGCCTATTTTGCTGACTTTTGATCCGTAAAATCCTCTGCGTTCCGGGCCAGAGAAATACGGTGGATCCACAACCGCCAAATCAAAATAATTATCCGGGAACAGTTCCATTGCCGGCAGGCAGTCCATGTTATAGCAATGGTTCAGCTTAAACACTTCTCCCATGCCTTACTCCGCCGGGCAATCCGCCCGATACCTGAACCGCTGCTTTGCGTTGTATAATCGCTGCTGCCCAAGCTCTGCACTATATCCTGCGCGACCATTGGCATCCATCTTTCCAGTGTCACCGCGCTTCAGTTCCTTATAGATGGTGGAATAGTTGAAGCTCATCGCCCTGGCGATTCCGGCAACACTCTGTCCGGCATTGTACCGGGCTTCCAGCACCTTGCGGTCATCCTGCGTCATGTGTTTTGCCATTCCTGTTCCCTCGCTTTCCTGAAAAATGCGCAAAAAATAACGCAAGAGAATCCGCTAAGATTTCTCTTGCGTTTTCTCTTGCGTTTATTTTACAAATTCAGCATTTATTTTTTCTTCTTTTTCCAAACCACGAACCCTGCGCAGGCGGCGGCTGCGATCACCACCACCGGCCATGCACCGGCAAGGGCAACGATGACCTGCTGCAGGCCACCCACAAAGTTCTGCCAGCCAGCGGAAAGGGCGCTGACAAAGCGGCTGCCGAAGCCCTCGCTGGGCGGCGAGTAGGTGCTCACCTCGCTCAGGCTCACGTACACGGTGCACTCTTCCACCTGATCGTTGTACCAGTCCATCTGGCTCTGCCAGCTCTCGATCTGGCTCTGCACATCCGTCAGGCTGGACTCGATCTCAAGCAGGTCGGAGAGGTTGTCGGCCTGCTGCTGCAGCTGCTGCAGGCGGGTTCGCTGGTTCTTGAGATTCTCAAGCCGGGTCTCCACGTCCATGTACTGGGCGGTCACGTCGTCGGCCTGCTGGTTTTTGTAGGTCACGTTGCCTGCTTCGGCCACGGCGGCAAGAAAGTTCTCGTAGTTCTGCTGCGGCACCCGGTAGGTCAGGCTGACACTGCGGCTGTCACCGGCATCCGAGTATTCACTGCTGGATTCCAGATAGCCGCCCGCTTCAGCAAGAGCAGCATCCAGCGCAGCGCGGGCTGCGTCGTAGTCCTTGCTTTCCAGGCTGAGGTTCGCGGTGTAGATGATCTTTGCGTGGTCGGTGCTGTGGGCCGCTGCTGCCGCGTCGTCCTCCGAATAAACAGCGGTGCCGTTGTCTGCGCCGCTTTCCAGCGCCATGGTGTTCAGACTGTAATCGGCTGCCATGGGGCTGTCTACAGCGGCGCGGTCCGCGCCGCCTGCCGCCATCACCGCCGCAGTGCTGTCCGCAGAATAATAGACCGCCGGGCTGCTGCTCTTTGCGCCAAGGCCGATTTGTCCGGTGGCAAAAGCACCATAGCCTACCACGCACACAGCAAGGCAGGCCGCCAGTGCGCCCACCCGCTTTGCGGGGAAGCGGATCAGTTTCTTCTTCGGCTGCACCGGGGCGGACTGAGCCGGTACCGGTGCGGCGGTTTTCATCATGGGCTGGGCCTTTTCTTCTTCGGTCAGCTGGTCGGTCATGGCCAGCAGCTTTGCCTTCAGATCGTCCGGGGCGTAGAGGTCGTCCGTCTCCATCTTGTACTCATACCACCTCATCTTCGATCTCCTCCTTCAGCATCGTATGTAACTGCGCCCGGGCACGCCGCAGCCAGCTCAGCACCGTGTTGGACGGTGCGCCCATCATCCGGCCGATCTCCGCCGCCGTGTACCCCTCGTAGTAATGCAGATAGATGGCATTGCGGTAGTTTTCCGGCAGGGCGCGCACTGCGTCCAGCACACTGCCGTCCTCAAACGCATCGGGCGCGGGCAGGTTCTCGTCCAGCTCGGTGTCCTTCTGATGGGCTGCGCGGGTCAGGTCCCGGCAGCGGTTGATGGCCACCCGCAGCAGCCACGCCTTGAGGTGCTCCTCACTCTCAAACGTACCATTATAATGCAGGAGCTTCTCGTAGACATCCTGCACCACGTCCTCGGCATCGGCTGTGCATCGGCTGTTGTGTATGGCAGCGCGGTAAACAGCATCGCTGTATTTCTGCACTGCCAGCGTAAATACTTCGTTTCTGGTCAGCTGTCCCATAGTTTCAAGCTCTCCTTTACCGCCTGTACAGGGCTGGTGGAATTCGTGTTCCACGGGGGACATTCACCCTATACACGGCTGAACGCCCCCGAAGATTGCATTGCAGGAAAAATTTATGAAAATCACCTTTTATATACTCTCTGCAGCAGGGCCACCCGTTCTGCAAGGAAGGTCTCGGCCTTCGGATGGTGCAGCCAGCGCTTGTTCGCCGCTGTGCCAGCCAGCTTTCTGCCCAGCGCTTCCGGGTCGGTATCGGCCTGCATCACATCCTGCATGGTCAGCTGCAGCGTCAGCGCCGCAGGGGTGTCCGGCAGCGGCGGCAGCGGGTCCTCCCACACAAAGGGCGGCAGCAGCTGCACCGCCACCGTGGCGCGGGTGCACTCCTCGGTGAGCAGCAGGGCTGCAGGCGTGCCGTCCGGCTGGACGTGCAGGGTGCTGTACAGCAGCTGCAGACTGCCCTCGGCCAGCAGGCGGATATCCCCCTCCCGCCCGGTAGGCGAAAGGCTCAAATATTCCCGCGCCTCGTCCAGATAGATGTGCCGGGCCGGTGCCTGCACGCGGGCATACAGCGCAGGCAGCGCAAAGCGGCCCGCTTTGTCCAGTGCGTGCTGCAAAAGCAGGTAGAACTCGGTCAGTGGGTAGGCCGGGTCCGGCTGCGGCATCCCGAAATCGGGGCGCGATACATGTCCTCCACCCATGGGGAACCTCCTTGACAAATAACGCTGATGCGGTATAATAAATACAGAAGGGGCGCTGACTGCAAGGGTCAGCTTTCCATCCCGTTTGTCAAAAAGATTGACCGCACAGTTTGGAAGCAGGGCGGTCAATCTTTTTTGTTATCATCGTCTTTCTTCTGGGAAAACTTTGCCACGACCTCAATGGTCAGGCGGATCACATCCACGATCAGGCTCAACAGTGTGAGAATGAACGTGAGCAATGCGAGAGTCTCCAAAAGAGTCATCCGACATCCCTCCCTTCGCCTTCAAGGCTCCGGGCAGGGCACTTGCAAAAAAGTTTCCTCCCGGAACCTCTGCTTCATCCTAAGTAGAAAACTAGATAAGAAGAATCAGCGATAACGGGACAGAAAGCATGACCACCAACTTTGCAATCAGCGCCTTATTGACAGTATATCACATTTCCCGACTCGACACAATGTGTTTTGTCCCCCGGTCAGTGTGCCGGGAGTTTTTATTGTAAACCCCCTCGAAACTTTATTGTTGACCATCTGTCTCCCGCTGCGCTATACTCGGGTACAGATGCCTTGTAAATTTTTAACAGAGGGGAATTTTATTCTATGAAAAACAAAAAACTGACCACCTATCAGATGGCTGTTACTGCGCTGATGGCCGCCGCGCTGTGCGTGCTTGGCCCGCTGAGCGTGCCCATCGGGGCCATTCCCATTTCGCTGTCAAACTTTGTCATCTGCCTGACCGTATGGCTGCTGGGGCCCAAGTTCGGCACCCTGAGCGTGGCGGTGTACCTGCTCATCGGCCTTGTGGGCGTGCCGGTGTTCTCCGGCTACGGCGCGGGCATTGCCAAGCTGGCAGGCCCCACCGGCGGCTATCTGGTGGGCTACCTGCTGCTGGCCTTCATCGGCGGTCTGTTCATCGAAAAGAGCAAGGGCCAGCCGGTGATCTCCGGCATCGGCCTTGTGCTGGGCGATGCCGCCTGCTACGTGCTGGGCACCGCATGGTTCGTGTTCCAGATGCAGTGCGATCTGGGCTATGCGCTTTCGGTGTGCGTGTACCCGTTCATTGCGCTGGACCTCGCCAAGATCGTGGTGAGCTGCATCGTGGGTGCACTGCTGCGCAAGCGTCTGGTACAGGCTGGCGTGCTGAAGCTGAAGGAAGCCTAACAGGCAAAGCAAAAGGGAGACTGCAAACGCAGCCTCCCTTTTTTGTTTGTGATCCGTTATTTTACATAGCCAAGGGTCGCAGCCATCACGGCCTTGATGGTGTGCATCCGGTTCTCGGCTTCGTCGAACACGATGCTCTGGGGGCCTTCAAACACTTCATCGGTCACTTCCATGGCATCGCGGCCAAAGCGCTCGCCCATCTCCTTGCCCACGGTGGTCTTGTGGTCGTGGAAGGCGGGCAGGCAGTGCATGAACACAGCGTGCGGGCCTGCAATGTCCATCAGCTGCTGGTTGATCTGGTAGGCGGCAAGGTCATTGATGCGCTCAGCCCACACCTCCACCGGCTCACCCATGGACACCCACACATCGGTGTACAGCACGTCGGCACCCTTGGCGGCCTTGGCGGGGTCCTCCTCAAAGGTGAGGGTGGCACCGGTCTCGGCAGCGATCTTCTGGCACTCGGCCACGAGGGCAGCGTCCGGCTGGTACTTCTTGGGTGCACAGGCGGTGAAGTTCAGGCCCATCTTGGCGCAGCCCACCATCAGGCTGTTGCCCATGTTGTAGCGGGCATCGCCGAAGTAAACGAAGTTGATGCCCTTCAGGTGACCAAAGTGCTCCCGGATGGTGAGGAAGTCGGCCAGGATCTGGGTGGGATGGAACTCGTTGGTCAGGCCGTTCCACACCGGCACACCGGCGTAGTGGGCAAGGTCTTCCACGATCTGCTGGCCATAGCCGCGGTACTCGATGCCGTCGAACATGCGGCCCAGCACACGGGCAGTGTCGGCGATGGACTCCTTCTTGCCGATCTGGCTGCCGGACGGGTCAAGGTAGGTCACTTCCATGCCCAGATCGTGAGCAGCGACCTCGAAGCTGCAACGGGTGCGGGTGGAGGTCTTTTCAAAGATCAGGGCGATGTTCTTGCCTGCCAGCTGGTCATTGTGGCGGATGCCGGCCTTCTTTTTTGCCTTCAGGTCTGCGGCAAGGTCCAGCAGTTCTTCGATCTCGGCAGGGGTGTAGTCCAATAGCTTTAAAAAGCTGCGGTTCTTCAGACTCATTGTATATTTCCCTCTCTATGCAAGCATTGTTGAATATTTATTCGAGATATAGTTCTATTATAATGATATCCTGTAAAAATTGCAATACCCTGTCGGATATGCTATACTGGCTGTGCTGCCCTTCTCCATTCTGGCAACAGAAGGGGGTGGATATCATGGACACCATTCTAACCAATTTTCTGGTGGCTGTCGCAGCACAGGTAGCTGCACACTTCCTGTGCAAGTGGCTTGAGAGTCACCGCAAGGGCAAGTAAGCACAAAAAGAACCCTCTCGGAGCTGCAACTCTGAGAGGGCTCTTTTTTGTGCGTGGATACAATGGAATGTTCTAACCAACTTCCTACCCTTAGTATATGCAATCCCACACAAAAGTCAAGATGCTATGAAAAAAGTTCACAGCTCCAGCTCTGCCTTCCGTCCGGTGGACTGATAGGCAGTCAGCTTCACGCCGGCCTTTTTGAACATGAACCGCGCCGCCACGCTGGAATCGCTGTCGTGGTACTTGTCGCCGTAGTACACCACCTCGGCAATGCCCGACTGGATGATGGCCTTGGTACACTCGTTGCAGGGGAACAGCGTCACGTACACCCGCGCACCTTTCAGGTTATTGTGGGCGCTGTTGAGGATGGCGTTCAGCTCGGCGTGGCACACGTACATATACTTGGTGTCCAGCGGTGCGCCCTCCCGCTCCCAGGGCATCTCGTCGTCGCTGCAGCCAATGGGCATACCGTTGTAGCCCAAGGACAGAATTTTGTTTTCCGAGCTGACGATGCACGCGCCCACCTGACTGTTGGGGTCCTTGGAGCGCATGGCCGTGAGCAGCGCAATGCCCATGAAATATTCATCCCAGTTGATGTAATCCGTGCGTTTCATTTTGGTATGCTCCTTGTGCCTTTATTCTGCCTTTTATTATAGCGTATCGCTGTGGATTTTACAATAAACTTTGGCACTGCCGTGCAACTTGCACAAAACCTTGCCCCGAAGTTTGGCGCTTGATTCGTCAGAATTTTCAAACGAAATATTTAAAAATCATTTTGAGTGTGGTATTATCTTTGTAAAATATGCCACAAAAGCGGAGAGAATGCTCCGTGCGGCGGAAATGAGGGAAAAACCGATATGAAATACGCAAGCAACAACATCCGCAATATCCTGATTGCCGGTCATGCCGGCAGCGGCAAGACCACGCTCACCGAGGCGCTGGTCTATTTTTCGGGCGCTGCCGAGCGTATGGGCCGGGTCGAGGACGGCACTACTGTTTCGGACTTTGACCCCGAGGAAGCAAAGCGCAAGGCCAGCCTGTCTGCATCGGTCGTCCCCGTGGAGTACGAGGGCATCAAGTACAACCTGATCGATGCGCCGGGCCTGTTCGACTTCGAGGCCGGTGAGTATGAGGGCATCCGCGCAGCCGAGAGCGTACTGGTGGTGGTGTCCGGCCGCAGCGGCGTGACTGTGGGTGCGGAAAAGGCGTTCCAGCTGGCCCGCAAGAATGGCAAGGCTACCATGGTGTTCGTCTCCAAGTGCGATCTGGAGAATGCCAACTACTTCAAGATCCTTGAGGATATGAAGATCAAGTTCGGCTCCACCGTCTGCCCCTGCGTGGTGCCCGCCAAGTTGGACGACGGCACCCCCGTGTACATCAACCTGTTCAGCCAGAAGGCCTTCAAGTACGAGGGCGGCAAGCAGATCCAGGTGGATCTGCCGGACATCGGCCACCGTTTTCAGGGCCTGATCGAGGCCATGAGCGAAGCCATTGCCGAGACCGACGATGAGCTGATGGAAAAGTTCTTCGGCGGCGAAGCCTTCACCACCGAGGAGATCGTGGAAGGCATGCGCAAGGGCGTCAAGGACGGCCTGATCACCCCCGTGTTCTGCGGCAGCGCCGTGAACCAGCAGGCACTGGATATGCTGCTGTTCAACATGCACAAGCTGCTGCCCAGCCCGGAGCACGAAGCCAGCACGCTGGCCGAGGATGCCGCCGGCGAGCCGGTGGAACTGCACTGCACCGTGGACGAGCCTACCGCCGCCTACGTGTTCAAGACCGTGGCCGACCCGTTCGTGGGCAAGCTGAGCTACCTGCGCGTGGTCAGCGGCAAGGTGACTGCAGGCGAACCCCTCACCAACGCCCGCACCGGCGATGTGGAGAAGATCTCCAAGCCCCTCACCGTCATTGGCAAAAAGCAGGTGGACTCCGACGGCATCATTGCCGGTGACATCGGCGCAGTGGCAAAGCTGGTGAGCGCCAAGACCGGCGACACCCTGTGCGACGCTGAGCGCGTGGTCAAGCTGCCCGCCCCCGTGTTCCCCAAGCCCAGCCTGTTCATGGCCGTCACTGTGGCCAAGAAGGGCGACGAGGGCAAGATCAGCAGCGCGCTGGCCCGCCTGATGGAAGAAGACCCCACCCTGAGCTACGAGAACAACGCCGAGACTCATCAGCAGGTGATCGGCGGTCTGGGCGAGCAGCATCTGGACGTGGTGAAGGCCAAGCTCAAGAACAAGTTCGGCGTGGAGATCGGGCTGGAAGCACCCCGCATCGCCTACCGCGAGTCCATCCGCAAGGCCTGCCAGAAGCAGGGCCGTCATAAGAAGCAGACCGGCGGTCACGGCCAGTTCGGTGACGTTATCATCAACTTCGAGCCCTGCGACAGCGAGCAGGTCGTGTTTGAGGAGAAGGTGTTCGGCGGCAGCGTGCCCAAGAACTTCTTCCCGGCTGTTGAAAAGGGCGTGCGCCTTGCCGCCGAAAAGGGCGTGCTGGCAGGCTACCCCGTAGTGGGCCTGAAAGCCACCCTGCTGGACGGCAGCTACCACCCGGTGGACAGCTCCGAGATGGCCTTTATTATGGCCGCAAAGCTGGCTTACAAGGCCGCTATGCCGGAGGCCGGCCCGGTCATTCTGGAACCAATCCACACCCTGAAGGCTCATGTGCCGAACGACAACACCGGCGATATCATGGGCGATGTGACCAAGCGCCGCGGCCGCGTGCTGGGCATGGAGCCGGACGAGGACGGCCTGCAGACCATCATCGCTGAAGTGCCGCTGGCAGAGCTTGCAAACTTTACCACCTTCATCCGGCAGACCACGCAGGGCCGCGGCTGGTTCACCACCGAGTTTGCCCGCTACGAGGTTCTGCCCGAGATGCTGGTGCCTGCCGTTGTGGAGCAGGCCAAGAAGCTGGGCAATCTGGACGAGAGCGCAGACGATTGATTCTCTAACTGAATAGGACATTTCCCCGATCCCCGCCGACACCTTTTTCCCTCTGTCGGCGGGGATTTTTGTTGTTATTTTTCTCAGATCCTCTAAAAATCTCTGCCATTTTTAGGCATCCTTCCAATCTTGTCTAAAATCCTTGATTTCTGTTGGGGGGGGTAGAATAAAGATTGGTGAATCTTTTTTGTCCACGATCCGCGCAGACAAGATCCACCCGCAAAAGTCGTATCAAGGAGGAATTTATATGAAAACGCGACTTATCAGCCTGCTGCTGGCATTCAGCATGGCACTGACATTTCTGCCTGTCGGGGCAGTCTCTGCATTTGCGGCGGAGACGGGCGATACATTTAACTTTAACGGTCTTACATACGAGATAACAAGTGACACAACCGCCAAAGTCAAAGGACCCGAAGCAAACACCTTATTGACCCAAGTAACTATTCCAGAAAAAGCAACAAATTCCTTGAATGGAAAATCCTACACTGTAACAGCCATTGCGGATAAAGCTTTTCGCAACACAAGCTCTAACGGCGAAATCACATCCATTACACTTCCCGATAGTTTGAAGGAAATCGGTGATTTCGCTTTCTTTTCTTGCCTCAAACTCGAAGACATCAATCTTCCCGATGGGCTTACTAAAATCGGGTATCAAGCTTTTCAGAACTGTTATAGTTTAACAGAAATCACCATTCCAAGCAGTGTAACTACTATGGGTTCACATGTGTTCAACCGCTGTACCGGACTAAAAGAAGTTACCTTTGAAAAGAATTCGCAGCTAAGCGCGCTTCCTGATGCAACCTTTGCCAACTGTATAAGTCTGGAGTCTTTTACCCTTCCCAATGGATTCGCTTCCATCGGCGAAAATGCTTTTTATAAATGCGGAAAACTCACCACATTAAACATCTCGGATGATGTTACTGAAATCAAAAAAGATGCTTTTATTGATTGCGCAAAGTTCAACACTATCAATTATGACGGTACCAAATACTCTTGGAACGCTCTACTAAAAAGCGGCAGCGTAGATAACACAGTTTTGGAAAAAATTCAAGCGGACGGCTTCACCGTGAATTACTGGGTACAGCCTTTGGTCGTCAGCGGCGGCATTTTCACAGTAGATGGCGATCCTGTAGTTGGCGATACAGCTATTGTGCCCGTCGGTGCTACAGTTGAAATCACTTTTGATCAGCAGTCTTTCGCTGACAGTGGTCTCTCTTTTGGTAGTTGGGAGATTGATGGTTTAAGCAATTCAGAATACTACAAAAATAAAGAAAGCTTCACCTTTACTATGCCTAAGAATCGCGTAGCAGTCACAGCTTCAACAATGGATATTCCCAGCGCCCCCACGATCGACGACGCCCCTGTTGACCCTGCCATCAGCACTGCGGTAACGATCATTGGCGGTGCACTGCTGGTGGGCGGGCTGCATCAGCTGGGCACCGAGCTGTGGCTGATCCATCATCTGCCCAAGGGTACCGCCATCCCGGAAACTCGCATCGAACTGGCCGAAGTGCTCTGGAAGGATGCCGGACAGCCTGCTCCTGCTGCCGAAGCCGCTTATACCGATATCGACACCGACGACACCGATGCGCAGCAGGCTGCACAGTGGGCAATTGAAAACGAGCTGATGACGCTGCGCAGCAGTGAGCATCCGGACAAATTCGACCCCCATGTGCCGGTCTCCACCGTAAAAGCCATTCGCGCGTGGAAAAAGGCACAGCAGATGAAACCGTCTACCAAGTAACACCCAATGGAATCAAAACAGCCCGTTCTCCTTTTTTGAAGAGCGGGCTGTTCCGTTATTTGCTCCAGCCGACACATTTTTCTGCCCTACCGCCGCCTTTTTTGTTGACAAAGCAGCCGCCTGCTATTATAATAATGTAGTCAAAATGGCATTCTTGTGCGGCTTTGCGGCTGCACAGCACAAATAGAGACAAGGAGAGATTCTCAAATGGCACAAGAGATCAAGATGTCCGCTGCCGGTCTGAAGGCAATGCAGGAGGAACTGGAATACCTCAAAACGGTGCGCCGCAAGGAGCTGGCCGAAGAGATCAAGGAAGCACGCAGCCACGGCGACCTTTCCGAGAACAGCGAGTACGACGAGGCCAAGAATACGCAGGGTCTGGTGGAGAACCGCATCACCGAACTGGAGCAGATGATCAAGAACGCCGTCATCATTGATGAGAGCGAGCTGAGCGTGGACAATGTCTCTGTGGGCACCCACGTCACCATCCTCATGACCGGCGAGGACGAGAACGAGGAGTACGACATTGTGGGCCGCACCGAAGCCGACCCCCTGAACGGCAAGATCAGCGACGAAAGCCCCGTGGGCCACGCTCTGCTGGGCAAGGCTGTGGGCGACAAGGCCGAAGTGCTGCTGCCCACCGGCCACACCGTGGAGTACACCGTGCTGAACATTACCCACGCTGCAGGCTGAGCAGGCCAAACGAATAGGAGAAACCATGGAAGAACAAAAGAAGAACCCGGCGCAGGGCCTGTCCGAGAGCGAGCAGGTGCAGGTGCGCCGCCAGAAACTGGCCGACCTGCAGGCTGCAGGCCACGACCCTTTCACCCTGACCAAGTACCCGCAGGATGCCTACTCTGCCGACCTGAAGGCCGAGTTTGCCGACCTGCCCAACGAGACCGACAGCGGCAAGACCGTGGCGCTGGCTGGCCGTATGATGTCCAAGCGCGTAATGGGCAAGGCAAGCTTTGCCCACCTGCGGGACGATAAGGGCGACATTCAGCTGTACGTCCGCCGCGATGAGCTGGGCGAAGAGCCTTATGCCGCCTTCAAGAAGCTGGACGTGGGCGATATCATCGGCGTGAAGGGCGAGGTGTTCCGCACCAAGACCGGCGAACTGAGCGTGCGCGCCACCGAGCTGACCCTGCTGGCCAAGAGCCTGCGCCCCCTGCCTGAGAAGTTCCACGGCCTGACCGACACCGAGATGCGTTACCGTCAGCGCTACGTGGACCTGATTGCAAACCCCGAGGTGAAGGACACCTTCGTGAAGCGCAGCCAGATCCTGAAGGAGATCCGCGCCTATCTGGACGAGAAGGGCTTTTTGGAGGTGGACACCCCCATCCTGACCCCCTTCGAGATTGGCGCATCCGCACGCCCCTTCTACACCCATCACAACAGCCTGAACATGGACATGGTGCTGCGCATCGAGACCGAGCTGTACCTCAAGCGCCTGATCGTGGGCGGCATGGACCGCGTGTACGAGGTGGGCCGCATCTTCCGCAACGAGGGCATGGACCCCAAGCACAACCCGGAGTTCACCAGCATCGAGCTGTATCAGGCCTTCACCGACTTCCACGGCATGATGGATCTGGTGGAGGAGCTGTACAAGCGCCTTGCCCAGAAGATCTGCGGCAGCATGGTCATCCCCTATCAGGGCAAGCAGATCGACATGGGCCACTGGGAGCGCCTGACCATGGTGGAAGCCGTGAAGAAGTATTCCGGCGTGGACTTCAACGACTGGAAGTCCGACGAGGATGCCATCGCCGCCGCCAAGGAGCACCACGTGGAGCTGCCCGAGGTGCCCACCAAGGGTTCCATTCTGGCCGAGTTCTTTGATGCCTTCGTGGAGGACAAGCTCATCCAGCCCACCTTCATCTACGATTACCCCGTGGAGATCAGCCCGCTGGCAAAGCGCAAGCCGGACGACCCCGCCTTCACCGAGCGCTTTGAGTATTTCATCGACTGCACCGAGTACGGCAACGCCTTCAGCGAGCTGAACGACCCCATCGACCAGAAGGGCCGCTTTGAGCGTCAGGTGGCCGAGCGCAAGGCCATCGAGCCCGACTGCAAGGCACAGGTGGACTACGACTACGTGAACGCACTGGAGTACGGCCTGCCCCCCACGGGCGGTCTGGGCTTCGGCGTGGACCGTCTGGTGATGCTGCTCACCGACAGCGCCTCCATCCGCGATGTGCTGCTGTTCCCCACAATGCGCCCGGAATCTAACTAAGCTACGTGGTAATCCTTGTGTCTCCGACAGTCCGCACGAACTGAAAATCCGACCCTGAATGTACCAAAAACCTGAATGTTCAGACGGATTTCTTAGGGGCTTGTCGGAGAAGGCAAAAATCCCAAACGGAGCGTGACGGATTTTCGCCAGTTCCACATCCAGCAGAAAACTGTAAACGAGAAAACAGTCAAGAGGACATTTCACCATCGGCAAAAGCCGAAAGTGGAGTGTCCTTTTTCTATATCCTGATAATGCAAGTATACCACATAACCTTGACAAAGGAGAAGAATACCATGGCACATAAGCGAAACTCGGTTGAAGTTCCTGAACTGGAAAAACTGCTGGCTGGAAAGAAAAAGAAATACGTTCGCTACGAGGAAGGGGCAGTCCTCTACTCGATGGGCAAAAACTCTTTCCGACAAGTCGCACAGGATGCTCACGCTGTCGTCCGGTTGAAACGCATTGCACTGGTGAACGTAGAAGTGCTGGACGAATATCTGGAATCCTTTCGTGAATAATTGAATTAGCTTTACATAGCGCACTTTCAGTTTCCGCAAAATTGAAGGTGCGCTTTTTCTTTTGCAAAAATCGAATAAGGAGGTTTTGCACATGGACGCACACTCACAGTTGAAAATCCGAGGTCACACCAAATGACGCTCGACTACTTTTACGGCCAGTCGGGTGAACTGTTCGCCTACTTCCGCATACCGAAAGCACTTTTTCAGGACAGCCGTTTCCGGCAGCTCTCCACGGATGCCCGGACACTGTACGGCATCCTGCTTGACCGCATGAGCCTGTCTGTAAAGAACAACTGGCTGGACGAACAAGGGCGCGTGTATATCATCTACACTGTCCGGGAGGTGCAGGAATCCCTTTGCTGTGCCGAACACAAGGCGGTTAAGCTGTTCCGGGAACTGGAACAGACCGACCTGATCGAGCGCAAACGGCGTGGGCTGGGCAGACCCAGCTTGATCTACGTCAAGAACTTCTCATCTGGACTGCCAAAAGCGCAAGTACGGAATGAAAACAAGTACCATCCCATCCGGGACTACCTAAGTGCCCTTGTGTGGGACGGGACAGAACGAATCCGTTTCTGTCTGCGGCACTTTCTGGGGGCTGACGCAGACGATTACACCTATGAAGCGTTGAAGCTGTTCCTGCTGGGTGCAATCTCACGAGCCTTTCAGCCGGGGTGCAAGTTTGAAATCATGCTTTGTCTGGTAGGCGGTCAGGGGGCTGGAAAGTCCACCTTCTTCCGTCTGCTGGCAGTCCGGGACGAGTGGTTCTCCGATGATTTGCGGAAGCTGGACGATGACAATGTGTACCGTAAGCTGCAAGGTCACTGGATTATCGAAATGTCGGAAATGATGGCAACCGCAAACGCCAAGAGCATTGAGGAAATCAAGTCATTTTTAAGCCGACAGAAAGAGGTTTACAAGATACCCTATGAAACCCACCCAGCAGACCGCCCCCGTCAGTGCGTGTTTGGCGGCACTTCCAATGCCCTTGACTT
>NZ_QVGS01000009.1:0-116428 GCF_003603005.1 Faecalibacterium sp. AF27-11BH
AACAAATCCGGCTACCCGGATGAAGCAATCAAGACCCTTGCACGTTGCTTTTATCCCTCCATGGTTGAGTTTTTCAACAGCGAGGAAGGCCAGCGTGAATATGAGGAATGGCTGAAAGAGCAGGAAGCTCTACAAGCATTGCCTGTTGCCGCATAAAAACAGCAGGACGCTCCCGGTAAAGGGAACTCCCTGCCTTACATAGATGTATCTCGCCGAGGTGTGTCCAGTTGGGCGCACCTCTTATTTTTTTGCCCTTAATCTTCTAACCCATGGCTTCCAGCTACGTTTTTCAAATACTCCTCCGGGTCACCGTTCAGAATCAAATCCGCATAGCCCAGTGGGTCGTTGTAGATGAGGTAGTCCAGTTCAGTCTGCTGGGCCATGGTCACATCCAGCGCATCCTCGACCCCGGTACAGTCGATGGAGATTTTTCTCCCATCCCGGAGCCGCAGCTCCACACATCCAGTGTCCATGTTGAAATGGCAGGCTCTTGCATCGTACTTCATAATCGCATCCTCCAAATCTTGTTATTGGCTTACGGTCTATGACAAGGTATCGGAGTTTTACGCCGTCCACGGGAGCCTTCATTCTCAAACCCGAAGAAAACGAAAAATCCGAACCCTTCTCCAATCGGAAATAGGTTCGGATTTTTCTTGTTTGGTGGGCGCGGGTGGATTCGAACCACCGAAGCTGAAAGCAGCAGATTTACAGTCTGTCCCCATTGGCCACTCGGGAACACGCCCATATTCAGTTTTTGCAATCCATGGATTGCCTGTATATATTACCACCCGGATGGTAGTTTGTCAACATCTTTTGCGGAATTTTTGGATTTTTGTGCCGAAAGCAAAAACACAAAAGCAAAAGCCGCCCAGAAATCAACGTTCCTGAGCGGCTTTTTGGAGCTGGTGACAGGAGTTGAACCTGCAACCCACTGATTACAAATCAGTTGCGCTGCCATTGCGCCACACCAGCATGGACCAAGCGGTCTTTTGATAGAATACCAAAAAACGCGCGGCTTGTCAATATCTTCTTGGCGCGCAAAAAAAAACAACCCATTCCTCAAACAGTATACTATACCGTTTAACAAATGAGGTGCCATTGCCATCAGTTCATGCTTTCGTCTGCTTTTAGCATTCTTTTCTGTTGTATCACGTTTTGATACCAGGAATTTTCAACGCAATACATCGATAATAAAATCGAACCATTCGATTCTATTATCATAAAAACCCCACAGGAACCGCGGACGGCTCCTGTGGGGTTCAAAGTCTGTTGTATTCTTTTTTGAGCAGCGGGCTGCTTCAGCGGGCAAGGGCCTGCTGGATCTTTGCAAAATCCTCCAGTGTGAGGGCTTCCGGGCGGATGCGGGCATCAAAACCGGCGGCTTCAATGGCGGCTGTCACCGCGTCCTTGGGCATTCCCAGGCCGCTGGCAATGGCGTTTGCAGCCGTTTTGCGGCGCTGTCCGAAGGCGGCACGCACCAGCGCAAAATAGCCTTCTTCGTCCTCCACCTGCACAGCGGGCTGCGGACGGATCTCCATGCGCACCACGGCGCTGGTCACCTTGGGGGCCGGGTAAAAACTGCCGGGCGCAGCGGTGAACATCATTTTGGAGGTGGCATAGTAGCTCACCGCACAGCTGATGGCGCTGGATGCACGGGTGCCGGGCGCAGCAGCCAGACGGTCGGCAGCTTCCTTCTGTACCATGACGGTCAGGCTTTCAATGGGCAGGCGGTCGCCCAGCAGCTTCATGACAATGGGACTGGTGATGTAGTAGGGCAGGTTGGCGCACACAGCCACCGGCATACCGGGGAACTCTTCCGCAATAAGAGCCTTCAGGTCAACTTTCAGTACATCCTGTAATACCAGTTTAAAATTGTCCACTCCGGCCATCGTTTCGGCCAGCAGCGGCGGCAGGCGTTCGTCCACTTCAATGGACACCACCTTGGCGGCGCGCTTTGCCAGTTCCCGAGTCAGCACACCGATGCCGGGGCCGATCTCAATGACACCATAGCGCTTATCCACGCCGCTGGCATCCACGATCTTGGGCGGCAGACCCGGGTTGATGATAAAGTTCTGTCCAAAACCCTTGGAGAGTGCAAAATCGTATTTTTCACACAGGGCGCGGATCACCGAGAGGTCGGTCAGTTCGGGCATAGATTCCATCCTTTTTCATAGTACGATTTAAATGCCCTCCGCGTCGCTTTGGGCATATTCAGCGGAAATATTATTATAATATGGCAACCCAGCCAGACCTGCGGGTCTAGCTGGGTTGCATTTTCACGAGAAGGGGTCGGTACGGTAAACGGGAGCGCTACGGGGCGCTCCAAAACGCCTTTTCACGTGAGGAGTCGATACGGCAGGCGGCATCACCGCGCCCTACGGGCGCGATCAAAAGCCGTTTCAAGAAAGGAACATGCGTACGGCAAACAGCACCGCAATAAACCGGGTTCCTTTTTACAAGAAGAAGCCCCTGCAGCATTTCTGCCGGTTTTACCCTTTATTCTGCGCTGGATGCTGCTTCGCCGCCGGCTTCTGCTTCGGTGGAGGAAGCCGTTTCCTCAGAAGAAGCGTTCTCCGGCTCAGTGGCAGCGCTGTCGGCTTCTTCGGAAGCAGCAGCCGAAGAAGCTGCTTCGTTGACACCGCCCAGAGTCGTGGTACCGCTCAGCTGCTGTGCTGCGCTGACCGCACGCTGGATCTGCGGGTCATCCTCGGGGGTATAATCGTAGAAATTCGTGGTCTCTTCGGCACTGAGGGCACGCTCCACATCCACACTCAGGCCGGTGCCATCAAAGCAGGAGCCGTCGCCGCAGATGAGCTTTGCCACCGTGATGCTCACGGCGCTGCCATCCGAAAGGCGCTGCGGGCTGCTCTGGATGGTTCCCTTGCCCATGGTGGTGGTGCCCACCAGACGTGCGCCGTTCATGGTGCGCAGGCTGGCAGCAAACAGCTCTGCTGCGCTGGCGGTGTTGCCGTTGACCAGACAGACGATGGGCAGCTCCACCTTGCTCTCATCGTCGCTGCTGCCAATGATGGTGCGGTTTCCGTTCTTATCCTCGGCATAGGCCACAGTGCCTTCCGGGGCGATCAGGTCGATGCAGCTGATGGCATCATCCAACACGCCGCCGCCGTTATCGCGCAGGTCGAACACAAGGCTCTGGGCACCGCTGGTAGTGAGAGACCGGATGGCATAGTCCAGCTCGCTGGGCGTGCTGCCGTCGAACTGGCGGATCTTGATGTAACCCACGCTGTCCAGCATCTGGTAGTCCACGGTGGTGCTGGTGTAGCCGGAGTGGGTCAGGTCCGTCGTCCGGGAAGCAGCCTTGCTGTCGAGCCATGTAACATTGACGATGGTGCCGGCTTCGCCCTGCAGGCGGGACTGCACGGCATCCACCCCGGAAAGGCTCTTCACATCGGTGCCGTCAATAGCAGTGATGTAATCGCCCACCACGATACCGGCTTCCTGCGCAGGCGAGTCCTCATACACCCTGGTCACTCTGGCATAGCCGGTCTGGTCCATGCCAAGTTCCACGCCAATGCCCATCACCTTGCCGCTCTGCTGGTTCATCAGCTCGGTGTAGGCGTTGGCGGTGTAGTAACGGGCGTACTTGTCGCCGGTGCCCAGCAGGTAGCCTGCGGTCAGGCGGTCGTACAGCACCGTTTCATCAATGGTGTAGTAGTCGTTGCTGCGCACATAGCGGTCCACCTCGGCCACTTTGTTGTACATGCTCTCCTTTTCCTTCACGCTGCTCACCGTGCTGTCAAACAGACGCATGGCAATGAGCATGGTAATGGAAAAGGTCACGGTCATGGCAAGGATCACAATGGTGACAGCCATGCCCACAGAGATTTTACGGTTCATGCTTGCCCCTCCCTGTTAATACAGCAGCATCATGATCACACTGCTCAGCAGCGAGAGTGCAAACACGCCTGCCAGAACAAGGCAGCCGATACGCAGCCAGCGCTTGTGTTTTTGTTCGTTCATAGAATACCAGACTCCTTATAAACACACTCAGTTGTGCGGGAACGGGATATAACCGCGCGGATTGACCGCATTGGCCTTTTTGCCGCCCTTCCAGACCTCCAGATGCAGGTGGTTGCCGGTAGAGTTGCCGGTAGAGCCAACGTAGCCGATCAACTCGCCCTGCTTGACATACTTGCCTGCGCTGGTGGCGACCGACCTCATGTGGCCGTACAGGGTGCTGTAGGCGTTGCCGTCCGACATGCTGCCGTGATAGATGATGACGTAGTTGCCATAGCCGCCGCTGGACCAGCCTGCCACCTGCACATAGCCACTGGCGGCTGCATAGATAGGCGTACCGCCCGGGGCCGCCAGATCAATGCCGGCATGCAGCCTGTTGACACCGGACACCGGATTCTTACGCCAGCCGTACTCGCTGGAAACGCGGGTATAGCTCTTCAGCGGGCAGGCAAAGCCGGTAAAGCTCAACTGCGGCTTGCTGGATGCAGCGGCCGCGATCAGCTTCTGGATCTCTTTCTTGACGGCCTCATAGTTCAGCTCGTCCGATTCAATAGCGGCCTGTGCCGTCTGCTGGGCCTTCTGGGCATCCTGTGCAGAAAGCTGCGCCGCAGAAATGCTGCTGTTCAGCTCGCTCTGCTTTGCCTTCATCTGGTAGTTCTGGGTATCCAGCTCCGCCTTCTGGCTCGTCAGCTCCTTGCGCTGGGCTTCCAGCTCCACCTTATCTGCTTCCAGAGCGCTCTTGGCGGCCTTCATATTGTCCATGATCTCGGTATCTTTGATGGAGATATCCTGCATGACCTCGTTGAAGGTGAGCAGCTCATACAGGTCGTTCACTGCGCTCAGCATGGCCACGCTGCCGCCGTCGCGCAGCTCCTGCATGGCAGCCATGTGCTTTTTAAAATCGCCCCACTGGCTGTCGATCTCGGCCTGCTTCTGGGTGATCTCGCCTTCCTTGGCGGTGATTTTCTGCTCGGTCTGGCCAATGTTGTTCTGCACAGCAGCGATCTGGGTGCTCAGCACGCTGATCTGATCCTGAATGACCCCCACGCGCTCCTTCAGCTCACTTTCCAGCGCTTTTGCAGCAGCTTCCTTTTTCTTTGCGTCCGAAAGCTCCTTCTTGTGCTGGTCGATGGATTTGGAAAGGCTGTTCAGCTTGTTCTGCAGGCTGGCCATGCTGGTGGCTGCCGTGGCCGGCTGGAAGCTGACGCTTGCCGCAAGGCATACCGCTGCCAGACACAGACTCACGCCGCGCAGCAGCTTGCTGCGGGCAGGCTCCGGCCGTGCATGGCGCGGCGTATGGCCGGGCATCTGCAGCCGGAAGGGCTTTGCATGAAGTGCTTTTTTCATGTGCGGCTCCTTTCGATCACACGTTCAGGTGCTTGCGGATGGAGAACATACTGCCCAGACCACCCACAACGGCACCGCCGATGAGGCTGTACGGGATGATAGTGGACCAGACGGCGCTCACCGGCACCAGTGCCTGACCCATGATCATTTCCCACACGCCGCCCAGACCGTCGGAGGCCTGCACCATGTAGGAGTAGCCGCCCAGACTGATCGCTGCAGTGAGCACGCCGGAGATCAGGCCCATGGCCAGACCTTCCACAACGAAGGGCAGAGTGACCAGACCGTTGGTGGCACCCACGTACTTCATGATCTCAATTTCGCGGCGGCGCGCAAACACGCTCAGGCGGATGGTGCTACCCACCGTGATGATGCTGACGACCATCAGCACCAGCACGATGCCGCGGCCCACTTTGGTAACAGAGCGCTGCACCTGCACAAAGACGTTGGTCATTTCCACCGGGGCGGTAACGCTGTACACTCCCTGAATGGCCTGCATCTGCTTGCTCATGCTCTCCATCTGGCTCAGATCCGCGATGGAAACGCGGTAGTTGGCCTTGAAGGGGTTGTCATTTTCAAACTCATCCCACAGGGAGGAGTAATCTTCCATGTAATTGCGGTAGGTGTTCAGCACGTCCTGCTTGGAGACGAACTGCACATTGGTCACGCCGGGCATTGCCGCCAGCTTTTCGCCCACGGCCTGCGCAGTGGCATCATCACACTCCGGGTCCAGATAGACCACGGTCTCGTTCTGGCTGCCCAGATAGTTCACCATGCTGTCCACGTTCACCTCGGCAAGGCTTGCAAAGGTGTTCAGGGTCATACAGACACTGAGGGACAGGATGCACACAAAGGTCATGGCCCAGTGCTTGCCCAGATTGCGGATGCCGCGCCGGATCAGAAAAAAGAAGGTAGAAGGTCTCATCATACGGTGGCCGCCTCCTTTTCTGCGGTGTCAGCGGGTTCCAGCTCGGTCTCGAACAGGCGTTCTTTGCGCTCTGCGCGTGCGCGGATGGCTTCCTTGTCGGCAGGCACATCCGAAATGATGCGGCCCTTTTTCAGGGTGACGACGCGCTGGTGGAACTGGCGCACCAGCTCGTGCTCATGGGTAACAACCACCACGGTGATGCCCGTTTCGCTCACCCGCTCCAGCAGCTCCATCATTTCCAGGCTCAATTCCGGGTCGATGTTGCCGGTGGGCTCGTCCGCAATGACCAGCTTGGGGCCGTGGGCAAGGGCGCGGGCCACAGCCACGCGCTGCTGTTCACCGCCGGAAAGGGTGTCCGGATAGGCCTTGGCCTTATCCTCCAGATGCACCAGCTCCAGCATGTACTCCACACGGTCGCTGATCTCCCGGCTCTTGACGTTGGTCACATGCATGGCAAAGGCGATGTTCTCGTACACAGTCATGGTGGGGATCAGCCGGAAATCCTGAAAGATTATGCCCATCTGACGGCGCAGATACGGCACCTGATGGCGGTGCAGGCTGGCAACATCCTTGCCCAGAACAGTCACCTTGCCCTCACTGGGCAGCTCTTCGCGCAGCAGCAGCTTGAGCAGGGTGGATTTGCCTGCGCCGGAATGGCCCAGCAGGAACACGAACTCGCCGTCGTCCACATGGAGGTTGATATCGTCCAGTGCCAGCGGTCCGCCCCGTTTATATTCCTTGGAAACGTGTTCTAAATCGATCATAGGGTAATATTAGCTCCTGACATTAAAATCTGTTTTCACAGCAAAAAGAACCGGCCAGCATCGGTTTCGAGCGGCCGGTTCTGCACTGCAGGCAGAGCCTGCAGCTTATTAGTATTTGGCCGGATTGTTGGACAGGTACTTCTTGACCATCAGTGCTACCTTAAAGACGATAGCATCGTCGAACTCACGCAGATCCAGGCCAGTCAGCTTTTTGATCTTTTCCAGACGATACACCAGCGTGTTGCGGTGCACAAACAGGCCGCGGCTGGTTTCAGACACATTCAGGTTATTCTCGAAGAAGCGCTGGATGGTGAACAGGGTCTCCTGATCCAGGCTTTCGATGCTGCCCTGCTTGAACACCTCGCGCAGGAACATCTCGCACACGGTGGTGGGCAGCTGATAGATCAGGCGTGCAATGCCCAGATTATCGTAGCGGATGATCTGCTTTTCGGTGTCGAACACCTTGCTCACTTCCATGGCGATCTGTGCTTCCTTAAAGGAGGTAGCCAGATCCTTCACGTTGGAGATGGGGGTGCCGATGCCCACCACAGCCTTGATGTAATGCTCGCCGGACAGGGTATCCACGATGCTGGCAGCCAGCTTTTCCATATCGGTGCGGTCGATGCCCTTGCGGATCTCCTTGACCAGCACGGTATCCGTCTCGCTGATATTGAACACAAAGTCCTTCTGCTTGTCGGGGAACAGGCTGCTGACCACATCGTAGGCGGAGATATCGCCGCCGCTGGTAACACGCACGATGAACACCACGCGGGAAACATCGGTGGCAAAGTGCAGCTCACGGGCCTTGGCATAGATATCGCCGGGCAGGATGTTATCCAGCACCACATTCTTGATAAAGTTGGACTTATCAAACTTTTCGTCGTGGTACTGCTTGATGCTCTGCAGGCTGATGGACAGCATGGCAGCAAACTGACCAGCCGTCTCGTCCACGCCTTCCACGAATACTGCATAATCGTTATGCTTGGCGCTGGAGAACTGCTGATAGGTGTAGCCATCGCGCACAAAGCGGTCGCCTGCGGTCAGACGCTCCGCCATGAAACCCTCGCGCACCTCGCCGATCAGGTTCAGTTCCGAGCAGGAAATAACAGCGCCGGTCTCATCCACCACGCCGACCACCCGGTTGATCGCGTCTTTCATCTGGTAGATCACGCTTTGAAATACTCTATTGGCCATAATGGATACCCCTTTTCCTCGTTTGTGCAAACCGCAGCGGCAGCCGGTCGTGATTTTTAACAATTTAGCTGCATTACATTTTATATTTTACACAAAAGAATTTACTTTTGCAACATATTTCAACAAAAAAGATAGTTTTTTCTTGTGAATATTATCTTCAGGGGCCATTCTGAACCAAAAAAGTGCCTTTTTGCGTGGTTCTGCCCCCTATTCTACCGGAAAAATGTGTTGCTTTTTTGAAATTCGGGTGAAAAGCCGACCCTGTCAGCTGGAAATTTTTGACACTTCTTCGGCAGAAAGCTCCCGCCACTGGCCCGGTGCAAGGGCCGGGTCGAGTGCAAGGCCGCCGATGGCATCCCGGTGCAGGCCGTTCACACCTGCGCCGTACACGCCGAACATCCGCTTGATCTGGTGGTAGACGCCCTGCTTGAGCACCACCCGCACAGTGCAGCCGTCGGCCGAAAGGGCTGTCACCTCCGCAGGCGAAAGCGCTGTGCCGTCGGCAAGGGTCACGCCCGCCGCAAAGCCGGTGCGCATCTGCTCGGTCAGCGGCGTGTCCAACACCACGGTGTAGGTCTTGGAGACGTGGCGCTTTGGAGCAAGGATGTCGTGGGCAAAGGTGCCGTCATCGGTCAGCAGCACAAAGCCGGTGCTGGTCTTGTCCAGCCTTCCCGCCGGGAACAGCTGCCGCCGCGGGTAGGCGTCCCCCACCAGATCGACCACGGTGGTGTCGCGCTTGTCGGTGGAAGCGCTCACCACGCCCTCGGGCTTGTTGAGCATGATGTACACGAACTGCTGATAGCTGAGCGCCCTGCCATCCACAGCCACAGTGTCACTTTCTTTGAGCTGGGTGTCCCCTTTTTTGCAGACAGCACCGTTCACCTGCACCCGCCCTTTGGAAAGCAGCGCCTTTGCTTCGCTGCGGGTGCACTGGGCCGTCTCGGCTAAGTATTTATCCAATCGCATACGCGGTTCTCCTTTTACATAGGTTTGGAGTTTTAGTGTAACATGATAAAATGATTTGCGCAAGAGAACTCCTTCCGTCATCGCTGCGCAATGCCACCTTCCTTTATTAGGGAGGCTTTGGCCGTACGGTAAACTCTTCCTCTTCGTCAGAGGCTCCCTCTTTGAGAAAGACTTCCCCCGGTCGGGGGAAGATGTCACCGAAAGGTGACAAAAAGGGGAACGGCTGACGCACGAAGTGCAGCTGAAGGAGTTTTTCTTTCCGGCCCTTTTCGTGAAAAAGCAAGAAGGAGAAGCCCGCAGGCTTCTCCTTCTTGCAAAACAAACTGTAACTTCCGCCGTTTATGCTCAGAGCGTAAGCGGAGAGCATTTAAAATCAAACACTCAAAGATGCGTGCTGCTCCACGGCATCGGGGTTGGCATCGAAGATGGGCTTGAGCACATTGGCGATGAACTCCTCCACCTGCTGCGGTGCACGGCCCACAAAGTTCTCCGGCACAAGGCCCGCCACGATCTCCTCGCGGGTCAGGCCAAAGGCAGGGTCGGCAGCAATACGGTCCACCATATCGTTGGGCAGGCCCTCTTCCTTGACCTGCTTGCCGGCGGCGATGGCGTGCTGACGCAGACGCTCGTGCAGCTCCTGACGGTTGCCGCCCTTTTCCACAGCCTGCATCATGATGTTCTCGCTGGCCATGAAGGGCAGCTCTGCCATCAGACGGCTGCGCACCACCTTGGGATACACCACGATGCCGTCGGTGACGTTGAGCATGATGTTCAGGATAGCGTCGGTGGCAAGGAAGCCCTCAGCCATGGCGACACGCTTGTTGGCGCTGTCGTCCAGTGTGCGCTCAAACCACTGGGTGCCGGTGGTGAAGCTGGGGTTCAGCACATCCACCATCAGGTAGCGGCTCAGTGCGCAGATACGCTCGCAGCGCATGGGGTTGCGCTTGTAAGGCATGGCGGAAGAACCGATCTGGTTCTTTTCAAACGGCTCTTCCATCTCCTTAAAGTTAGCCAGCAGACGCAGGTCGGTGGCAAACTTCATGCAGCTCTGGCCAATGCCGGCAAGGGCGTTCAGGATGAAAGCATCCACCTTGCGGCTGTAGGTCTGGCCGGACACGGGGATGACCGCTTCGGGCGCAAAGCCCATCTCCTTGGCGATGGAAGCATCCACGGCGCGGATCTTATCGGCATCGCCCTTGAACAGCTCCATAAAGGAAGCCTGCGTGCCGGTGGTACCCTTGACACCGCGCAGCTGCAGAACAGCAAGACGGTGGTCGATCTCCTGCAGGTCCATCACCAGCTCGTTGGCCCACAGGGTGGCGCGCTTGCCCACGGTGGTGGGCTGAGCGGGCTGGCAGTGAGTGTAGGCCATGCAGGGCATGTCCTTGTATTCCTCGGCGAAGCGGCCCAGCTTTGCCAACACACCGATCAGCTTTTTGCGCACCAGTTCCAAACCCTGACGCATCACGATGATGTCGGTGTTGTCGCCCACATAGCAGCTGGTGGCACCCAGATGGATGATGCCGGCAGCCTTGGGGCACTGCTGGCCGTAGGCGTACACATGGCTCATCACGTCGTGGCGCACCAGCTTTTCGCGCTCGATGGCCACTTCATAGTTGATATCGTCCACATGGGCTTCCAGCTCAGCCACCATATCGGGGGTGATGTTGGTCAGGCCCTGCTCCATTTCGGCCCGGGCCAGCGCCACCCACAGGCGGCGCCATGTGCGGAATTTGTTATCGTCCGAGAAGATATACTGCATCTCGTCCGAGGAATAGCGGGTGGAAAAGGGGCTGATATAACGATCATGCTGAGACATTGATTGTTTCCTCCTGAAAATAACCCTCTCAGTCTCGCTTCGCTCGCCAGCTCCCCCGAGGGGGGAGCTTTTTGCGCTCTGCCGGTCAGCACCAGAAAGCCTCCCCCTTTTTCGGGGGAGGTGGCACGCCGCAGGCGTGACGGAGAGGGTTTTTCTCTATTCTACCATCAAATCTTGAAATAGTCCACGCCGCCCTCAAAGATCGGCTGATATTTGTCACCGGTAACGTTCTTGTACAGGTACTCGCCGCTGCGCTCCGAGTGGCCCATCTTGCCGAACACACGACCATCCGGGCTGGTGATGCCTTCGATCGCCAGCACAGAGCCGTTGGGGTTATAGCGCTGGTCCATGGTGGGGTTGCCCTCGATGTCCACATACTGGGTGGCGATCTGGCCATTCTTCATGAGGGTATCCAGCACCTCCTGCGGAGCCACGAAGCGGCCCTCGCCGTGGCTGATGGCAACGGTGAACTGTTCGCCCACCTCGCACTTGGACAGCCACGGGCTGCCGGTGGATGCAATGCGGGTGCGCACCAGCATGCTCTGGTGGCGGCCGATGGTGTTGAAGGTCAGGGTGGGATCGTAAGCGGTGATGGGGCGGATATCGCCGTAGGGGACCAGCCCCAGCTTGATGAGAGCCTGGAAGCCGTTGCAGATGCCCAGCATCAGGCCGTCGCGCTGCTGCAGCAGACGGCGCACCGCCTCGGTGACTTCCGGGTTGCGGAAGAAGGATGCAATGAACTTTGCACTGCCGTCCGGCTCGTCGCCGCCGGAGAAGCCGCCGGGCAGCATGACGATCTGGCTGTTATCGATGGCCTTGACCAGCGCCTTGCAGCTCTCGGCCACGTCGGCGGGGGTCAGGTTGCGGATGACCAGGATCTCCGGGTCGGCACCGGCGCGGGCAAAGGCCTTGGCGGTGTCGTACTCGCAGTTGGTGCCCGGGAACACCGGAATGATGACCTTGGGCTTTGCCACACCGATCTTGGGTGCGGCGGGTGCGGTCAACTTGCCGTTGATCTTTTCCACGGTGGGGCCTGCCTTGCGGTAGGGGTACACCGGCTCCAGCTTGCCTTCCCAGATCTCCTGCAGCTGGGCCATATCCAGCTTTTCGCCGCAGGCTTCAAAGACGTATTCCTTGGTGGTCTCGCCCAGGATCTCACCGGCGGGAGAATCCGACACCATTTCCAGAACGATGGAGCCGTACATGGGCTGGAACATCTCATGGGTGGTCTTATCCGCACGCATCTTGAAGCCAATGTGGTTGCCAAGGCCCATCTTGAACAGAGCCTCGGCAATGCCGCCGTAGCCCACAGAGCAGGCGGATGCCACCATGCCCTCTTCGACCATGTCCTCCACGATCTTGTAGTTGGCCTTCAGGGAGAAGAAGTTGGGGCAGCCGGTCTCGGGGTCGATGATGGGCCGGATGAGCACCACCGTGCTCTCCGGCTTCTTGAATTCGGTGGACACCACCTTGTTTGCCTTGCCGATGGCAGTGGCAAAGGAGACCAGCGTGGGAGGCACATCCAGCTTTTCAAAGGAGCCGGACATACTGTCCTTGCCGCCGATGGATGCAATGCCCAGACCCATCTGAGCATCCAATGCACCCAGCAGAGCGGCCAGCGGCTTGCCCCAGCGCTCCGGGGCGGTGCCCAGACGCTCGAAATATTCCTGGAAGGTGAGGTAAGCATCCTCATAGCGGAAGCCGGAGGCCACCAGCTTGGTAACGCTCTCGATGACAGCCATCTGAGCGCCCTTGTACTGGTCTGCGCTCATCAGGAAGGGGTTGAAGCCCCATGCCATGCCGGAGCAGGTGCTGGTCTCGCCGTCCACCGGCAGCTTTGCCACCATGGCGTTCTGCGGGGTCAGCTGATAAGCACCGCCAAAGGGCATGAGCACGGTGGCGGCACCAATGGTGGAGTCGAACCGCTCAGACAGGCCCTTCTTGCTGCAGATGTTCAGATCGCCCACCATGTTCTTCATCTTCTGGCTGAAGGTCAGGCCTTCCCACTGGGGCTGCCAGACCGTGGCCTTTTCCACATGGACCTTCTGGTGCTTCTCGGCACCGTTGGAGTTCAGGAACTCGCGGCTGATGTTCACGATGGACATGCCGTTCCACACCATGTTCAGGCGGGGCTCAGCCGTCACCTTTGCCACCGGAGTGGCCTCAAGGTTCTCTTCGTTGGCGAGAGCAATGAACTTGTCCACGTCCTCGGGGGCCAGCGCCACAGCCATGCGCTCCTGGCTCTCGCTGATGGCCAGCTCGGTGCCGTCCAAACCCTCGTACTTCTTGGTGACCTTGTTCAGGTCGATGTACAGGCCGTCGGCCAGCTCACCGATGGCAACGGACACACCGCCTGCACCAAAGTCGTTGCAGCGCTTGATCATCCTGCAGGCATCCTCGCGGCGGAACAGGCGCTGCAGCTTGCGCTCGATGGGAGCGTTGCCCTTCTGCACCTCGGCACCGCAGTGCTCAAGGCTGTCCAGCTTGTGGGCCTTGGAGGAGCCGGTAGCACCGCCCACACCATCACGGCCGGTGCGGCCGCCCAGCAGAACGATGACATCGCCGGGGGCGGGGCACTCGCGGCGGACGTGGGAAGCGGGGGTAGCGCCTACAACGGCGCCGATCTCCATGCGCTTTGCCACATAGCCGGGGTGGTAGATCTCGTCCACCTGACCGGTAGCAAGACCGATCTGGTTGCCGTAGGAGGAATAGCCTGCGGCAGCAGTGGTCACCAGCTTGCGCTGGGGCAGCTTGCCGGGCAGAGTCTCACTGACCGGCTTGAGCGGGTCGCCTGCGCCGGTAACGCGCATGGCCTGATAGACGTAGCTGCGGCCGGACAGCGGGTCACGGATAGCACCGCCGATGCAGGTAGCTGCACCGCCGAAGGGCTCGATCTCGGTGGGATGGTTGTGGGTCTCGTTCTTGAACAGGAACAGCCAGTCCTCATCCTTACCGTTCACATCGCACTTGATCTTGACGGTGCAGGCGTTGATCTCGTCGGACTCGTCCAGATTTTTCAGGATGCCCTGCTTCTTCAGCTCCTTGGCACCGATGGTGGCAAGGTCCATCATGCAGCGGGGCTTGTTCTCGCGGCCCAGATCGGCGCGTATGGCCATGTAGCGGTCAAAGGCCTTCTGCACGATGGCATCGTCGATCTGCACATCGTCCAGAATGGTGCCGAAGGTGGTGTGGCGGCAGTGATCGGACCAGTAGGTGTCGATCATCTTGATCTCGGTGATGGTGGGGTCGCGGTGCTCCGAGCGGAAATACTTCTGGCAGAACTCGATATCGCCAAGATCCATGGCAAGGCCGTTGTCCGCAATGAACTTTTTCAGCTGCTCTTCGTCCAGCTGGTTGAAGCCCTCCAGCACCTTGACCGGGGCGGGCACGGGGTACTCCATTTTCAGGGTCTGCTTGGTGTCCAGCGAAGCCTCGCGGGCCTCCACCGGGTTGATGACGTATTTCTTGATCTCGGCCACCTGCTCGTCGGTCAGGGTGCCTTCCAGCAGATAGACGCGGGCAGAGCGCACCAGCGGGCGCTCGCCCTGACTGATGAGCTGGATGCACTCAGCAGCGGAGTCGGCGCGCTGGTCGAACTGGCCGGGCAGATACTCCACTGCAAAGGACACGCCGTCGCTGGCGGGCAGCTCGGCATAGGTGTTATCCACCGGCGGCTCACTGAACACGGTGTTTGCACACTGGTTGAACAGTTCTTCGTCGATGCCTTCCACATCGTAGCGGTTCAGCAGACGCAGACCGGTAAGCGACTGGATGCCCAGCAGGCTGGTCAGCTCATTTTTCAGGCCGGTGGCTTCCACATCAAAGCCGGGCTTTTTTTCCACATAAATACGATAGACCATTGGGTAGGTTCCCCCTTATGATTCTAAAATTTATCTAGCGTCCTCGCCCTCTCCGTCAGCGCTCACGCGCTGCCACCTCCCCCAAAGTGGGAGGCCTTGGCAGTCCACGCAAAGTTCATGGTTTTGCCAAGGGCTCTCCCTTTGGGAGAGCTGGACGCGAAGCGGCCTGAGAGGGCGAGTCATTTATTCCTTCTCTGCCAGTGCCTTCAGGGCTCGCAGACCGATATCGCTGCGCTTGTGCAGCTTTTCAAAGCTGATCTTCTCTGCCGCCTCATAGGCATGGCTCAGCGCATTGGTCAGCCGCGGGCCGGTGGCGGTGACACCCAGCACACGGCCGCCGGCCGTGACAAGGGCGCCGTCCTCGGTGATGGCGGTGCCGGAGTGGTAGACCGTCACATTCTCCTCGCCGGGCAGCTGGCCGTCCACAAGGCCTGTGATGGGCTTGCCCTTCTCGTAAGCCACCGGGTAGCCGCCGGAAGCCAGAATGACGCAGGCGGCAGCACCGTCCGAGAACTTGACCTCCTCGTTTTCCAGCGTGCCGTTGGTGCAGGCCTGCATGATGTGCAGCAGGTCGCCTTCCAGCAGGGGCAGCACCACCTGCGTCTCCGGGTCACCAAAGCGGCAGTTGTACTCGATGACCTTCGGGCCGTCCGGGGTGAGCATCAGGCCGAAGTAGAGGCAGCCCTTGAAGGGGCAGCCCTCGGCGTTCATGGCCTTGATGGTGGGCAGGAAAATTTTCTCCATGCACTCAGCGGCCACTTCCGGGGTGTAGTAGGGGTTGGGAGCAATGGTGCCCATGCCGCCGGTGTTCAGGCCGGTGTCGTGGTCGTTGGCACGCTTGTGGTCCATGCTGGACACCATGGGCTTGACCACCTTGCCGTCCGTAAAGCTCAGCACACTGACCTCGGGGCCGGTGAGGAATTCCTCCACCACCACATGGTTGCCGGATGCGCCGAATTTCTTATCCAGCATGATCTCCTTCACGCCGTCCGCAGCCTGCTGCTCGTTTTCGCAGATCAGCACGCCCTTGCCCAGTGCCAGACCGTCGGCCTTGATGACCACCGGGTACTTGCCCTCGGCCTTGATGTACTCCATGACCTTGGCGGGGTCGTCAAAGGTCTCGTACTTTGCGGTGGGGATGCCGTATTTCTTCATCAGGTCCTTGGAGAACACCTTGGAGGCCTCGATGCGGGCAGCGGCCTTATCCGGGCCAAAGGCCGGGATGCCCACTGCTGCCAGCGCATCCACCATGCCCAGAGCCAGCGGGTCGTCCTGCGCCACCACAACGTAATCGAACTTTTCTTCTACGGCAAAGCCCACCATGGTGTCCACATCGGTAGACTTGATGTTTTTGCACTTTGCGTCATAGCTGATGCCGCCGTTGCCGGGTGCGCACCAGATCTCGCCGCAGTCAGGGCTCTTTTTCAGTGCCTTGATGATGGCGTGCTCGCGGCCACCGCCGCCGACAACCAGAATTTTTTTCTTCATAATTGCACCTTCTCTATGCATCGGCACGGCGGAAGTTTCTCCGAGGACCGTCCGCTGGGGTTGGACCCTGCCGCCGCAGGCCGCAGGGCGGGCGATGGAATGGCCCGATTCGTGTCCGAGGAGGAAGCTTCCGCTGTGCCGTACTATCAGTGATGGAACAGCCGCAGGCCGCAGAAGGCCATTGCGATGCCGTACTTGTTGCAGGTGTCAATGACCTGCTGGTCGCGGATGGAGCCGCCGGGCTGCACGATGGCGGTCACGCCGGAGCGGCGGGCACGCTCGATGTTGTCGCCGAAGGGGAAGAAAGCATCCGAGCCAAGGCACACGCCGGTCACTTTGCTCAGATATTCCTTCTTTTCCTCAGCGGTCAGCGGGGCGGGCTGCTCGGTAAAGGTCTCGGCCCACACATCGTCGCCAATCACATCCTCGGGCGTATCGCCGATGTAAACATCAATGGCGTTGTCGCGGTTGGGCTTTGCCACATCGTCGCGGAAGGGCAGGTTGAGCACCTTATCCATGTGGCGCAGCTGCCAGTTGTCGGCCTTCTGGCCTGCCAGACGGGTGCAGTGGATGCGGCTCTGCTGGCCTGCGCCCACGCCGATGGTCTGGCCGTGGTAGGTGTAGCACACGCTGTTGGACTGAGTATACTTCAGGGTGATGAGTGCAATGACCAGATCACGCTTCTGCTCCTCGGTCACGTCCTTGTTCTCAGTGACCCAGTTGTTCAGCATGGTGTCGGCGTTGATGACCAGCTCGTTGCGGCCCTGCTCAAAGGTGATGCCGTACACCTGCTTGTGCTCGATGGGAGCGGGCTTGTAGGCCGGGTCGATGGCGACCACATTGTAGTTACCCTTTTTCTTGCCGGACAGGATAGCCAGTGCCTCCGGCTCGTAGCCCGGGGCGATGATGCCGTCGGACACCTCGTGCTGGATCAGCTTTGCGGTGGGCACATCGCAGATGTCCGAAAGGGCGATCCAGTCGCCAAAGGAGGACATGCGGTCCGCACCGCGTGCACGGGCGTAGGCATTTGCCAGCGGCGACAGCTCCATATCCGGGGCAATGTGGTACATCTTGCGTTCCACATCGGTCAGGGGCAGGCCCAGAGCCGCGCCCGCCGGGGAAACGTGCTTGAAGGAAGCTGCTGCGGGCAGACCACAGGCAGCTTTCAGCTCCTTGACCAGCTGGATGGAGTTGAGCGCGTCCAGAAAATTGATGTAGCCGGGCTTGCCGTTCAGCACAGTGACCGGCAGGTCAGAGCCATCTTCCATATAAATGCGGCTGGGCTTCTGGTTGGGGTTGCAGCCGTACTTCAGTGCCAGTTCGTTCATTGGTGCATCCTCCTTATTTCTCTATTGTTTTAGTCCTGTTTTTCCTCTGCGTCAAGCTTTTTGAGCAGTTCCAGCTCCTCAGGCAGCAGCTCCGGCTCCTCGGGGTCGTCCAGATCGCTGCACACGGCATCGTACTTGTTAAAGATCATGTCGCCGGTCTCGCCGGAGTCCAGATCAATGACCCGGGCAAACAGGCTCACCTTGTTGTCCGGGTTCAGGCTGCTCCACAGACCCTGTGCAAAATCGCCGATGGTGCGGGGGCAGGCAAAGCGCAGCGGCTCACCCTCAAAGCTGGGGATGGGATTTCCGTTGTGCTTGTAGGTGCTGATGAAATGGCCCTCGCCTGCAACGGGCTGCGGGTAATCAAAGAAATAGCGCTGCACGCTGTCGCCATTGCCGTCCGCAGACTTGAGAATGCTCATCTGATATCTGCCGTCGGCGTACACCACAGCGGAGATGCGGGGGGTGTAGTTGGGGCCGTCCGGCTCAAAGGTGCGGGTGCGCAGGGCATCGGCAAAGCTCTTGCCCTGACTCATCAGGTCATAAATGGTATCGGTCTGGTCGCCGTTGGTCACGATATGGGTCTTGCCCAGCGTCAGCACCGGATTGTAAATAATGAGGCTGGGGTCCTCCAGCTTTGCGGGGTCCGCTGCGATGGTGCAGATGCCGCCGCGCTCGGGCACGGGGTCAAACACACGGTTGCGGCTGTTCTCGCTGCGGCCCATGATAAAGTAGCCAATGAACATCTGGCGGCCATCCGGAGCCATTGCCACAGCAATGCCGCGGCCGGGATACTCGTTGGATGCCAGATACTCGTTCAGGTTGATCTTTTCCATGTCAAATTCTCCTATACGGAACTCCCCCAGTCGCCTGCGGCGACAGCCCCCTCGGAGAGGGAGCCTTGCCTCCCTCCTTGAGGGAGGTGGCACGCCGTCAGGCGTGACGGAAGGAGTTTTCACTCGATCTCTCCGCTGCACACCATAGCCACGGCCTTGGGCAGCAGCTTCCACTCGGCCTGCTCCATCACACGCTTCTGCAGCACCTCGGGGGTGTCGCCGGGCAGGATGTCCACGGCCTTCTGCAGCAGGATGGGCCCGCCGTCGCACTCTTCGTTCACGAAGTGGACGGTGGCACCGGTCACCTTGCAGCCCCGGGCCAGAGCCGCCTCATGCGGACGCAGACCGTACATGCCGGGCCCGCAGAAAGACGGGATGAGTGCCGGGTGCACATTCAGGATGCGGCGGGGATACGCTTCAATGACACTGGGCCCCAGCACGGACAGAAAGCCTGCCAGCACCACCAGATCGATGTTGTGGTCTTTCAACGTTTTCAGCAGAGCTGCGTCAAAATCCTCACTACTGGCGTAATCCTTGCGGCGCACCACGCAGCCTTCCACACCGGCCTTTGCGGCCCGTTCCAGCGCATAGACACCGGGCTTGGAGGCCACCACAAGGGTGATCCTGCCGTTGGGGTTCTCGCCTCGGGCTTCGCTGTCCAGCAGAGCCTGCAGGTTGGTGCCGCCGCCGGAGACTAAAACTGCAATGTTCAGCACAGCTCCACGCCCTCACCTTCTGCAATGACGCCCAGACGGTAAGCTTCCGGCTCACCGTTTGCGTGCAGGATCTCCAGCGCCTTGTCGGCCTGCTCTGCGGGAACGGTGAGCACCATGCCAACGCCCATGTTGAAGGTGTTGAACATATCGTGCTCGGAGATATTGCCGGTCTTCTGCATCAGCTGGAACAGAGCCGGGGTGCGGACATCTGCCTTGTTGATGCGTGCGCAGCAGCCCTTTTTCAGGCTGCGGGGAATGTTCTCGTAGAAGCCGCCGCCGGTGATGTGGGAAATGCCCTTCACATCCACCTCTTCCAGCACCTTGAGCACAGGCTTGACGTAGATCTTGGTGGGAGCCAGCAGGGCCTCGCCCAGCGTCTTGCCGCCCAGCTCTGCAGGGGCAGTGTGCAGCACATCGGGGTTTGCGTCAATGTCAAAGATCTTGCGCACCAGCGAGAAACCGTTGGAGTGCACACCGGTGGAAGGCAGGGCAAGGATCACATCACCGGCTGCCATGGTCTCATTGCTCAGGATCTTTTCCTTATCCACAACGCCCACGGTGAAACCGGCCAGATCGTACTCCTCCTCCGGCATCATGCCCGGGTGCTCGGCAGTCTCGCCGCCCACCAGAGAGCAGTCGGCCTGCACGCAGCCCTCAGCCACACCCTTGACGATCTCGGCGATCTTCTCGGGAATGTTGCGGCCGCAGGCGATGTAATCCAGGAACACCAGCGGCTTTGCACCGGCGCAGATGACATCGTTCACGCACATAGCCACGCAGTCGATGCCGATGGTATCGTGCTTGTCCATGATCATGGCAATTTTCAGCTTGGTGCCCACGCCGTCGGTGCCGGAGATCAGCACCGGGTGCTTGTAGCCGGTGCAGTCCAGCTCAAACAGGCCACCAAAGCCGCCCAGACCGCCAATGCAGTGCTCGTTCATGGTGCGGGCCACATACTGCTTCATCAGTTCAACAGAGCGATAACCGGCGGTGATATCCACACCGGCGGCTGCATAGCTTTCAGAATAGCTTTTTTCCATGGTCTTACTCTCCTAACTTTTTCTCGTCCTTGGGACGGTCGTTCAGGTGGCGTTCGTGAATATCGGTGGAAAGCACCTCGTCCGGCTTCACGGCATATTCGCCGGTAAAGCAGGCGGTGCAGAATCCGCATTTTGTGTTCTTTGCAAGCTGGACAACATGCTCAGTGGAAAGGTAGCCCAGCGTATCAGCCCCGATCACTTCATTGATCTGCTCGACCGTGCGGCCGGTGGCCACCAGCAGCTTCTGATCCGGGATGTCAGTGCCGAAGTAGCAGGGGTACTTGAACGGCGGTGCCGACACCATAAAGTGCACCTCGGTGGCACCGGCATCCCGCAGCAGCTTGATGATGCGGGCAGATGTGGTGCCGCGCACGATGGAATCATCCACCAGCACCACGCGCTTGCCCTTGACCGTGCTGGAAACGACGTTCAGCTTGATGCGCACGCTGTTCTCGCGCTGCTTCTGGCTGCCCTGAATGAAGGTGCGGCCGATGTACTTATTCTTAATAAAGCCGATGCCATAGGGGATGCCGCTCTCCTGCGAGTAGCCGAGAGCTGCATCCAGACCGGAATCCGGCACGCCGATGACCACGTCCGCTTCCACGGGGTGTTCCTGTGCAAGGAACCGGCCGGCCTGCTTGCGGGCCTCGTGCACCGAGCTGCCCTCGATGATGCTGTCCGGGCGGGAGAAATAGATGAACTCGAACACGCACATCTGGGTGTCCGGGCGTCCGCAATGGTCCTTGATGCTGCGCAGCTCACCGGTTTTTGCGTCTGCCACCACGATCTCGCCGGGCTCCACATCCCGCAGCAGAGTGGCACCGGCGGCATCCAGTGCACAGCTCTCGCTGGCAAATACGTAGCCGCCGCCGGGCAGGGTGCCGATGCACAGGGGCCGATAGCCGCGGGGGTCGCGCACGGCGATCAGCTTGGTAGCGGACATGATCACCAGACTGTAGGCACCTTCCAGCACATCCATCGTCTTGCTGATGGCGGTCTCGATGCTGCCCATGCGCAGGCGGTTGCGGGTGATCAGGTAGCAGATCACCTCGGTATCGGAGGAGCCGTGGAAGATGGCACCTTCATTTTCCAGCTGGCGGCGCAGCTCGATGGCGTTGGTCAGGTTGCCGTTGTGGCACAGTGCCATGGTGCCGCGGCCGTGCCGGACGATCATGGGTTGTGCATTGGCCCGCACACGGCTGCCTGCCGTGGCGTAGCGCACGTGACCGGTAGCCATGTGCGCATTGGGGTTTGCCAGACTTGCCAGCACCGCCGGGGTGAACACCTCGTTCACAAGGCCGAGGTCGCGGTGGCCGTTGATCACGCCATCATCGTTCACGGCGATGCCGCAGCTCTCCTGACCACGGTGCTGCAGGGCATACAGAGCCGAGTAGGCCGCAGCGGCCACATCCTCGGTACCGGCACGGTCGTAAATGCCGAAAACGCCGCATTCTTCGTGCAGCGGATATGCAAAATCAGACATTGGTTCTCCTTTACAGCTGGGCGATCTCAGCCTGCAGCTTTTCCTCTTTGGCAGCGATCTGTGCGGCCATGGCGGTGCGCTCTGCTGCCAGCTTTTCGGTCAGAGCGTCGTCGCTCAAAGCCAGAATTTCCGCAGCCAGCCATGCGGCGTTCTTGGCACCGTTCAGAGCCACCGTTGCCACCGGGATGCCGCTGGGCATCTGCACCGTGGCAAGCAGGGCATCCATGCCGTCCATGGCACCGCCCTTCATGGGAATGCCGATCACCGGCAGGGTGGTGTTGGCAGCAAAGGCACCCGCCAGATGTGCTGCCATGCCTGCTGCGCACAGGATCACGCCGAAGCCGTTGGCACGGGCGCTTTTGGCAAACTCCGCTGCCCCGGCAGGGGTGCGGTGTGCCGAAAGGATGTGCGCCTCAAAAGGGATGTCCAGCGCTTTCAGCTGGGCACATGCGCCCTTTACCACCGGCCAATCGCTGTCAGAACCCATGATCACAGCCACTTTACGAACCATATCCAAACCTCTCTTTCTCAACCGACAAACAAAAAAGGCTGCGGTACACCCGTACCACGGCCTTTAATTCTGCGTATGCTCTCCCGACGCTTTGCACAAAGTTGCACGATGCCCCTGACATGCCCGAATGTTGTTTCGACCCATGAGACCCGGCAGCATCTTCATCATTGAAGTTCTCCTTCGCAGTTCCTTGTGCTTGCGTTTTCAGGCGGCGGAAAAGCCCTTTCTGCGGGCCGCCGTCCCTGTACTACATACAGTTTACGGCAAAAAAACATCTTTGAAAAGAGTGTTCCCACAAATTCTACCTTGTGTTTTCATGCCGTCAAAAAACTTTCAAAAGTTTTGTGCAGTTTCGACATTGTTTTTCTTTTTAAGTATGACTTATAGTTTAAGTATATTTTATGTAAATAGGATGCGTTAACTTTTTGTACAATAGACGGACTTTTTTAAAAAATAATTTTTGCTGTAATTGCCCGTGCAGCGCGGATGAGGTCCGCCGGGGCACAGCACACCTGCATGCCGATGCGCCCGCCGGAGACATAGACCTTCTCCTGCGTCAGCACGCTCTCATCGAACACAGTCTTATACTGCTTTTTCATGCCTACCGGGCTGCAGCCACCGCGCACATAGCCGGTGACCTTGTTGATATCGGCCACATGGATCATGGCAACGCTTTTTTCGCCCACACTGCGGGCAGCGGCTTTCAGATCCAGCTCTGCTGCCACCGGAATGACGAACACAAAATAGTTTTTGCTATTGCCCTGCGTCACCAGCGTCTTATACACGCAGGCAGGGTCTTCGCCCATGCTGCCTGCCACATCCACACCTGCCACGGCAACGCCCTCTTCATGAGCGTACTCGTGGGCGGTGTAGGGCACCTTCTCGCGCTCCAGAATGCGCATGGCATTGGTTTTTGCTTCTTTTCCCATTGTAGTATTCCCCTTTATATTTAGCTGGTTCTATTCTTAAGTATGATGGCATTGGGTCAGCGTCCTCGCCCTCTCCGTCATTGCTAACGCAATGCCACCTCTCCCAAAGTGAGAGGCTTTGGCAATCCACGCAAAGTTTCCGTTTTTGCCAAGGGTTCCCCCTTTGGGGGAGCTGCTGAGCGCAAGCGAAGCTGAGAGGGCGAGCCTGCTTTTCCTTTTCCTGCCCCCATTCTACCACTTTCTTCAAAAAAATTCAAAATTCTCTTGACTTCAGTTTCCTGAAGTGATATCATAGCGTCACACACTTCAGAACCCTGAAGTTTGACACTGCAAGCTGCGGCAAAGGAGCCGGTCTCCCTCGCCGTTTCACACGATAAGGCAAAGGAGACAAAGCACTATGATCATCGTACTCAAACAGAACGCACCTGAGGTACAGGTACGCGAGTTCTGCCACGAACTGCAGGATATGGGCCTGCAGATCAACGATTCCAAGGGCAGTGAGAGCCACATTCTGGGCCTGATCGGCGACACCAAGGCCGTGGCCGAGAGCTGGGTGCTGGCAAACCCGGTGGTGGAGACCTGCCGCCGCGTGACCGAGCCTTATAAGAAGGCCAACCGCAAGTTTCACCCGGACGACAGCGTGATCGATGTGGACGGCGTAAAGATCGGCGGCGGAAACTTTGCGGTCATTGCAGGCCCCTGCAGCATTGAGAGCGAGGAGCAGATCACCTACTGCGCACAGCGCGTGAAGGCTGCAGGTGCTTCCCTGCTGCGCGGCGGCGCATTCAAGCCCCGCACCTCGCCCTACTCCTTTCAGGGTATGCGCAGCGAGGGCCTCGACCTGCTCAAGCTGGCACGCCGCGCCACCGGTGCTCCCATCGTGACCGAGATCATGAACACCGAGCACCTGCCCCTGTTCGAGAATGTAGACCTCATTCAGGTGGGTGCCCGCAACATGCAGAACTTTGAGCTGCTCAAGGCCGTCGGCCGTCAGAAGAAGCCGGTGCTGCTCAAGCGCGGCCTTGCCAATACGCTGGAAGAGTTCGTGATGAGCGCCGAGTACATCATGGCTGAGGGCAACGAGAACGTCATCCTCTGCGAGCGCGGCATCCGCACCTTTGAGACCAGCATGCGCAACACCCTCGACCTTGCCGGTGTGGTGATGCTGCACAAGATGACCCACCTGCCCGTTATTGTGGACCCCAGCCACGCCTGCGGCCACGCATGGATGGTGCCGGATCTGGCAAAGGCCGCTGTTGCTGCCGGTGCCGACGGCCTGATGATCGAGGTGCACAACAATCCCGCCAAGGCAAAGTGCGATGGTGCCCAGAGCCTGACCCCCGACCAGTTCGATGAGCTGATGCAGTTCATTGGCAAAGAGGTGGAGTTCTTTGGCAAAAAGCTGAACTGATGATTTGAAAGATCCTCCGCTTCGCTCTGGATATATTCAGCGGAAAGAATATTTTTGATATTGCAAACAAGCCAGACCTGCGGGTCTGGCTTGTTTGCTTTTTCACGGGAGGGTTCGTGGATATAAACGGCATCTTCCGGTTCTGCCCCTTTTCCTGTGAAAAAACAACCCCGGGGCGCTTGCGGTCACCCCGGGGTTATTACAAGAATGATCTACTTTTCAGGAGATCAGGCTCTTTTCCTTGGCCTTATCCCAGACAAGGCAGGTTTGGAGCTTGGTCACATAGCGATAGGGGCGGAACTCGTTTTCCTTCACATCGTCCATCAGACCCTGCTCTTCCATCCAGCTGGCAGCCTGCCGCAGATGAAGGTCGGCGTCATCGATGTCGCTGAAGCTCTTCACCGTCTGCGGTTCCGGGCAGCCGGCCTTTTCCCAGATCAGGGTCGCCAGACCGGCGCGGTTGGAGGGCATGGGGACGCCGGGCATATTCAGCACGCGATAGATGCCGGTTCCGGTTTCGTAAATGCTCCACACGGCTGCACCGGTCAGCGCAACAGCCGCAATGCCGGCCACCACATCGCTGCTGCTGCCGCCGCCGGGATTGACAGGGTCAACACTGCCGCCCTGATACAGCGCTTCGACGGTCACGTTGCAGCCGGGCATCTTAAACTGTGCAGTCTGATCATCGCCCAGATCCAGCTCTTTGCCATCGTCACGCACGGCGCTCCAGCCGAGGAACTCTGCGCCCTCTGCGCCCTCCGGGAGGTTTGCCGTCACGGTCACGAGGGTGTTTTCCGGCACAACGGTGGCAGTATCCAGCTCCTGCTCCCCGGCACCGAGGTTAGCGGTTGCCTTCGCATTTACAGCGTTGACGATGTTGCCGTTGGCATCTGCCAGATAGCGGTATTCCTTGCCATCATCGCCGCGCTTATAGCCGATGATGTAGCCGGAATTCATGCTGATGAGTTTCAGCTTGTTCTGATAGCTGAGATCCTCGTTTTCGTTTTTCAGCGTGATCTGACGGCCGACGCTTGGATCGTCGGTCAGGATCGTTGCCGTACCGGTAAAGTTCCTTTCGATGTCGATCTTCTAGCCATCGCCCAGATGGACATTGTTGGCGTTGTCCTCAAAGGTCGCCTGCTTCAGGGTCACTACGGAGCTTCCAAGATCCTTCAGACGGATGCCGTCTTTGCCGCCCTTGATGGTGCCGCCGTTGATCCGCGTATCGCCGTAATTGCCGGCGCAGTCAATGACCGCGGCATCTGGATTCGTGCTGGCGACCGTACCGTTGTTCATGTGCAGGCCGCCGCGGTTTTCGATGGTGTAGTCTGCGGCCGAGGTAATGGTGCCGCCGTTGATCTCCACACGACCCCATTTGTTGTTGATGCAGCTGGCACTCCTTCCATCAAAAGCACCACGATCAATTTTAAGACCAGCAGATTCATTGCGGATACAATTAAATCCATTATCTGATGTATAGTTGCCGCCATCAATCGTTAACTCACCGTTAGAATTTGTGACTGCAACTTGACACGAGTTCACCGTAACATCGTGCAGTTCCATCGTACCGCCGCCGTTTCCGATTGCTCCATTTTCTGTACTGGAACTAATTGGACCACTGCGCATATAAGTACCTCCGTTAATGATGACTGTACCGGCACTCGTTATTGCATAGCTGCTTTCAGTTTGTGCTGTAATATTATTCAGAGTCAAAGAACCGCTGAAGTTCATCATCAGGTGTGTTCCACCGGAGCCCTTGTATTTACCGTTCGTTACCGTTACCTGTGCCCCAGAATAACTTATGAACATGAAGTGACTCGGGCGCGTTGTACAGTCAACTTCATAGTTACCTTCATTTTCGATGTTTACAATTCCCGCTTTTTTGATATTAAAGAAAGGGTCACATTTGTCTGTAGCTGTAACCTTACCTTTAATGGCAATATTCACCGGCTGTGTCGTATCGGTTACATTGATTTCGATTGGACGAGTATAAGTCCCCTCCGGGATCTCGTAATTGCCGCCTTCGGTGATGGTCATGCCTGTAGTCGGGATCGTTTTGGCTGCGGTATCTTCCTGCGCAGTTACGCCATTTTCAGGCGTACCCCCCCCCCAGAGCAAGTGCATTGACCGGAAGGACAGATGTCATCATGCATGCCGCAAGCACTGCACTGATGAACCGCATCTTCTGTTTTTTCATCCTCAAAACCTCTGCTTTCTGTTAAATTTCTGAGACTTATGTCTCGTATTTTTAGTATAGCACCTCTATTTTCTGCATACAATCTTCACCTGCACTGAAATTTGCCTTGTAATTTCTTCTAATTTTTGTTGCCTTTGCTCGAAATTCTCTGAAACTTTTCCCGGTAGTACCGGTCCCCCCCCCCGGCATTCCATTTTTTGCGTATTTGTGTTATACTATAGTGTATTTGCAATCCACCCTGAAATGAGGTTTTTTATGAAAGCACATATCGCACGCAATCAGAACGCCGATGTCCCGCTGGTTCTGGGCTGGAACCTTTCCCCCGCCGACCGCGGCAAGCTGGAAGGCATGGCTCCTGCTTTTGGCATGAAGGTGCTGCTCGTCTCCCCTGCCGATGCGGGCAAGACCGTGGCACAGCTGCTGGGCGAGGTGGAGACCAAGGCCGCCCGCACGCTGGTGCTGGAGCCGGGTGCCTACCCGCCGGCAGTGGTTCTGGCCAACTTCAAGGAGAAGGACGTGGACACCCTGCTGGATCTGATGAAGCAGGCACAGGTCACCATTCCGCTCAAGGCCGTTGTGACTCCCTCCAACCGCAGCTGGGTGTTCGGCGATCTGCTGGCCCACCTGCAGGAGGAGCACGCCGCCTTTACCGCCGCAAAGGAGAACCACACCGTATGAAGACCCGCGCAAAACGTTTCGTCAGCGCCCTGCTGGCCGGGGTGCTCTGCCTGAGCCTGCTGGCAGGCTGTGCCTCCAAAAAGAAAGAGCTTACCCGCTATTCCACCGTTTTTTATGATGTGTTCGATACCGTAACGCAGGTGATCGCCTACTGCGAGAGCGAGGAAGAATTCAACACCCAGATGGATGCCCTGCACGCAGACCTTATTACCTATAACCAGCTGTATGATATCTACAACGATTACCCCGGCGTGACCAACGTCAAGACCATCAACGACAATGCCGGCAGCGTTCCGGTGGAGGTGGACGACCGCATCCTCTCCATGCTGGAGCTGGCCGACCAGATGTACCAGACCACCAACGGCAAGCTGAACATTGCCATGGGCAGCGTGCTGAATATCTGGCACAATTACCGCGAAGCTGCCGAAGCCGCCGAGACGGATGCCGACAACAAGCTGCCCACCATGGAAGAGCTGGAAGCAGCCGCCCAGCACTGTGATATCAACAACGTGATCATCGACGCGGATGCCAAGACCGTTTATCTGGCCGACCCGGAAATGCTGCTGGATGTGGGCAGCGTGGGCAAGGGCTACGCCGTGGAAATGGTGTGTCAGGCTGCCGAGGCCCGCGGCCTGACCAGCGCTCTGGTGAGCGTGGGCGGCAATCTGCGCGCCATTGGTGTAAAACCGGACGGCAGCCAGTGGACCGGCGGCGTGGAAAACCCGTGGAGCTCTTCGGATATATACACCTCGGATTCCATGCTGGACGGTGCCATCAACATGAGCGATATGGCCCTTGTGACCAGCGGCGACTACCAGCGCTACTACGTGGTGGACGGCAAGCGCTACCACCACCTGATCGACCCGGACACCCTGTTCCCCGCCGCCTACTTTAACGGCGTGACCGTGCTGTGCAGCGACTCCGGCCTTGCCGACTGCCTGACCACCGGCCTGTTCTGCCAGCCGCTGGAGGACGGGATGAAGATCGTGGAAAGTCTGGACGGCGTGGAAGCCATGTGGTGCACACCGGATCAGCAGGTCATCACCTCTTCCGGCTGGGATTCCCATTTGAAAAAGTAACCCTTAAAACGGCAAAAGGCCGACGCAGTGCTGCGTCGGCCTTTTGCTGTTTTATCAGATGGTGAACTGCACCACACAGAATGCCGCGTAGATGCACAGCAGCGCAATGCCCTGCGGGCGGCTCAGCCTGCCCTTGAAGAGGGCGGGCAGGGTGAGCAGCAGCATCACGGCGAACATGACCGGGAACTCCAGCACCAGCGATGCATTGTGGCCAAAGAGCAGGGAGTTCTGCGGGATGGTAAAGGGTGCCACCGCGGCGGAAACACCGCTCACCAGCACCAGATTGAACACGTTTGCACCAATGACATTGCCCAGCGAAAGTGCACCGTGGCCCTTTGCCAGCGAGGTGATGGCCGTGACCAGCTCCGGCAGCGAGGTGCCCAGTGCCACGAAGGTGAGCGCGATCACCGACTCCGGCACGCCCAGTGCCTGTGCGATCAGGGTGCCGTTGTCCACCAGCAGGTTGGCACCCACGGCAATGAGCACCGCGCCCACGGCCAGCAGACCCAGCTCCTTGGCAAAGGATGCATTTTCTTCCGGTTCTTCCTCTTCTTCCGGGGCGGGGGCGTTCTTCATGGCCATCACGTTGCAGATGATATACGCTGCGAACATGGCCAGAAGGATCAGGCCCACCGGGCGGGAGAAGTAGCCGGTGGTGTAGGCCACGCCGGCATAGAAGGCCGCTGCCACAAAGAAGAACAGCACCGGCGTGCGCAGGCTCTTGGGGTCTACCTTGCCCGGCTTTACCGCAATGGTGAGGGCCGCAATGAGCGATGCATTGCAGATGATCGAACCGATGGCGTTGCCGTAGGCGATCTCGCCGTGGCCGGTAAAGGCCGAGGTGGTGGAGACCATCACCTCCGGCAGGGTGGTGCCGATGGACACCACGGTGGCACCGATGAGCAGCTCCGGCACATGGAAGCGGCGGGCAATGCCCGTGGCACCATCCACGAACCAGTCACCGCCCTTGATGAGGCACAGCAGGCCCACGATGAACAGCAAAACAGGAATGAGCATAGTTTTCTCCTTTTATTTTTGGCAGAGCAGCAATAAAAAAGAGGCCTTTATTACATCCTGCCCAGAAACGGGAAAGTGTAATAAAAGTCTCAAGCTTCCGGTGACACAGCGGGCATTTCTGCCGGGATGTCGCTGCGCCACAGCGCACCGTTTTTGCAAAACGAGCGCCCTTTACTCCCTTTTATCCGGAAAATATTATACCGGTTTTTGCACCAAAGTGCAAGAGGAGCGTTGAAATTTCATCCGGCCTTGGTCACTTTCTTCGCGTTGGGATAAATACGCTCCATGCGGGCATCGTCAAAATGCGCATCCAGCAGCATATCGATGCTGTTCTTGGGGCCTTCACCGCTGGTGCGGGCATCGTACCGGGCCAGCGCTAGCGCACTGGTGAGCATGTTCACCGCCATGAATACGGCCAGCAGGACGGTCATCCATGGGCGGACGCGGCTGCGCACCTTCTTCATGCCTCTGAGCACCAGCGGATAGCCGTAGCGCATCCATATCACCGCCGCAATGCCCCAGAAAAAGCAGTACAGCAGGTTGATGCGCCCGCCCAGATTGAACTTGAACTTGCTGTAGTCCCAGAACACGGTGCCGAACAGCAGCTCGGTGACGGCGCTGCATACGTATTCGTACACACCGCCCATGACGGTGCCGAAGGCGAACAGATAGCGGTCGCTCCGGTCCTTTTCCTGACGCAGCAGCACCGTTGCCAGCACCAGCGCCAGACCCCACACCACGCTGAACGGCCCCCAGACCAGACTGGAGCGGCTCATCCAGACCCCGGCGGTCACGCGGCAGAACACCGTCTCCACCATGTCGCCCAGAAACGCGCCGATCACGAACAGCCACAGCAGGTCGGACACGCTGAGGAAGTTCTTTTCCCCCTTCCGGAGCGCAGTCTGCTCCTGCCGGGCCGCAGCCGGGTAAGCATACTGGATGCGTTTTTCAATGTAAAGCGCGATCCTGCGGCGCAGCGTATCCGACCGCTCCCCCAGTCTCTGGTTGAGCTGCTCCAGCATCGGGTGCCGGGCCGCATACTGCTGCACCAGCACCGCCGAACCGATCTGGTCCAGTACCGCCACCGTCAGCGAGACCCATACTGCCGGGCGCAGCAGCCAGACAGGAATATGCGCGCACAGCTGCAGCAACACATTATTGCCCCACAGCACACTTGCCGTGCCCAGTGCACCCCACAGCAGCGAATACTGCAGGCACACATAGCCGTTCAGATTGAATTTTTTGCCGGAATAGTCCCACCACTTGCGGCGGTGCAGGCGTTCCAGCAGCTTGGCGGTGATCCATTCCATCACCGTTGCCGCCATCATACAGGCAAAGAACAGGTAGACCGGCTCGGTGCGCAGGTCGCCGAAACTCACGGCCAGCAGCACGCCGGTGGTACCGTAGATAAAGCAGAACGGGCCTGCCGCCGCACCGCGGTTGGCAAACCTTCCGCCCCGGATGGTCGCGACTACCGTCTCAGCCACCCAGCCCAAAAAGGAATATACTAGATAAATAACACCCAGAGTATAGAAGTTCAGCGTCATAAGGTTCCTTTCGCTTCCAGTTTTTTCTTACTGCATTGATTGTACCTGTTTTGGGCGCTGTGTACAAGAGCCGTGCAGAAATTTTGTCACTCTGCGACGCGGCAGGCTCTCCGGGCATCTCTGAAAAGACGAAGATCCAGCCTGTTGCTTTGTTTTCAGATACATCTTAGAAAAAGGCCCTGCCATCCCGAAGGACAGCAGGGCTCAAAATTACAGCTTGAATTTACAGAGTGGAATCACAGCTGGCTCTTATACAGCTCCACGATCTCTTCCACGCTGGTGTCGCGGGGATTGCCGGGACGGCAGGCATCCGCAAATGCGGACTCGGCGAGGAACTGGATATCCTCTTCCTTCAGGATGCCGTGCAGATTTGTGGGGATGCCCACGTCTGCGCTCAGCTGCTTGACGGCGGCGATGGTGGCGTCAGCGGCTTCCACATCGTTCATCTCATCGATGCCCACAACGCCCATGGCCTTGCCCACGGCGCGGTAGCGCTCACCGGCAACGCTCTTGTTGTACTCCAAACCCACCGGCAGCAGGATGGCGCAGGCCACACCGTGCGGGGTGTCGTACAGAGCGGACAGACCATGTGCCATGGAGTGGACGATGCCCAGACCCACATTGGAGAAGCCCATGCCGGCGATGTACTGGCCCAGAGCCATGCCCTCGCGGCCTTCCGGGGTGTTCTGCACTGCGCCGCGCAGGCTCTGGCTGATGAGCTTGATGGCTTCCAGATGGAACATATCGGAGATGACGCAGTGACCCTTGGTAATGTAGCCCTCGATGGCGTGGGTCAGAGCATCCATGCCGGTGGCAGCGGTCAGGCCCTTGGGCATGGAGGACATCATATCGGGATCGACCACGGCGATCTCGGGGATATCGTTGGTATCCACGCAGACGAACTTGCGCTTTTTCTCCACATCGGTGATGACGTAGTTGATGGTGACCTCGGCAGCAGTGCCGGCGGTGGTGGGAACAGCGATGGTGAACACCGCGTGCTTCTTGGTGGGAGCAACACCTTCCAGAGAGCGGACATCCGCAAACTCGGGGTTATTGATGATGATGCCGATGGCCTTTGCGGTATCCATGGAGGAGCCGCCGCCGATGGTCACGATGCAGTCAGCTTCAGCAGCCTTGAAAGCGGTCACACCGTCCTGCACGTTGGCGATGGTGGGGTTGGGCTTGATCTCGCTGTAAACAGCGTAGGCAAAGTTTGCAGCATCCAGCAGATCGGTGACCTTCTTGGTGACGCCGAACTTGATCAGGTCGGGGTCGGAGCAGACGAATGCCTTCTTGTAGCCGCGGGCGGTCAGTTCAGGAACGATGTTTTCAATGGCACCGTGGCCATGGTAGGAGATGGTATTCAGAACGATGCGGTCAGCCATAGTTATTTTTTCTCCAAATCTCTTTTCCGCCGCTTTCCGGGCGGGGCTCTCTGTTTTTCAGCATAGCACAGTGTCAAAAGCTTTGCAATGTGAAATTGTTTGAATTTATTGTAATTTTTTATCAATGTGCAGTGTTTTATGGGCATTTTTCCAATTTCCCACAGTTTTATGGTGTTTTTTCTTTTTTCCCTTGACAAACAGAGCAAATCGTGTATTATTGTATCAAGCGCTTAGTACAATGAGACAAGGAGATGATACCATGGGCGAACAGTTTGATGCCAGCCGCCCGATCTATGCCCAGCTTGTGGAACGGCTGAAGGCCCGGATCCTGGCCGGCACCTACCCGCCGGGCGGGCATCTGGATTCGGTGCGTGATCTGGCCGCAGCCGCCGGGGTGAACCCGAACACGATGCAGCGGGCCCTTGCCCAGCTGGAGACGGAAGGGCTGGTGCGCACCGAACGCACCGCAGGCCGCTATGTTACGGAGGATACTGCATTGATCGAACAGCTTCGCGCCGACACCGCCCGGACGCTGGCGTCGGATTTTCTGGAAAAGATGCGCGGCATCGGCTACAGTCCCGCACAGACAGCCGCGCTTTTGGAACACTGGGACGCAAAGGAGGACCGCAATGAGTGAACTTTTGAGCTGTGAAGCACTGACCAAGTGCTATCAGAAGGATAAGACCGCACTGGAAAATGTAGACCTGCACATCGGCTTTGGCCGCATCGTGGGGCTGCTTGGCCCCAACGGCAGCGGCAAGACCACCCTCATCAAGCTGGCGAACGGTCTGCTGCAGCCCAGTGCAGGCAGCATCCGGATCGCCGGCATGACCCCCGGGCCGGACACCAAAGCCATCGTGTCCTATCTGCCGGACGCCGACTGGCTGCCGGACTGGATGCGTGTGGAGCAGCTGGTGGAAATGTTCCACGAATTTTATGCCGATTTTGACCCCGCTAAGGCAAACGAAATGCTGGCCCGGCTGGAACTGGAACCGAAGGCGCGGCTCAAGACCCTCTCCAAGGGCAGCAAGGAAAAGGTGCAGCTGATCCTGGCCATGAGCCGTGCCGCAAAGCTCTACCTGCTGGATGAGCCCATTGGCGGCGTGGACCCTGCCGCCCGGGACTACATCCTGAGCACCATCCTGAACAACTACAGCCGGGATGCGACCGTCATTCTTTCCACCCACCTCATCGGCGATATCGAGCCCATTCTGGACGAAGCCGTCTTTTTGAAGGATGGCCGGGTTTTCGCCCACCGCAATGCCGAAGAGCTGCGCGAGACCGAGGGCATGAGCGTGGATGCATATTTCCGGGAGGTATTCAAATGCTGAAACAGCTGTTAAAATATGAATTCAAGGCCACCGGCCGCACCTATGGCGGGCTGTATCTGGCCCTTGTTGCGCTGGCAGTGCTGAGCGGCTTTTCCCTGCGCAACTCTTCCAAGGACAACTTTGCATCTCTGCTGCTGTTCGCCTACATGGTCGTAGCCGTTGCGGTGGCAGTGGTGTCCGTGATGACCATTGTCACCCGCTTCACCCGCAATCTGCTGGGCCGCGAAGGCTACCTGATGCACACCCTGCCGGTGACGGAAAGCCAGCTCATCCTTTCCAAGCTGATCTCCAGCGTAGTTTGGATGCTTTGCAGCAGCATCGTGGGTATTTTCTCCTTTGCGGTGATGCTGCTGGCTCTGTCTCTGAACAGCGCGGCCCTGCAGCAGCTGCCGGAGCTGTGGCAGAAAGTGGTAGAGATCTTCCGCATGACCGGCAGCTCCGGGTGGCTCTGGCTGATCTTTGAAACGCTGAACGGGCTGGTGGCACTGGTGTCCAGCATCCTGTGCATCTATGCCGCATGCATGATCGGCCACCAGTTCAAAAAGCACATGGTCCCGGCCGGTATTCTGGCATTTTTCCTGCTGTCCTTCCTGCAGAACTGGCTGAGCTCCGGTGTCAGCAGTGCCGACATGCTGCAGGCTGTTTCCGATCCCACCCTTGGCGGTGTAGATGTTTCCATCGCTGCGCCCAGTGCGTTCACCACCCTGTTCGGGCTGGCGGTCAGCATTGCCTTTGCCGCAGGGTACTTTCTGCTGACCCGCTGGCTGATGGAGCATAAGCTGGATCTGGAATGATCTTAATGTCCTCCGCTTTCGCTCTGGGCATTTTCAGCGAAACTACTTCTTAATTGCAATTTGTAAAAGGCCGAACCATAAACTTCATCTGATACAAAAAACATCTGCAAGCTGCCCCATTCCGGGCAAAGCTTGCAGATGTTTTTCTTGTTATAAAGTGTTCAGCACTCGTCGTACTGCTTTTTCAGGTAGTTCAGGCATTCCACCGCGTTTTCCGGGGTGGTGTTCTCCAGCGTTGCAAAGATATAGGGCTTTTCCTGCTTTGCAAAGCGCAGGATGGTGCGGTAGTCCTCCATACCGCCCTGTCCTGCACCCGTAGCAGCCAGCTGGCCGCCCGCATCCTTGCGCAGGAAATCCTTAAAGTGGATCATGGCGATGTCCTTGCCCAGAAGCTCGATGGCCTCGGCGAACACTTCTTCGCGGCGGTCCACATTTTCCATGTTCAGCAGGTTGACGGGGTCGAACAGGATCTGCAGGTTCGGGCTGCCGATCTCGTCCAGCACGATGCGGGCGCGTCTGGCATCGTACACGATGTGCTTGACCACCGGCTCAATGGCAATGGTCACGCCGTACTGCTCGGCGCAGCGCACCACCGGCTTGAAGTTCTTGATAAAGGTGGAAAGTGCGGCATCGCTGCGGCACTCCGGACAGAATTTGTACTCCGCGTTGGGCGCACCGGTCTCGGTGCCCACCATGCCGCAGCCCAGCAGGCTTGCAAAGCGGATATGGGCATAGTATTTTTCCTGAATGGCGTGCAGGGCATCCGCATCCGGGTGGGCAAGGTTCAGGTAGTTGCCCAGCACGGCAATGTCGATGCCGTTTTTCTCAAACAGATGCCGCAGATACAGCGCATAGCCGGGGGTCAGGGCGCTGGGGGTGCAGGGCAGCTCCTTGAAGGATTTGCTCAGAGCCACATGGGCGCAGGTAAAGCCTTTCTGGCGCACCAGCGGCAGCACCTGTTCAACGGGCAGCTTTTCCGCGTCATGCAGACGCAGGCCGAATTGGATCATGGAAAACCTCCTCCTTTCCCGCACAACACGCGGGGTTGCATTGACTTTATTATACACGAAAGCTGCGTTCCATGGAACAGCCTGAAACAAAAAAGAGCATCACTTTGCACCCTCACCGGATACAAATGATGCTCTTTTTTCAGATCTGGTCCTGGCAGATGCGGCTCATTCTCAGCGCCGGTACTTTGCAGCGGCCTGCAGGCGCTGCATCGCACGGTCGAGCGCGATCTTGCTCTGATAATATTCATGCATGCTCTGCTGATGCTGCAAACGCTCCTCGGCACGGATGCGGGCAGCCTCGGCACGGTTCTTGTCGATATCCTCCGGACGCTCGGCGCTGTCCACCAGCACCATCACATAGGCAGGCGTCACCTCGGCAATGCCGTCGCCTACCAGGATGTCCCGGCTTTCACCGTTCACCTCAAAGTGCAGGATGCCCATGTGGATGGCCACCAGTACCGGGCTGTGTCCGGCCTGTATGCCGTACACGCCATCACTGATGGGCAGCACAAGGTCTTCGCAATCGCCCTGATAGTACTCACCGCTGGACGCAGTGATGTTCAGCATGAACTTGTTCATCAGACGGCACCGCCCTTTTCCTCAGCCAGCTTTTCCGCCGCCTTCTGGCGGGCATCTTCCAGCGTACCAACGTTGAAGAACGCCCACTCCGGCAGGTCGTCGGCTTCGCCGTCCACAATGGCGGCAAAGCTGCGCACGGTATCCTGCAGGGGCACATACTTGCCCTTCAGGCCGGTAAAGTTCTCGGCCACAGCAAAGGGCTGGGAGAGGAACTTCTGCAGCTTGCGGGCGCGGGCGACGGTGAGCTTGTCGTTCTCGTCCAGCTCGTCCATGCCCAGAATGGCGATGATGTCCTGCAGTTCCTGATAGCGCTGCAGAATGGACTGCACCTTGCGGGCCACGCGATAGTGCTCCTCGCCCACGATATCCGCTTCCAGAATGCGGGAGGTGGATGCCAGCGGGTCCACGGCCGGGTAAATGCCCTGCTCCACGATCTTACGGGACAGCACGGTAGTGGCATCCAGATGTGCAAAGGTGGTGGCGGGGGCCGGGTCGGTCAGGTCATCGGCGGGGACGTAGACGGCCTGCACCGAGGTGATGGAGCCTTCCTTGGTGGAGGTGATGCGCTCCTGCAGAGCGCCCAGCTCGTTGGCCAGAGTGGGCTGGTAGCCCACAGCAGAGGGCATACGGCCCATCAGGGCGGACACCTCGGAGCCTGCCTGCACGAAACGGAAGATGTTATCGATGAACAGCAGCACGTCCTTGTGGGTCTCCTCACGGAAGTACTCTGCCATGGTCAGGCCGGTCTCGGCAACACGCATACGTGCTCCTGGGGGCTCGTTCATCTGACCAAAGACCAGTGCGGTCTTATTCAGAACACCGGACTCGTTCATCTCGCCCCAAAGGTCGCAGCCCTCGCGGGAGCGCTCGCCCACGCCGGTGAAGATGGAGTAGCCGCCGTGCTCGGTGGCCACGTTGTGGATCAGTTCCTGGATCAGCACGGTCTTGCCGACGCCTGCACCGCCGAACAGACCGATTTTGCCGCCCTTTGCATAGGGGGCCAGCAGGTCGATGACCTTGATGCCGGTCTCCAGGATCTCGGTCGCGGGCTTCTGCTCTGCAAAGCTGGGGGCCTTGCGGTGGATGGGCCAATGCGGCACATCATCCACAGAGCCCTTTCCGTCGATGGGTCTGCCCAGCGGGTCGAACATGCGGCCCAGCGTGGCTTCGCCCACCGGTGCGGTCAGGCCGTGGCCGGTAGCGGTCACGGTCATGCCCTTGCCCAGACCCTCGCTGGCGGAAAGCATGATGCAGCGCACAGTGGTCTCGTTGACATGCTGTGTCACTTCCATCGTGCGCTCGGTGCCCTCGGCGGTCACGGTAAGCGCTTCCTGCAGGGCAGGCAGCTTGCCTGCGGTGAACTGCACGTCCACCACAGGGCCGGCTACGCGAATAATAGTTCCCTGTATCATACGATTGCCTCTATACTAATTTGTAAATACGTTTTATTCCGCCCGGTTCTGCACGGCAGCCGCACCGCCGATGATCTCGGTGATCTCCTGTGTAATGGAGCCCTGACGGGTGCGGTTGTACTCCAGCTGCAGCTCCCGGATCATATCGTTGGCGTTCTTGGTGGCGGAATCCATGGCGGTCATGCGGGCGCTCTGCTCTGCGCAGAAGCTCTCGGTCATGGCACCAAAGATCATGCCGTGCATATAAATGGGCGCGATCTGTTCAAACACCGTCCATGCAGACGGGAACATCTCCACATCGCCCTTCGGATCGCCCAGACCCTTGGGGGCAGGCTGCAGATGGGCGCGGTCCAGCGGCAGCAGACGCACCATGGTGGGCTCGCTGGTCAGTGCATTCTCGATGCGGGTATAGATGAGATAGATCTCATCCAGCTTGCCGGTCTTGAAATCATCGATGGCGTCCATCGTGATATCGCGGGCACGCTGCAGCGTAGGCTCCGTGGCACCGTAGTGGAAATCCTCCACCAGCCGCGGATCCTTGTGGTACAGGGCGCGGTAGCCGGTCTGGCCGATCACATAGAACCGGTCGTTCTCATCCGCATTTTCCTTGAGGAACTTGATGATGTTCTGGTTGTAAGCGCCTGCCATGCCCTTATCTGCCGTCAGCACGATGTAGGCCCGCTTGGGGTTTGCGATATTACGCTCGTGGAAGAACGGATGCACCGGCTCTTCCGGCAGGTGGGGCACCACGCGGGAAATGGTATCGCGCATACGGTTGAAGTAGGGCGATACATTCTGGTAGTTCTTACGTGCCTTGCGCAGCTTGGACGAGGAGATCAGGTACATGGCGTTCGTGATCTTCATGGTGTCCTGAATGCTCTCGATGCGCTCCTTCAGCAGCTTACTGGACGGCATGGCTGTCGCCTCCCGCATAAGCTTTCCAGGCGTTCAGGATGGCATCGACCATTTCAGGTTCCAGCTTGCCGGTGGCGGTGATCTTATCCATCGTACCGGACACATCCGCGCGGAACTGACGCACAAATGCGGAAGTTTTGGCGCGCAGCTCGGCAGTGGGCAGTTCGTCCAGCACACCGTGGGAAGCCAGCACCAGCGTGACCACCTGCTCGGCGTCGGACTTGGGCTGATACAGCGGCTGCTTGAGCATTTCCATCAGAGCCTTGCCGTGGTCCAGCTGGCGGCGGGTCTCTGCGTCCAGATCCGAGCTGAACTGTGCAAAGGACTCCATATCCTTGTACTGTGCCAGCTCGATACGCAGGTTGGCGTTGGCCTTCTTCATGGCCTTGGTCTGGGCAGCGCCGCCCACACGGGACACCGACAGACCCACATTGACGGCCGGGCGGTTGCCTGCATTGAACAGAGCGCTCTCGAGGAAGATCTGACCATCGGTGATGGAAATGACATTGGTGGGGATGTAGGCCGAAACGTCGCCTGCCTGCGTCTCTACGATAGGCAGTGCGGTGATGGAACCGCCGCCCAGATCGTCGCGCATCCGGCAGGAGCGCTCCAGCAGACGGGAGTGCAGATAGAACACATCGCCGGGGTAAGCCTCACGGCCCGGAGAGCGGCGCAGCAGCAGAGAAATGGCACGGTAGGCCACTGCATGCTTGGACAGATCGTCGTAAACGATCAGCACGCTCTTGCCCTGACTCATGAAGTACTCGGCCAGTGCGGTACCGGCATAGGGTGCGATGTACTGCAGGGGAGCGGAATCCGAAGCAGTAGCCGCCACGATGGTGGTGTAGCTCATGGCACCGTGCTTCTGCAGATCGCCTGCCACGCGGGCAATGGAAGAAGCCTTCTGGCCGATGGCCACATAAATGCACAGCACACCGGTGTTCTTCTGGTTCAGGATGGCGTCCGTGGCGATGGAGGTCTTGCCGGTCTGGCGGTCGCCGATGATCAGCTCACGCTGACCGCGGCCGATGGGGAACATGGAATCGATGGCGAGGATGCCGGTGTGGAGCGGGGTATCCACGCTCTGACGCTCCAGAATGCCGGGGGCCTGCTTTTCGATGGGGTTGTAGCCCACAGCTTCAATGGGGCCCTTGCCATCGATGGGCTCGCCCAGCGGGCTGATGACACGGCCCAGGAAGGCATCGCCCACCGGGATGCCGGCACGCTTGCCGCTGCGGGTCACCATGGTGCCCACGCCGACGGTCTCAGCTCCGTCGAACAGCATGATGCCCAGCTGTTCGGGGTCCACGCTCTCCACCATGCCCTTGGCACCGTTGTCGAAGGTGACGATCTCGCCGTACACGGCGCGGTTCATGCCTTCGACGTGCACGATGCCGTCGGCAGAGGAGATGACCACACCGCCCTCGGCAGAGGTCTCGGCGGGCTTGTAGTCCTCAATGCGGGTCTTGAGGGTAGCCAGCGAGGGCTTGCCCTCCATCATCTTGTCCAGCTGATGACGGCCGGAGTTATCGAACACGCGGTCGCCCACCTGCAGGACATAGCCGGACAGCAGGCTCTCGTCCACCGTCACGTTCAGGATGACCTCGGTGGCATCATACAGCTTGCGTACCTCGGCGCGGATCCGGTTCAGCTCCTCTTCCCGGGGCTTGCGGGCGCTGCGCAGCTCGGCCTTGACGATGCGGTTGTCCGCAAAAAATTCACGACTGAATTCAGTTGCCATTGCCTGCACCTGCTTTCTCCAGCAGATCGTCCAGCAGACGTGCATCGTCCTGGGCGGTCAGATTGCGGGCCAGCAGCTTCTCGCACATCGCACGGGCCAGTGCCGTGGTCTGGGCATCGGCTTCCCGCAGCTTGCTCTGGCGTTCGGCCTCGGCGCTCGCCTTGCCGGCGGCCACGATGGCGTCCGCCTGCTTGCGGGCATCTGCCAGCAGCTGCTGCTTTTCGACCTCAGCCTGCTTTTCGTAGGCTTCGCGGCGGGCAGCGGCCTCATTGTCCACATTGCGCAGTTTTTCCTGCGCGGCGTTCATGGTCTCTGCGGCTTCCTTCTTGGAGGTCTCCGCATCGGCCAGGTTTGCGTCCACCATCTGCTGGCGCTTTGCGATCACGTCCTGAACAGGCTTGAACAGGAACTTGCGCAGCACCGCATACATGACGAGGACGTTCACGACGGTCCACAGCAGGTTAATATCCAACTTCAGCATTCGTCTGCGCCTCCGTTACTGACCCAGGAACAGGATGATCAGCAGTGCAACGACGAAGCCGAAAATTGCAGTACCTTCTGCCAGAGCAGCGCCCAGCAGCAGGTTGGTCTGGATCTTGCCGGATGCCTCGGGCTGACGGGAGATTGCCTCCGTTGCCTTACCCGTTGCGATGCCGATGCCGATACCGCCGCCAATGCCGGTCAGCGCTGCAATGCCAGCGCCCAGAGCAATCAAACCATTCATAGTAATAACCTTCTTTTAAATTCAGTAAATATCAATGGATCAGTCTTCTCCGCCCATGGTTTCTTTCATGAACAGCGAAGTCAGGAACACGAACACATAGGTCTGGATCAGACCGTCGAACAGGTCAAAATACAGGCTGAACACCGCCGGGACGAACACAGGCACCACGAGCTTGATCAGCTCCATGATGACGAATGCACCCAGCACGTTGCCGAACAGTCGCATGCACAGGCTGGTGGGGCGGATGGCGATCTCGAGGATGTTCATAGGGGTCATGACCGGCGTGGGGGCAGCCAGACTCTTGAAGAAGCCAACGCCGCCGCGTGCACGGATGCCGGCACCCTCGATCAGCACAATGCTCATCAGCGCCAGCGCTGCGGTCACGTCCAGATCCTTCGTGGGGGGCTTGACACCGAACACGCCGATCAGGTTGCTGAAGGCGATGTAGATGGCCACGGTCATCAGGTAAGGCACATAGCGCCTGCCCTTTTCGCCCAGCAGACCTTCAAAGAAATTAGTGCCTGCGAGGTAGGCCATTTCCAGCACGGCCTGACGCTTGCTGATATGGTCCACCTTCAGGTTTCTGGTAAGCAGGATCGAGCCGATGGTGACGATGGCCAGGATCACCCAGCTGATGACCACGGATTCCGGGATCTGCAGCGGGCCGACCTTGACGTATTCAACGGTCAGCTCTTCCATCAATGCTTTGGTCAGATTATTCAATTGTTTTTCCTCCTTCCTGAAGAATAGGGTTCCGGGGGTAAGACCGCCGCACCGCCCCGGCGGCGCAGCGTCCTTCTTATCGCTCGAAGAAAAGGCGCAGCTTTGTGAAAAAAGTAAGGAAGGTGTTCGGCTCTGTCCGGTCACACCCTCCCTCCTGCACGGGTCACTTCGTCTTTTTTCGTTGTGTATGATAGTACGATTGACGAAAATTGGCAAGTGGCTTTGTGCACATTCTACATTTTAGGTGGTTCTACTGCATTGATATACAAAAAAAGTTGTGCATCTTGTCCAATAAAACGTTCTTCACATGTACTTTTTCCACAAATTTCTTAGCCAATTCTTAGGTTTCAATGGCTTTTTCAGGGCATTCCGGGGAATATTTCCATCAAAAATGCCCCATTTTACATACTTTATATGCCCGATATATAAAATTCGTATAGGCGTCTCGTCCGGTATTACACCCGCTCCTATACATATTTATTATAACTGCATATCTAAAATCTGTCAGTCCGCCTGTTTTGCGCCGCGGCGGAACACCAGCCGGAAGATGGCACGGGCAAGCGGCCCGCAGTACAGCATCTGCCAGCACAGGGCCATGGGCATATTGTAGCCCCATGTATGCACCCAAGTGCCAAAGCCGGGTTCTTTAAACAGCACCGTTGCGATCAGGCTCATCACCGGGCACATGATGCACACGATCATCAGCGAGATGGCATAGGTGATGAACTGCGGACGATCTGTGGGCCGCATGAACATAAACGCCAATCCGGTGGCCAGTTTCTCCACCACGAAAAATTCCAGCACGCAGGCAATGGGAACCATGATCGGCATCTCGTGCAGTGCCATAACAAAGGTGGCATTGGTGACACCGCCTGTGTTCAGCGCCACATTGTAAACGATCATGCCATAGACCATAATTGCAGCCATGACAATGGTAAAGAAGATACGTTCCGGTAAAGTTTTAGGCATTTTGATTCTCCGTTTCTTTTGTGTCTAAATTTTTGCCGCAAAAAAGCCGCCCCGCGAAACTTTCATCTCGCGGGGCGGCGGCGACTACCATTCATTGGTGCTATTTTAGCACAAATCGATCTGACGCATAATACCCTGTGGACACTTTCTCCCGTTTTGCGCAAAATCCTCCACAAACGGCCCGGAACTTCTGGGCAGCTTTGCTGTGACTCTCCCGGCAGCCCTCCCTGCAGGGCACAGAGTTCCTCCCCAAAGGGCCCGATTGCCCGGGCACACCGCACAGAAAGCGGCATTTTGCACGTTCTATCTGCTGTTTTTCAAGAACTGCACAATTTTATATTTCTATCCTTGTGCACTCTGCGAATAGACAAATCAATCAGGAATATGTATAATAAAGCCAGAAACCAGAGAAGTACAGCAGAAGCTCAAGAGAGAGCTAATCCCGCTGACTTGAAGCAGAAAGGAGCGAGACCGATGGTCGATATGGAACCCGCACAGCAGGGACAGGCTGTCGGGATTCGCTGAGAAGCAAAATAGAGGCTCACCACAGACGGGATGTTTCCCCCGTATAAAAACACAACAAAAATGAGCCAGTCTTGAGCATCAAAAATGCGATTACACGACAACCTGTCGATAAACTTAACCCCCAGCGATTCAAATAGATCCGCCGGAGATGATTCCTATGAAGGTATCTTTTGTACGGAGAACATTATTTGAATAGCAAAAAAGGAGTTCTACCAATGTACTAAGTAGTTTGCCCCTGGCGAATCTAACTCGAAAGAATGTGGTAATATGAAATTCATCTTCCGAATCTCGGTGCCGCACTCCATCAGTTAAGAGAAGGGTCAATCCAATGTACTAAGTAATCAGTCCCCTTGAAATAGATTCTCAGTTTCCAGTAGTTTCTAAGGAGAGTCACCCTATGAAACGTTTACTCCGAAAATGAGGAACCCCAAGGAGAAGAGGCTTATGACTCCGAAGAAGTAAGTATCCAGCCGGACGAGGGCTTGCAACCGCCTCGTCCGGCTGGTTTTATTTTGTGCTGTTTTCACCAACAGTCAACGCTCGATTTGTGCAAATTTTACGCTGCGCGGTTGAATACCGTCCTTTGTTTTTGCACTTTTCTGTGGTATACTGTGGAAAAAGATGGGAGGTGCATTTCATGGAGTCGTTCGTTTCGTTTTCCACTCTGTTCAACCTTGTGCTGACCGTTATCTGGTTCATCTCCGGCATTCGGGACCTTCAAGGCAAAGACCCGTTCCTCGATCTGCCGTTCAACCAGTATCACCGCGACCCGGAGTACCGCGCCTTCTGGCAGAAAAAGAACGGCGTGTTTTACATGCTCAACAGCATCGCCTTTCTGATCTTAGCCTTCACACCTGTTACATCGCTGCTCTACCGTATCATCTTCGGCATCGCCATCGTGGGAGACCTTCTTTATCTTGTCGCTTACGAAAGCTGGAACCATAGTGCGGATTGACAGCCGGAAAGGGGCCACCATGAATTTGAATCTTTCGGACTGGGATTGGCTGAACGCCGCGCTGGGTGTGCTGTTTTTGTACCGCGGCATCCGGGATCTGTACAATGGCACCGGCACCGGATGGAGCAGTGAGGACGAAAAGAAGCACTTCCGCAAATTTTACGGCATTGCTTCGATCCTTTGCGGTGCACTCTATCTGGTCAACACCTTTCTTCCCAGGGTCGAGCCGCTGCACTCCATTTTGATGGTGGCAGCGCTCGTGTTGTGCGCTGCCCTGCTGATCTCGTATCTGTGCTATACTCTGAGCAGGGACGACAAAAACAAAAAGTGAGAGGTTGCTATGGAAGTCATCTGTGCGATCTTAACCGCACTTTTCGGCATCGGGTTCGGCATTTTTATGGCGCTGCATCCGGAAGATGCCATTGCCCTGCGCTCCCGCAGGCGGTACACGCAGGTACCTGAGCCCACGGAAGAGTACATCAAATTGACCCGGCTGGAGGGCATCGTAGTTTCGGTGCTCTGTGCCGTGCTTCTGGTGGTTCTGCTGTTCGCACCCCAATAATACTTTGCAGCTTTCCTCTTGCGTTCGTTTTCTCATCCTGCTACAATGAGAAAAAACGCAGGAGGTATTTTATTATGGTCAAGCATGTGATCCTGTGGCAGCTGAAGGACGAGCTGTCCGATGCCGAAAAAGCCGCCGTCAAGGCAGGCATCAAAGAGGGGCTGGAAAGTCTGGCCGGCAAGATCCCCGGCCTTGTGGAAGTGCATGTCAACATCAACGGTCTCCCCTCTTCCACCGCCGACCTGATGCTGGACACCACCTTTGAAAGCGCCGAGGCCCTCAAGGGCTACTCCGTCCATCCCGCCCATGTGGCTGTGGCCGACGGCAAGGTGCGGCCCTACACCAAGGCACGGTTCTGTCTGGATTACGAGATTTAATGTTGACAAACCCACCGTTTTTGCGTATTATAGACATAACAGTGTAAATTGGCTGTGAAGAGAAGAGTACGCACCGTCTGCGCCTGACAGAAAGCCCGAAGGATGGAACCGGGCAGGCCGCGCGATGCCGAAGATGGTCTCGGAGCTGCGCAGGTGAAAATTGAGCCTGCGACGGGTGCGCCCGTTACCGCGCTGCGCCGTGCTTTTTGGCCCGGCAAAAGGCTGCGCCCGCAAGGGTGCGGCGAAGCAAGGTGGTACCACGAAAGTTTCAGGCTCTCGTCCTTGTCCGGCTCAGTCCGGCAGGATGAGGGCTTTTTTCGTCCCCCGCCAAATCAGGAAAGGAAGAGTATCAACCTATGAGTGAGCACAAGACATTCTACATCACCACTCCCATCTACTACCCCAGCGACAAGCTGCACATCGGCCACAGCTATACCACTGTCGCCTGCGACGCACTGGCACGCTTCAAGCGGATGCAGGGCTATGACGTCATGTTCCTGACCGGCACCGACGAGCACGGCCAGAAAATTCAGGACAAGGCTGCCGATGCCGGTGTGACCCCCAAGGAGTATGTGGACAAGATCGTAGCCACCGTCAAGGATCTGTGGAAGCTGCTGGACGTCAGCTACGACCGCTTCATCCGCACCACCGACGACTACCACATGGAGTCCTGCCAGAAAATTTTCACCAAGCTGTATGAGCAGGGCGACATCTACAAGGGCGAGTACATCGGCCACTACTGCAAGCCCTGCGAGAGCTTCTGGACCGACAGCCAGCTGGTGGACGGCAAGTGCCCCGATTGCGGCCGCGAAGTGTACGACGCACACGAGGAAGCCTACTTCTTCAAGACCAGCAAGTATGCCGACCGCCTGCTGAAGCTCTACGAGGAGAACCCCCAGTTCATCCAGCCTGAGAGCCGCAAGAACGAGATGATCGCCTTCATCAAGCAGGGCCTGCAGGACACCTGCGTGTCCCGCACCTCCGTGAAGTGGGGCATCCCCGTGCCCTTCGACCCCAAGCACACCATGTATGTGTGGGTGGACGCCCTGAGCAACTATATCTCCGCGCTGGGCTACGGTAACGAAAAATATCACGACTACGACAAGTTCTGGCCTGCCGACCTTCACATGGTGGGCAAGGAGATCCTGCGTTTCCACACCATTCTGTGGCCCGCCATGCTGATGGCTCTGGATCTGCCCCTGCCCAAACGGGTGTTCGGCCACGGCTGGCTGCTGATGAACGGCGGCAAGATGTCCAAGTCCGTGGGCAACGTGGTGGACCCTGTGATCCTGTGCGACCGCTACGGCGTGGATGCCATCCGCTACTTCCTGCTGCGTGAGATTCCCTTCGGCAACGATGGCATGTTCACCAACGAAGCCCTGATCACCCGCATCAACAGCGATCTGGCGAACGATTTGGGCAACCTGCTCAGCCGCACGGTCGCCATGTGCGAGAAGTACTTCGGCGGCACCGTGCACAATGTGGCCGGTACCGAGGCCATTGACACCGAGCTGGAGACCATGGTCAACGAGCTGACCGCCAAGGTCACGGCCGACATGGACAGCCTGACCATCCCGCAGGCCCTGATGGAGATCTTTGCGGTCATCCAGCGCGCCAACAAGTACATCGACGAGACCGCACCCTGGGCGCTGGCCAAGGACGAGGCCAACAAGGCCCGTCTGGAGAGCGTGCTGTACCACCTGTGCGAGGCACTGCGCGTGTGCGGCATCCTGCTGAACGCATACCTGCCCACCACCGCACCCAAGATGATGGAACAGCTGGGTCTGGACGCATCTGCTCTGGACCTGACCAAGACCACCTACGGCGCACAGGAGACCTACACCGTGCACAAGGGCGAGGCACTGTTCCCCCGCATCGATGTGGCAAAGGAAATTGCCCACCTGAAGGAAGAGGACGAGAAACGCAAGGCCGCTGCCGAAGCTGCCAACAAGGCCAAGGCCGAAGCAGAGAAGAAGGCTGCCGCCCCCGCCGAGGAGAGCACCGTGGACTTTACCCACGAGGAAGAGATCGACTTTGACACCTTCTGCAAGGTGGAGCTGCGCGTGGCCGAGGTGCGCGCCTGCGAGAACCTGAAGGAGAGCAAGAAGCTGCTGCACCTGACCGTGTTCGACGGCGAGCGGGAGCGCTGCATCCTTTCCGGCATTGCAAAGTGGTTCAAGCCGGAAGACCTGATCGGTAAGAAGATCGGCATTGTGTGCAATCTGGCTCCCCGCCCGATGATGAAGGGCAAGTACGTCAGCGAGGGCATGATCTTTGCTGCTGATACCGCCGACGGCGGCTGCTCCATCGCTTTCTACGGCGACGACACCCCCGTAGGCAGCCGCATCCACTGAGCCGCCATGCAGGAAAACAAAACGCTTTCCCACGCGGAATGGCTGGATAAAATTTTCGGCACGCCGGTGTTTGCCGTGCTGCTGGCCATCTTCTGCAATGTGCTGTGGGGCTCGGCCTTCCCCTTCATCAAGCTGGGCTACCGGCTGTTCTCCATTGATTCCGGCAGCACCGCCTCCATCTTCTGCTTTGCCGGTGTGCGGTTCATGCTGGGCAGCTTTCTGGTGCTTCTGGGCAGTGTTCTGTTGCAGAGCCGCCTGCCCAAGTTTCCCCGCGGCAAAGTGGCAGCGGAGTGCTGTGCTCTGGGCCTGTGGCAGACCACGACCCAGTACGCATTCTATTACATCGCTGTTGCCATGCTCACGGGTGCCTTTGGCGGTATCCTGAACAGCACCCAGAGCTTTCTGGGCGTGATTTTTGCCCATTTCATCTACGGCAACGCCGACCGCATGACCGCTGCCAAAACGCTGGGCTGTGTCATCGGCTTTGCGGGCGTGCTCATCGGCACGCTGGGCAACCACGGCAGCGGAAGCGGCTGGGGCGTGTTCTGCATGATGGCCGCTACCATCATCTTTACCCTGTCCGGCCCGTGGAACAAATCCGTGACCAAAAAAGCAGACAGCTTTGCCGTCTGCTTCATCAACCTGTTCGTGGGCGGTCTGGCACTGTTCGTGCTGGGCACTGTGCTGGGCGGCAGTCTCCATGTGCAGAGCGCACTGGCGGTGGTGGTCATGCTGTATCTGGCCTTCATCTGCGGGGCAGGCTATGTGCTGTGGGCCCTGCTGATGAAGAACAACCCGGTCAGCCGCATTGCCATCTTTGGCTTCGTGAACCCGGTGGTCAACGTGCTGCTGAGCGTCGTGCTCAACGGCGAACCCCTGTTCCGCTGGCAGTATCTGGCGGCGCTGGTGTTCGTGTGTGTGGGCATCTGGCTGGTGAACAAGGCCCCCGCCAAAAAGGAGGGCAAATGACCGGCCCCATTTTTGACACCCACGCGCACTACAGTGCCCGCGCTTTTGACGCAGACCGCGATTTCCTGCTGGACAGCCTGCCCGGCAAGGGCGTGGTGGGCGTGTGTGAACAGGCCACCCACTCCGGGGATGCACCCAAAGTGCTGGAGCTGGCGCACCGCTACCCGTGGGTGGTGGCAGCTGTTGGCATCCACCCGGAAAGCCTGCTGCCCGCCGCCGACTGCGGCGAGGAAGGCCCGGCTCCTACGGTCTCGGTGTACGGCGGAGACTGGGCCGCAGAGATGCGCGCTCTGGCCCTGTATTACGAGGACCCCAAGGTGGTGGCAGTGGGGGAGTGCGGGCTGGACTACCACTGGCCTGTGCCCAAGGATGCCCAGCTGGCCATGTTTGAGGCACACATCCGGCTGGCGCTGGAGCTGGACAAACCCATCATCGTGCACGACCGCAACGCCCACGCCGACGTTTACGCCCTGCTCAAAAAATACCAGCCCAAGGGCATCGTCCACTGCTATTCCGGCAGTGCCGACGACGCGGTGTGGCTGGCAAAACAGGGACTGTTCATCGGTTTTGGCGGGGCGTGCACCTTCAAGGGTGCCAAGCGGGCGGCAAAAGCCATCAGCGCCCTGCCGCTGGAAAGCATCGTGCTGGAGACCGACTGCCCCTACATGGCACCGGAGCCGGTGCGCGGCACCCGCTGTGACAGCTCCCTCATCCGCTATGTGGGCGAGTATATCGCCCAGCTGCGGGGCATCTCTGTGGAAGAGGTGTTCCGCACCACAGCCGAAAATGCCCGCCGGGTATACGGGCTGTGATCCGTTTTTCGCAAGTTGCACAGGTTTTTCTCTGTGCTTCTGTATAAATCAACAATCAAAATCCAAACTGTTATAAGGAGAACCTACCATGAAAGCACGTATTCCTAAGCACCGCGAGTTCATCATCAACTTCCCCGACAGCATCGACCAGAACAAGGCCAACGAGGGCTGGGCAAAGCTGCAGCAGATCGTTGAGGACTACAAGAAGGCCCACAATGGCGCTTCCGTCTACGCCCCCACCTTCATCGAGGACTGCGAGGCCGAGGTGAAGAAGCTGCAGGAAGAGTACGGCTTCGAGTACACGGTCGAATACGTTCAGTAATTTCCGATATTTAAAATCCCCTCTGTGCATCTGCGCAGGGGGGATTTGCTGTTTCAGGGGGAACCGCTTTTCCCTACGGTGCACTTCCCCGCAAAAATACAGCCCCGGCAGACTGCATGGTCTGTCGGGGCTGTGCTTTCCTGTCCGGGTCACTTTTCCACTTTACTCAGCAGGATGCGGTCGTTGTCCAGGTTCTTGCCTGCGTTCTCGCGGAACTTTTCAAGCAGGTCGTCCACGGTCATCCGGCTGCGTTCCTCGCCCTTCACGTCAAAGACGATGCGGCCGGAATCCATCATCAGGGTGCGGTTGCCCAGCTCCAGTGCCTGATGCATATTGTGGGTGACCATCAGGCAGGTGATCTTCTTTTCAGCCACGATGCTCTTGGTCAGCTCCAGTACCTTTTCGGCGGTGGCGGGGTCCAGTGCGGCGGTGTGCTCGTCCAGCAGCAACAGCTTTGGGGTGACCAGCGTTGCCATGAGCAGGGTCAGCGCCTGCCGCTGGCCACCGGAAAGCAGTCCCACCGGCTGCTTCATGCGGTCCTCAAGGCCCATATCCAGCAGCGCCAGCTTTTCGCGGAACACTTCCTTGTCCTTGCGGGAGATGCGGGAAAAGATGGCGTGGGGCGCGGTGCCGGCACGCAGATAGGCCAGTGCAAGGTTTTCCTCAATGGTCATGTTGGGTGCCGTGCCTTTGAGCGGGTCCTGAAACAGGTGGCCGATGACCTTGCTGCGCTGATGCTCCGGCGCAAAGGTGATATCCTGTCCGCCCAGCAGGATGCTGCCCTCATCCGCGATGAAGCCGCCGGTGATGGCGTTGAACAGGGTGGATTTGCCCGCGCCGTTGGAGCCCACGATGGTGGCAAAGTCCCCGGCTTCCATGTGCAGGCTGACACCGTTCAGGGCCACTTTTTCATTGACCGTGCCGGGGTTGAAAGTCTTGTGCAGATCGTTCAGCTGAAGCATTTCCATCTTACTTTCCCTCCTTGCCGGTGGTCCCGCGGCGGCGGCAGGCCCCATGCTTGCGCTGCTCAAAGGCGATTTTTTCCTTGATGGCCGGCATCGAAATGGCGATGGCCACGATGATGGCGGACACCAGCTTCATGGCGGCGGCAGGCACATTGAAGCGCAGGGCCACAGCCACGATAAAACGGTACAGGCAGCTGCCGAACACCACGCCGATGATCCGGCGCAGCATGGTGCGCTTACCAAGCAGAGTCTCGCCGATGATGAGGGAAGCCAGTGCGATGGTCACCATGCCGGTGCCCACATTGATATCGCAGCTCTTCTGATACTGCGCCAGCAGTCCGCCGGAGAGGGCGCACAATGCGCCGGAAATGCACAGGCCCACCGTAATGGTGAAAGCCGGGTTGATGCTGGAAGCACGCACCATAGCAGCGTTGTCACCGGTGGCGCGGATGGACAGGCCCAGCCGGGTGCCCAGAAAGCCCAGCATCGCCGCACCGGCAAGCAGGATCATGGCCAGCGCGATGGCCAGCTTATACCAGCCGCCAAGGAAGCTCAGTGAGCCCTTTGCCAGCGAGAAAACAGTGTCGGTCTTGACCAGCGACATGGTGGAGGAAAAGCCCATCACGGCCAGATTGATGGTGTAAAGGCCGGTGTTGACGATGATGCCTGCCATGATGCTCTCCACGCCAAGGCGGGTCTGCAGAAAAGCCGTAACAAAGCCGGAGCACACGCCTGCCGCCATGGCTGCGAACAGGGCCAGAATGGGGTGGCCGGTCAGTGCTACCTGACAGGCCACGGCGCAGCCCAGCGTGAAGCAGCCGTCAGTGGAAAGATCTGCGATGTTCAGGATGGAATAGCTCAGGAACAGTGCCAGCGCCACCAGGGCATAGATACAGCCCAGTTCCAGCGCCGTCTGTAGGACGTTGAGCGAAAAGATACTCGCCAGCATGTGTGTGCTCCTTTTATGTTTCTTTTTGAGTGGACGATTTAAAATGGCCTCCGCTTTTGCTCTGGCCATAATTTAAGGAATCAGTTTTTATTTCGGAATACCGGAGCGTCTGCGGACGCTCCGGTATTCCATTTTCACGGGAAGGGTCGTGACGGAAAGCAGGCTCGCCCTCTCCGTCACCTACGGTGACACCTCTCCCAAAGGGAGAGGCCTTGGCAGAAAGATGAACTTTACGTGGACTGCCAAAGGCTCCCACTTTGGGGGAGCTGGCAAATCCGTAGGATTTGACTGAGAGGGCGAGCCTGCTAACCACGAAGATACCGGACTTATTTAATTTAGCTTCTTGTGATGCGGTGCACTGTGGGCAGCAAAACACTTCCTCAGAACCGCCAAAAGCTCCCCCCTTCGGGGGAGCTGGCAAAACCGTCAGGTTTTGACTGAGAGGGTACTTTTTTAAGAGAAGTTCTCTGCGGTGGTTACTTCCACGATCTCGGTGCAGTAGGGCTTGAAGGCTTCCTTCACGGTGTCAAGGTCAAGGCCCAGCGCTTCGCAGGTCTCGGTGTTAATGGTGACGATGCCGTTATCAAAGGTCTGGTAGGGCAGGTCTGCGGTAGTCTTTCCGTCGCAGAGGATCTCTGCCACCATGTCGGCAGTGGCTTCGCCCAGCTGGACGTAATCCACGCCGTAGCCCACAAAGGCCCCGTTCAGTGCAAAGCTGTCAGCACCGGTGTAGTGCTGCACGCCTGCCTCGGTAAAGGTCTCGTAGATGGACAGCTCTGCGGTCATCACGGTGTTGTCGGTGGGGGTGAACACGGCCTTGACACCGGCGGCGATCAGGGCTTCGGCAGCCATCTGCACCTCAGCGGTGGTGGTGCCGTTCTTCTCAATGTACTTGATGCCGTTGGTGTCGCAGAAGGCCTTTGCGTCTGCAATGGCCTGGGTGGAGGCATCCTGACTCAGGTCGTACAGCAGGCCGATGGTGTCAATATCCGGGTTGACAGCGGTGATCAGCTTCATGATGGCCTCGGTGTTCAGTGCGTCGGAGGTGCCGGTGATGTTCTCCTCGCCGTCAAAGCCTGCAGCAGCGGGGTCGGTGACAGCAGAGTAGACAACGGGGATATCGGTATCCTCCACAGCGGCCAGCATGGTTGCGGCGGTGGGGGTAGCCACAGCCACGATCACATCCACGCCGTCCCCTACGAGGTCGGCACCGATCTGGTTCAGGTTGGACTGGTCAGCCTGTGCATTTGCGTAGTAGTCGGCGTAGTCGAAGGTAACGCCCTTCTCTGCCCCCAGCTCATCCAGACGGCTCTCCACAGATTCCACGATCTGGTTGAGGGAAGCATGATCCACATAGTTGACGATGCCAACCTTGAAGGTCTGGCCACCCTCGGCTGCTGCGGAAGCGGCAGCGGAAGAAGCAGTGGAAGATGCAGCCACGGTGCTGGAAGCGGAGCCGCCGCAGCCGGTGAATGCCAGTGCAGAAACGGCGGAAGCAGCCATAGCGGCCTTGAGGAAGCTGCGGCGGGAGATCATGGTAACGTTTTTCATAATAGCAAACTCCTTTCCCGGAGCGGGCGGCAAAAGTAAAAGACCCGCTCCCCTTGCGGGACGGGTCTTACAAATAAAAACGACCCTGTCCCTGTGTGTTATCCACAAGGACAGGATCGGTAAAGTTCGATTCTGCGGTGCCACCTTGCTTGCCCTGCTTTGCAAACTGCAGAGCCTCTCACGGAGAGCCAACACTCCCCTGTCCTGTAACGGAGACTTCCGTCCAAAGCTACTAAGGTTTGCTGCCCATTTGCCCGGCCCTCGGCGGCCCACGAAGCTCTGCCCCGCTCTCGCCCGTTTTCACTGTCCGGGCTCACTGAAGATGCGCTGTGCAGGTTCTCTTCCGCCTCATCGGTTTGATTGCATTATACACTTTATTGGCATAAAGTCAAGGGGAAATTTCAAAAATTTCTTTTTTCTACAGCACAAAGTCATTCTTCCGTGCATCAGGCCCGCTTTGTGCGGCGCTTGCGCCAGACGAAGTACGCCGTGTACGCCAGCCATACCACAATGCCGCCCAAAGTCAGCGCACGGCTCAGCCGGATGCCGTCGGGCTGGTAGACAAAATCGATGCTGTTTTCACCTGCCGGGCACAGCACAGCCATCAATCCCTCGTCCACCTCCACAATGTCGGCTTCCTGCCCGTTGACATAGGCCGTAAAGCCGTCATCGTAAGGCACGGAGAAGAACACGAGGTTCTCTTTTTCCAGCGTGATCTCGGCGTGGAAGCCCGAATTGTTCATCTGGAACACACTGGCAGCCGTGGCACGGCGCTCGCGGCAGTCCTGCACGTAGGACTCATAGTACAGCTCCTCCCGTCTGCCTTCCGGCAGATGGGTGAGGTACTTGCCGTAGACTGCAGCATCCTCGTCGGTAAGCACCAGTGCACGCATCAGGAGGTTTGCGCGGGTGGCCTTGGCTGTTTCTTCGTACTCGGTCTGGGTGAGGTAATAATCATAGGCAAAGCCCATGGGCACGTAGTTCGTGTTGCGGTAGACCGTATAGCCGTCCTTTGCAAAGGCATATTCCCAGCCGTCGTCGGCTTCGTTTTCAAAGTCGGTCTGCTTTTCCGGCGTGGTGATAAGGTACTCCACACTCAAAAGGCCTCGCAGTGCATAATTGGAAAGCTCCGGCTCACTGCGCACATCCCGCTTGACCCCCAGCGCCGGGTAGAAGCTGAGGATGCTGGGGGCCGCCGTGCTGCCAAAATACTGCAGGCAGCTCTTATCCAGCCACATACCGATGTTGTCGTGGATCTTGTACGTATCCACGCGGTAATCGCCTTCGGACAGGTCGTTTTTCAACAGCAGGGCGTTGGTGTCCTGCTTCACAAGGTCGCTGTCGGTATACCACTGGCCGAACTTGCCAATGCCGATGTGCACCACGCTGAACAGGAAGGCAAACGCCAGCACTGCCGCCGTCAGGCGCTGGGCAAAGCGGCTGTCGCCCCGCCACTTCTGGCAGAGATAGCGGTACAGCAGCAGGCCCAGCAGGCCAAAGCCCAGCACCGCACAGTACTGACCGGGGTTCTTGAGCACGCCGAACGACCAGCTGCCGGTGTCGCTGTCCTGCACCGGCACCACCGCAAAGGCCACCGTGGCGATCATCAGCCAGCTGATGCCGCGGGCCGGGCTATCCAGATCGGTGTTGTGGTCTTCCAGCGCATTCACGGTCATTGCGGCCAGCACCAGCACCGGCATATAGTACCAGCGCGCATAGTAGCTGGAATTGAGGGCGTAGAACGCACTGTTCAGGATGGGCACCAGTGCGAACACGGCGCAGGTGCCCACGATGCGCTTTTTACTGTCGCCGCGCTTTGCTTTCCAGTAGGCCACGGCACCGGCCAGACTGCACAGCGGCAGATAGGCCGACATGCTGGTCCACTTGATCACGCCCTCCGACCAGATGGATGTGAGGTAGGGAGAATCCGGCGGCATGATCCAGCTGACGAGAATTGCAAGGTACTGCTGCACCTTGCTGTAGGTCAGAAAGCCCCAGCCGGAGGAAAGGTCGATGGTGCGCGGGTTCTGCAAAATGGAGAGCACCGCAGGCACCAGCAGGATGCTGCCCATGGCAGCGCCCAGCAGGCTTTCAAAGGCCAGCAGCCCGAACTTTTTTGCAGTGAGACGGAAGTCTCTTGTGCTGAGCTTGCAGATGAAGTAGATGGCCAGAAACACCACCTGACCGATGAAGAAGAAGTAGTTGTTGACAAGGTTCACCGCCACCCAGAACGCAAACCAGCTGCGGCGGTCGTTGTAAAGGGCCTCGTCCAGCGACCACAGCAGATACGGGAACAGCGCCACCACATCTACAAAGTGGTTGAAGAACACATTGTATACCGTAAAGCCGGAGAAGGTATACAGACAGGCTCCCAGCACGGCGTAGTCGATATTTTTGACGTAGCGGCGCAGATACAGGTACGCACCGCCGCCCGCCACGGCAAACTTGAGCACCAGCAGCGGCACCATGAGGTAGGGCAGCCACCCCTGCGGGAAGAGCAGCGAGAACCAGAAGAACGGCGAGCCGTACAGGTAGAACGAATAGGCGTTCATCACGCCGCTGCCAAGGTCGGTAGCCCATGAGAAGGTATTGTGCACCGAGGTGAACGCACTGTCCGGGTAGCCTGCGCCCTTGATAAAGCCGTTCATATAGCGGTAAAAGCTGATCTGCTGGCTGTTGAAATCGCCTGCATAGTGGAAAAAGCCGCCGTCGATGATATAAAATGGCAGAAAGAACAGGGCCGCCGTGAGGGCACACAGGCCCACCGTCAGCCAGAATTTATCCTTTTTTTGTCCCAGCAGCTGCGGCTGCCGGGCAGTACCAGACCGCTCCATGGTTTCCTCTTTTCTCTGCCAAAGCGGCAGAAAGTTGGTTTATTTTAGTATAGCACGAACACTGCACAGAAAAAAGGGCTTGACAACGCTCTGCCAGACAGGTATGTTGGAGAAAAAAGGAGGAAGCTGCCATGCTGTACCCGTTCAGTGCCCTGCTGGCGCGCATGAAATACATTACCCGCTGGAGCCTGATGCACTCCACCCGGGCCGAATCTCTCAGCGAGCACACCTGCGATACCGCCCTGCTGGCCCACATGCTTTGCCTGATCGCACGGCGGTACACCGGCACGCCCTGCCGCCCCAAAACGGTAGCAGTGGCGGCGCTGTACCACGACGCGCCGGAGATCATTACCGGCGACATGCCCACACCGGTCAAGTACAGCAGCCCCACCCTGCGGGATGCCTACAAGGCGTTGGAAACCGAGAGCGTGCGCTGCATGACCGGCCTTCTGCCGGACGAGTTGAGCGAAGAGCTGTCCCCGTTCATCTCCGGGGAACTGCTCACCGCCGAGGAAAAGCGCCTGCTGAAGGCCGCCGACCGGCTGAGCGCCCTCATCAAATGCACGGAGGAGCAGCGCAGCGGCAACCACGAGTTTGACGCGGCGCTGGCCCAGCAGAAAGCGGCCCTGCAGGCCATGCACTGCCCGGAAGCCGACTGGTTCATAGAGCACTGTCTGCCCTGTTACACCCAGAATCTGGATGAGCTGACCCGGCAGCAGTAATATTCCCCTTACGGAAACGGCACCTCGCGCACGTCGTCCGGGTCGATGCCCGCTTTGCGCTGCTCTTCAAAAACAGCATCGATCAGCTCGTCCAGATCTTCCAGATGGGTCAGGGTGCAGCAGTAGCGGCGCAGATTGGCCGCACCTTTCAGCCCCTTCATATAGTGCATGGTCTGAGAGCGGGCCTGCGGCATGGCGACGAACTCGCCCTTCTGCTCCACCATCTCCTCCACCTGACGGCGCAGCGCATTCATGCGGGCCTGCAGGTTGGGTGCCTTGGGTGCAGGCAGGCCTTCAATGGCGGCGTTCACCCGCTCAAAGAGCCACGGGTCGCCCAGCGCGCCCCGGGCGATCATCACGCCGTCACAGCCGGTGGCCTGCATCATCTCCATCGCATCCTCTGCCGAGTGGATGTCGCCGTTGCCCAGCACCGGCACTCTGACGGCATCCTTCACCCGGGCAATGATCTCCGGGTCGATGCCGGGGGTGTACATCTGCTCCCGGGTACGGGCGTGCACCGCAATGAGGGCTGCGCCGGCCTGCTCACAGGCCTTGGCACACTCCACTGCAGTGATGTGGTCGGCATCCCAGCCCTTGCGCATTTTCACGGTGACAGGCCGTTTTGTATTTGCCACAACCTGCTCCACGATGCGCCCGCAGCGGTCCGGGTCCAGCATCAGCTTGCTGCCTGCGCCGCCGGACACGATCTTGGGGGCCGGGCAGCCCATGTTGATATCCACAAAGTCGAACTCGTACTGTTCGATGGCGGCGGTGGCTTCGCCCATGATCTCGGGCACTTCGCCAAAGATCTGCACGCCATAGGGTGCACCGTTGGGTTCGGCCTTGAGCAGGCTCACCGTCTTGTGGTCGCCGTACACCAGCGCCCGGCTGGACACCATTTCGCTCACAGTAAAGCCTGCACCGTGCTGGGCCATCAGGCGGCGGCAGGGTGCATCCGTAAAGCCCGCCATCGGGCCGAACACCGCCCGGTGCGGCAGGATGATATTGCCGATTTTCAAAGGTTCCATTGGTTGTTCCTCGCTGTTATCGAAAAAAGCTCCCCCGCAGGGGAGCCAGATTTTTGGGGTACGAACCCTCTCAGTCACGGCTTGCGCCGTGCCAGCTCCCCCGAAAGGGGGAGCCTTTTCATCTGCCCGAAACAGGCTTCTTGCGGGTGAAGAAATCGTTTATCTTCATAGCGCATAAAGCTCGCCCTTCGGGAGAGCTGGCAAAACCGTAAGGTTTTGACTGAGAGGGTTTTTGCATGTTACATCTTCTCCGGCACGTTGATCTTGAACATGGTCAGCACGTTGAAGATGGCATTCTTCACGCCGATGCACAGGGCCAGACGTGCCTGCTGCACAGCGGGGTCTGCACCCTGAATGCGGCAGCTGCCGTAGAAGCGGTGGAAGGCGCTGGCCAGATCAATGACAAAGCGGTTGATGCGGCTGGGGTCGTACTTCTCGGCCGCCATGACGATCTCCTGCGGGAAGGCAGCCAGCATCCGGATCAGATCCATCTCGGAAGGCTCGGTGAGCAGGGTGGCATCCACCTTCTCGGCACCGGCAAACTGCACGCCCTCGCTCTCCATCTTTTTCAGGATGGAGCAGATGCGGGCATGGGCATACTGCACATAGTACACGGGGTTATCGTTGTCGGTCTTGACAGCCTGATCGAGGTCAAAATCGATGCCGCTGCCTGCGTCGTGCATATTGAACAGGAAGCGTGCGCTGTCGATGGGCACCTCTTCCAGCAGGTCGGTCAGGGTGATGGCATTGCCGGTGCGCTTGGACATCCGCACAGGCTGGCCGTCGCGCATCAGGTTGACCATCTGCATCAGCACAACGTCCAGATCTTCGCCGTTCAGGCCGATGGCATCCATGGCTCCCTTCATGCGGGCCACATGGCCGTGATGGTCTGCACCCCAGACATCGATGGCCTTGGCAAAGCCACGGGTGGCCAGCTTATTGTAGTGGTAGGCGATATCGGCGGCAAAGTAGGTGGGGATGCCGTTGGCACGGACGAGCACTTCGTCCTTGGCTTCCTCCTCGGTTCCGTCCTCGGTCTTTTTCTTGTTCACCGTGCCGTACTTGGCAGCGTACTGGGCGCTGCGGTACATGATGGCACCGTCCTCCGCCTTATAGCATGCGCCCAGCTCCAGCAGCTTATCCACCACGGCCATCACCGCGCCGGACTCGTGCAGGGTGCTCTCATGGAACCACACATCGTAGTCGATGCGGTACTTGCCCAGATCGCGCTTGAGGGCAGCAATGTTCTTGGGCAGAGCGTAGGCCACCAGTGCGTCCTTCAGGGCGGCAAAGGCCTCGCTCTCGAACAGAGTCTCCTCGTCCATCCCCTTGCAAGCGGCAACGTACTTGTCGCCGTTCAGCTCGGCAAACTCACCGGCCAGCACCTTGATGTCGCCGCCCTGATAGCACTCGGCGGGCAGCGGATAGGCTTCCTCGCCGCAGTACTTCTGCAGGTAGCGCACGGCAAGGCTCTTGCCGAACTTCTGGATCTGGTTGCCGGCATCGTTGATATAGAACTCACGGGTCACATCATAGCCGGACCAGTCCAGCACAGCGGACAGACAGTCGCCCAGAGCGCCGCCGCGGGCGTTGCCCATGTGCATAGGGCCGGTGGGGTTGGCGGAAACGAATTCCACATTGTACTTGGCGCCCTTGCCGTGATCGGTGCGGCCATACTCCTTGTTGGAGCAGGCACCCAGCACCACACTGGCCCAGAAGGACGGAGCCAAAAACAGGTTGATGAAGCCGGGGCCAGCCACTTCCACCTTGGCAAACACACTGTTCTCGATGGAGGGCAGATGTGCCAGCAGCGCATCCGCGATCATCTTGGGAGCCTTGCGCCAGCTGCGTGCACCGGCCATGGCGATGTTGGAGGCGATATCGCCGTTCTTGGTATCGGCGGGGATCTCCACGATGAAGGCGGGCAGCTCAGCTTCCGGCAGAGCACCATCGGCCATGGCGGCCTTGGCAGCAGCAGTCAGCAGAGCGCGTGCCTCGTCCAGCGCAGCCTGACGGGGGTTATAGTTCTGGTAGATCTTTTCAAATTCAGTCATTGGTCTGGTTCCTTTCACAGTCTGGGAAATATCTCAGTTTACGTGGGTCACGGTCACTTCAAGGCGGTTGCGGCTCACAAGCTCGGCGCTGTTGGCATCCAGCAGGTAGCCGAACTTTGCGGTGCCGCCCTTCTCGGTCAGGCCGCACTCGATCTCGTCGGCGGTCACGCCCAGCGTCATGGAGCCGTAGCCTGTCTCGTAGTGGCAGAGGTTGCGCTTGCCTTTTTCGATCAGCAGCTGGGTGCCGGCCCCGCCGCCCTTGCCAAACCGCAGCATCGCCACGCGGCTGCCGTCGGCGGCAATTTTCAGGGTGGTGGTGCAGCCCTCGTAGCCGGTGGTCTCGGTCTCTTTATAGGTAATGTAGTAGCTGCCGCCCTTCTGCACGAACTGGCCGCGGGTCATCAGCTCCACAAACTCTTCCTTTTCTTCCTGCTCCACAGGCTCTTTCACATGCTGCTCAATGCGGCTCTTGATGCGGATGATATAATCTTCCTTCAGCGGTTTGCTCACGTTTTTCTGTCCTTATCAATATTTATCAATGGCGATCTGATCCACCGGGCCGCCCTTGTACTCGCCCAGGAACAGGTCTGCCGTCTGCACAAAGCTGTCCGGCACATCGCTCACGTAGAAGTGCGCCTGACCCTCGTGCTCCTGCGCCGCTTTCAGGCCGCGCTCGGAGAGCATCTGTTCCAGATGGTGGGCGGCGGTCTTGGCCGGATCCACCAGCGTCACGCTCTGGCCCATGAACTCGCCGATCATGGTCTTGAGCAACGGGTAGTGGGTGCAGCCCAAAATCAGGGTGTCCACACCGGCCTCACGCACCTCGGTCAGGTACTGAGCGATCACCAGCTTCGTCACCTGCTGTCGGCTCTCCTCGCTGTGGTCCACGTAACCGGCCTCCACCAGCGGCACGAACAGCGGGCAGGCCTGCGCGGTGATCTCCACCCCCGGTACCAGCTGACGCAGCAGCTTTTCGTAGCTGCGGGAGCGAATGGTGGCAGCGGTGCCGATCACGCCGATGCGGCGGTTGCGGGTAGCAAAGGCTGCTTCCCGGGCGGCAGCATCCACCACGCCCAGATACGGCACCGGCAGCTTTGCCGCTTCTGCAGCCGGGTAGGTGCTGGACACGGTGCCGCAGGCCGCCATGATGCACTTTACATTTTTAGAGAGCAGGAATGCCACGTCCTGACGGGCATACTGCAGGATGGTCTCCGGGCTGCGGCTGCCATAGGGCACGCGGCCGGTATCGCCAAAATAGATGATCTCCTCGTGGGGCAGGCGCTTGCGCAGCTCCCGCACACCGGTCAGGCCGCCAAGGCCGCTGTCGAATACGCCGATCGGGCGGTTATCCATGCTGCTTTTCCTTCCTTTCCAGCGCCAGCGCGATCAGCCGGTCGATGAGCTGCGGCACCGGCAGGCCCTCGTGCTCCATCAGCTTGGGGTACATGCTGATGGACGTGAAGCCCGGGAAGGTGTTGATCTCGTTGATCAGCACCCGGCCAGTACCCTTTTCCACAAAGAAATCGCAGCGGGCAAGGCCCTCGCAGTTCAGGGCAGCGTAGGCCATGGCGGCGTAGGTCTTCACCTCGTCCAGCTTTGCTTCCGGCAGGTGAGCCGGGATGACGGTCTGGCTCACGCCGTTCTTGTACTTGTCGTCATAGGTATAGAACTCGGCACCGGCAAGGATCTCGCCCGGACGGGTAGCCACGGCGGGGTCGGAGCCGATCACGGCGCACTCCACTTCCTGACCGTCCACAAAGGCTTCAAACACCACCTTGCGGTCATTTTCCAGTGCAAGGTCGATGGCCTTTTTCAGCTCGTCACGGCTGGACACCTTGGAGATGCCCACGCTGGAACCGGCGTTTGCGGGCTTGACGAACACGGGCCAGCCCAGCTTCTTTTCCACACCCTCGCACACGCCTTCCAGATCGGACTCGATCTCCCAGCGGTCGGCAGCCAGCCATCTGGTGTGGGGCACACCGTTGGCCTCGAACAGAGCATTGGCCACGGCTTTGTCCATGCACACCGCGCTTGCCAGCACGCCGCAGCCCACGTAGGGGATGCCGGCCAGCTCCAGCAGGCCCTGCACCGTGCCATCCTCGCCCCACAGGCCGTGCAGCACCGGGATGACCACATCCACATGCACTTTTTCCACATGGCCTTCCGGGGTGAACAGGATCATGCCGTGGTCGGCGCGGTCCGGACTGATGACGCAGGCCATGTTGCCTGCCAGCTCTTCCCAGCTACCATCGGCCATCTGGGCGGCCGTGGCCTCGGTGTACAGCCAGCGGCCCTCCTTGGTGATGCCCACAGTGAGCACCTCATATTTTTCACGGTCAATGTTGTTGACGAAGTTGCCCACAGAAACGCGGCTGACCTCGTGCTCGCTGGACATACCGCCGAACAGCAGCACAACGCACATTTTTTCAGACTGCATGATAACTCTCTCCTATTTACAAAGCCCAAGACCTGGGCGGGATATAACCGGTAAAAATGCCGTTCTGGCTTATTATACAATATCTATGCGCGCGATGCAAGCAGAATGCCAAAAAGCTGCCGGTGGGTAAAAGAGATATTTTTCAAAAAAACTTTCCAAAAATCGAAGATTTCCGCTTGACGGATGGAAAAGTGCGTGGTACAATGATATCACCTCTTTTGCGGGGTTATTAAGTGCGCCTGTTTTACAGGTACCACCCGCAACCCGAGGGAGGTTCAAAACAACCGTTATAATGGAGGTGTCAACAAATGACCGTTAAAATCACTCTGGCCTGCACCGAGTGCAAGCAGCGCAACTACAACACCACGAAGAACAAGAAGAACAACCCCGATCGTCTCGAGATGAAGAAGTATTGCCGTTTCTGCAAGAAGCACACCGTTCATCGCGAAACCAAGTAAGAAAGGCGGACGCATCATGGCAGACAAAACCGAGAACAAGCCGGGCTTTGTGGCCAGAGCAAAGGCCGCTGTGAAGAACTTCTTTGGCAAGTGTGCCAAGTTCTTCCGCGACACCAAGAGCGAGCTGAAGAAGGTGGTGTGGCCGTCCAAAGAGGACGTTAAGACCAACACCGTCGTCGTGCTCGTGACCGTCGCCATCGCAGCGGTCGTGATGATCCTGCTGGATGCCATCTTCGGCGGCATCCTGGGCTTGATCATCGGCGCCTGAGAATCATCTTGAAACGGAGGGCAGACCAAAATGGAAGAACAATCCAATGAGGCACTTTGGTATGTAGTGCATACCTATTCCGGCTATGAGAACAAGGTCGCGAACGACCTGCAGACCATGGTGGAGAACCGTCATCTGCAGGATTTGATCTGCGATATCAAGGTTCCCGTCGAGATGGTTCCCGAAATTGACAAGAACGGCAAGCAGAAGATGGTGGAGCACAAGCTCTTCCCCGGCTACGTTCTGGTCAAAATGGTGATGAACGACGATACCTGGTACGTGGTGCGCAATACGCGCGGCTGCACCGGCTTCGTCGGCCCCGCATCCAAGCCCGTTCCCCTCTCTGCTGAAGAAGTAGAGAAGATGGGCGTGGAAAAGGCTGCACCTCTGGCAGTCGACTTCAACGTCGGCGACACCGTGCAGATCACCGCCGGTCCTCTGGAAGGCTTTATGGGCCTTGTGGAGGAGATCGATACCGAGAACTTCAAAGTGAAGCTCAAGGTCAACATGTTCGGCCGCGAGACCCCCGCAGAGGTGGAGATCGGTCAGGTCGAGCTGCCGTAACCAACCGGCACAAATCGTTTACCAAGGTAAGACCGCAGTGCGGTTCTTATAGAGCGTGTGCACTGTGCACATGCTCGTGGGAGGCACGGAGACACCGTGCCGCAACTCACCACAGATTTTTGGAGGTGCATTTATTATGGCACAGAAAGTTACTGGCTACATTAAGCTGCAGATCGAGGCCGGCAAGGCAACTCCGGCTCCCCCTGTTGGCCCTGCTCTGGGTCAGAAGGGTGTCAACATCATGGCATTCACCAAGGAGTTCAACGAGCGTACCAAGAACCAGATGGGTTATGTGATCCCCGTCGTCATCACTGTGTATGCTGACCGCTCCTTCAGCTTCATCACCAAGACTCCTCCGGCAGCCGTTCTGATCAAGAAGGCAGCTGGCATCAACACCGCTTCCGGCAAGCCCAACAAGGAAAAGGTCGCTTCTCTGACCGCCGCTCAGGTGGAAGAGATCGCCAAGACCAAGATGCCCGACCTGAACGCTGCTTCTCTGGAAGCTGCATGCAGCATGGTTCGCGGCACCTGCCGTTCCATGGGTGTCACCGTCGAGGGCTGAGACATAAACAGTGGGAGGGCATAAAACTGCCCGCATGACCACACAGGAGGATATACAATGAAACATGGCAAGCACTATGTCGACGCTGCAAAGCTGGTCGATTCTACTAAGGCATATGATGTGAACGAGGCTCTGGAGCTGGCTTGCAAGACCGCTTCTGCCAAGTTCGACGAGACCGTTGAGCTGCACGTCCGTCTGGGCGTTGACGGCCGTCACGCTGACCAGCAGGTCCGCGGCGCTGTCGTTCTGCCCAACGGCACCGGCAAGACCGTCCGCGTCTGCGCAATCGCCAAGGGTCCCGCAGCTGCCGCTGCTGAGGCTGCTGGCGCTGATATCGTCGGTGATGACGAGCTGATCGCAAAGATCGCCGGCGGCTTCATGGATTTCGACGTTGTCGTGACCACTCCCGATATGATGGGCCGCGTTGGCCGTCTCGGTAAGGTCCTGGGCCCCCGCGGCCTGATGCCGAACCCCAAGGCCGGCACCGTTGCTCCCGACCTGGGCAAGGCTGTTTCCGAGGCCAAGGCTGGTAAGATCGAGTACCGTCTGGACAAGCAGAACATCATCCATGTGCCCGTGGGCAAGGCTTCTTTCGGTGCAGAAAAGCTGTACGCCAACCTGGACACTGTGATGGAGGCTATTGCCAAGGCAAAGCCCGCTGCAGCAAAGGGTACCTACTTCAAGAGCGCTACCATCGCCACCACCATGGGCCCTGGCATCCGTCTGAACACCCTGAAGTACGGTGTCTGATTTGAAGTTCTGATCGTTTTTCTGCCGTTCGTATGGGCGGCAGAAAAATTTTGTCAGAAAATTTCAAAAAAGACTTGACAACTCCGCACGTTTGCGGTAAAATAATCATGCTGTTTTTGAGACAGCAGGTACTGGAGTCCAGTATAAGGCTATGCCGCCTGCCGAGAAACGTGCGTAAAGTTGTTTTATGCCTCTTTCTCGACCAAGTGCGGGAAAGAGGCTTTTTTCATACTTGCTCCGGTTTTCGATACAAGTTTTTGAAATGAGGTGAAACCGAATGCCCAGTGCAAAGATTCTTTCTGAAAAGCAGGCTTATGTCGCTGATCTGAAGGCAAAGTTTGAGAGTGCGGTTTCCGGCTGCGTCGTCGCTTACGGCGGCATTAACGTCGAGAACGACACCAAGCTCCGTAAGGAGCTGCGTGAGGCAGGCGTCGATTACATGGTCGTGAAGAACACCATGCTGCGTCTGGCTGTCAAGGGTACCTCTCTGGAGGGCCTGGCTGAGCAGTTCAAGGGCGATACCGCTATCGCTTTTGCTCACGAAGCGGATCCCATGTCCGCTGCCCGCATCCTGTGCAAGTATCAGGATGGCGATAAGTCCAAGAAGTTCGTCGTGAAGGCTGGCTTCATGGAAGGCAAGGTCATGGACGCTGCCGAGACCAACGCAATCGCAAAGCTGCCCAACCGCGAAGGCATGCTGTCCATGTTCGCAGGCGCCCTCACCAGCACTCTGTCTGGTCTGGCCGTTGCAATGCAGGCTTATGCCGACAAGCAGGAGGAGCCTGCAGCCTGATTGCTGCATGACCGCTGCTTAAACAAAACAAGAAACTAACAAACAAAACCATTGATATTGGAGGGTTACTACTATGGCTTCTGAGAAGATTACTGCCATCATCGACTCCGTTAAGGAGCTGTCCGTTCTGGAGCTGAAGGAACTGATCGACGCTTACTGCGAAGAGTTCGGTGTTTCCGCTGTTGCTGCTGCTGCTCCCGCTGCTGCTGGCGCTGCTGCTGCCGCTGAGGAAGAGAAGACCGAGTTCGACGTCATCCTGGCTGAGGCTGGCGCTACCAAGATGCAGGTCATCAAGCTGGTGAAGGAGATCACCGGTCTGGGCCTGAAGGAAGCTAAGGCTATCGTCGATGGCGCTCCCAAGGCTGTCAAGGAGAAGGTCTCCAAGGCTGAGGCTGAGGACATCCAGAAGAAGCTGACCGAGGCTGGCGCTAAGGTCGAGGTCAAGTAATTGAACCTCTTCTGAGAGTCGTTCATTCTTGAACAATGAGGTGCCCGTACCGAAAGGTGCGGGCATCTTTTTTGTTGTGCAAAATTATTAGCAGCCTCGCCCTCTCCGTCATTGCATACGCAATGCCACCTTGTTCCCCTTCTGGCACTTCGTGTCCACCTCCCCCGGCCGGGGGAGTCTGTCAAAGGGAGAGGCCTTGGCATGGCGGCAAAGTTTCCGGCTCAATTGCAAAGTGTGCGGGAGAGCTGCTGAACAAAGTGAGGCTGAGAGGGCGAGCCCGTGATCCAAATGCAATTCGCCTTTTCTGCATTCAAAAACTATGCTATACTGTTCTCAACAGGAGGAACGGCAGAACCTTTGTCCCCTCTGCCGCAAAAAGAGAGTTTATGGAACACCGCAACTGGAACAAAAACAACATCCGCACTTCCCTTTTGGGTTACGGCTGTATGCGTTTTCCCACCAAAGCTGACGGCACCATTGACGAAGAGCGCGCCGAAGCTTTGCTGAACACCGCTAAGGCCGCCGGTGTCAACTACTTCGATACTGCCTATCCCTATCACAACGGCCAGAGTGAGCCGTTTGTGGGCCGCGTGATCGCCAAGTGGGATCGCAGCAGCTTTTACCTTGCCACCAAAATGCCGCTGTGGAGCTGCAAGAGTCTGGACGATGCCAAGCGTATTTTTGAAGAGCAGTTCCAGCGTCTTGGCGTTGACTACATCGATTTCTACCTGCTGCACTCCCTGCACAAGGCCCGGTACGAAACCGGAAAGGCTATGGGCATCGTGGACTGGCTGTGGCAGCAGAAGGCCTCAGGGCGCATCCGGAACTTTGGGTTTTCCTGCCACGACAACGCCGCCGGGTTTGAGTATATTCTGCGCGACCAGCCGTGGGATTTCTGCCAGCTGCAATACAATTATCTGGACCGGGACGACCGTGCCGAGGAGATCTCCGGTGACCGGGGCTATCAGCTGACCGAAGAATGCGGCGTGCCGCTTATCATCATGGAACCCGTCAAGGGCGGCACGCTGGCCTCCCTGCCTGCAGACGCCGCTGCACCGCTGCGCGCTCTGCGTCCAGACGCCACCGATGCGTCGTGGGCGCTGCGCTGGGTGGGCAGCCACAAAAACGTGCACGTCATCCTCTCCGGCATGAGTGCTGAGGATCAGCTGACCGACAACCTTGCCACCTTTGGCCATTTTGAACCGCTTTCCCCCGCCGAGAATGCCGCTGTGGAAAGCGTAGCCAACGAGCTGCACCGCCGCATCAAGATTGGCTGCACCGGCTGCCGGTACTGTATGCCCTGCCCCATGGGGGTGGACATCCCGGACAATTTCAGCATCTGGAACAAGCTGGGCATGTTCGGCCAGAAAGACGCCATCAAAGCCCAGTGGACCACCTGCTTCCCGGACAGCGAAAAGGCCCTGCACTGTGTGCGCTGCGGTAAGTGCGAAGCCGTCTGCCCGCAGAAGCTTCCCATCCGCGATTCTCTGGCACAGCTGCAAAAGGAGCTGGACGCACTGTAACTCCTTCCGTCATCGCTGCGCGATGCCACCTCCCTCAAAGAGGGAGGCTTTAAGGCCCCATCTCTGAGGGGGCTGTCGCCGCAGGCGGCTGGGGGAGTTTCATAACAAAAAAGACCGTCACACGTTTTTCGTGCAACGGTCTTTTTTATGCAGTTCTTACCACAACCGGATGACCTTGATCACACTTTCCGCCTTATCGCGGGCCAGCTCCAGATGGTGCTGCAGGGAATCTGCAGCACTGTCCCAGTTGTCGGCCAGAGCGGCATCCAGAATTTCCAGATGTTCGTCACAGGTCTGCTCCTGATTGATCATGCTCACCTTGCCGGTCATGATGCGGAAGCGGGTGTTCAGACCGGTGATGCGGTCATACGCCGAACGCAGGTACTTGTTGGGCAAAGTGCTCATGAGCAGTTCGTGGAACTCATCGTCCGACTCGCAGAAGTCGGTGATGCTGTCCGGGTGATGCATCAACTCGGCAAATGTCTCCAGCTGTTCCCGCGGGATGCCGCTGCCATAAGTACGCAGGGCGTAAGGCTCCACCAGCAGGCGCATCTCGAACATGCTGTGCACGTCCTCCTCGGTGATGCCGGAAACCATCAGGCCCTTCTTGGGCAGAATGGTGATCAGGCCTTCCTGCTCCAAGCGGCCAAGAGCATCCCGCATGGGGGTGCGGCTGATGTTGCCCATCTCGGCACAAAGCTTCTGCTCGTTCAAAAACTCGTTGGGCCGGTACTCGCAGTTCAGGATCTTGGTCTTAAGGTACTGGTATGCCTGCAGCTTCAGGCTCGTTTTGGTCTGCGACTCCATTTCTTTCATGTTCTGCACAACTCCTATTCCCTTTTCCCTTGCAAAGAAAAAGGTTCTTCTCCTATAATACTCTGGGGCGCATGCTTTCTAACTTCAAAGCATCTTGTATTCTTGCTGCAATCCAAGTAGTATTCCAGTTCTATTATTTCATAATAGGGCAATTATTACAATACTTTTTTGTGAACTTTAGCGCGTTTTATGTTTTATCTAATTTTTATGTCTCATTTTTGCCAAAATTAACAAGTTTTTTTGTGCTTGTAGCCAATGCCGCTTCTTTTGGCCCGGTTCTTTTGCATCCAATGCAAAAATATGCTACAATGTAAAAAATATTGAAAAGGGTGTGGATCTCTCTTATGGCACGAAGCGACGGCTACAATACCAAGACCCGTCAACTGATTTTAGATTATCTCATCAACAACCGGCAGCACGCGGTGAGTGCTTCCAACATTCTGGAGCATCTGGAAGAGCAGGGCGCAAGCCCCAACCCCACCACGGTGTACCGCTATCTGGACAAGCTGGCCGGGGAGCAGCGCATCATGAAATACGTTGCCGACAAGGGCGAAAAAGCTGTGTTCCAGTACGTGGACGAGGGCCGCCACTGCCGGGAGCATCTGCACCTCAAGTGCGTGCAGTGCGGGCGCATCTATCATCTGGACTGCCACTTCATGGACGAGGTGCGCGCCCACCTGATGGCAGAGCATGGCTTTACCCTGCAGTGCGAGGGCAGCGTTCTGTATGGTTTGTGCCGCCACTGCGCCCAAAAAGAGGAACAGTCCGACTCTGATGGTCAAACCGCACAAAAATGCGCCTGCTGTGTTGACACGGGCAAAAAGCCGTGATACAATGCATGCAAGAAAAAGCGTTGACCGGGAAAAGTAAGGTTTCAATGTCCTCTTTCAGAGAGTGCGGGTAGGTGGAAGCCGCGCAGAGAGCGAAACCCGAACGAACACCCGCAAGCTTCACCCTGAACCTGTTTATGCAGCAGTAGGGGCTGACGTGCGCCGCTCGTTATCGCGGCAGTGCTTTCAACGGGGAGAGCGCACAAAAGTGACTGGCATGGTTTTATGTCGGTAATTTAGGTGGCACCACGGATACGGCAGCATATTCGTCCTAGCGATTGGGATGAATGGGCTGCCGTATTTTTTATTTAAAAAGAGGGGTAAGAAATATGTGTTGTGTTATGGGCTATACCGGGCACGATCTGAGTGCCGCCAAATTCAAGGAATACCTGCTGCGCACGGTCATGCGCGGCCCGGACGACCAGCGTGTGGTGGAAGGGCCTTTTGGTCTGATGGGCTTTGGCCGCCTTGCCATCATGGGCCTGACGCCGGAAGGCATGCAGCCCTTCTACCGCGGTGCCGACTGTGTGGTGTGCAACGGCGAGCTGTACGGCTTCCGCTTTGAGAAAGAGATCCTCAAGCGCCGCGGCTACAAGTTCCAGTCCGACTGCGACTGCGAAATCCTGCTGCCGCTGTACTATGAGTACGGTCTGGATATGTTCCGCCACATGGACTCCGAGTTCGCGCTTATCATGTACGATTCCCGCAAGGACCGGCTCATCGCCGCCCGCGACCCCATCGGCATCCGTCCGCTGTTCTACGGCTACTCCAAGTCCAGCCACCAGATTGCATTCGCCTCCGAGATGCAGAACCTCATTGGCTGGTGCGACGACATCCGGCCCTTCCCCATTGGCAGCTACTACTGCGATGGCCGCTTCGTCCGCTATGAGGACATTGCCGATGTGCCCGCCCCCATGCAGGACGACATGGACACCGTGCTGCGGAACATCCGCGAAAAGCTGATCGCAGGCGTAGAGAAGCGTCTGGACGCAGATGCCCCTGTGGGCTTCCTGCTCTCCGGCGGTCTGGATTCCTCGCTGGTGTGCTCCATTGCCGCCAAGAAGCTTGGCAAACCCATCCGCACCTTTGCCATTGGCATGGACACCGATGCCATTGATCTGAAATATGCGCGCCAGACCGCAGAATATCTGGGCAGCGAGCACCACGAGATCATCATCAACCGGGATATGGTCATCAACAGTCTGGAAGAGGTCATCCGCCTGCTGGGCACCTGGGACATCACCACCATCCGCGCCAGCATGGGCATGTACCTGCTGTGCAAGGCCATCCACGAGCAGACCGATGTCCGGGTGCTGCTGACCGGCGAGATTTCCGATGAGCTGTTCGGCTACAAGTACACCGACTACGCCCCCACCGCCGATGCTTTCCAGCAGGAGAGCCAGAAGCGCATCCGTGAGCTGTACATGTACGATGTGCTGCGCGCCGACCGCTGCATCTCCTCCAACAGCATCGAGGCCCGCGTGCCCTTTGGTGATCTGGATTTTGTGCGTTACGTCATGGCCATTGACCCGGAAAAGAAGCTGAACAGCTACGGCAAGGGCAAGTACCTGCTGCGCAAGGCCTTTGAGGGCGACTGGCTACCGCCGGAGATCCTGTGGCGCGAGAAGGCCGCCTTCTCGGACGCTGTGGGCCACAGCATGGTGGATGATATCAAGGAGTATGCCGAGAGCCTTTACACCGATGAAGAGTTCCAGCTGCGCCGGGCAAACTATTCGGCCCACTGCATGCCGTTCACCAAGGAAAGCCTGTTTTACCGTGAAATTTTCGAGAAGTACTACCACGACCAGAGCCGCACCATCGTGGGCTTCTGGATGCCCAACAAGGCATGGCCGAACTGCAACGTCAACGACCCCTCGGCCCGCGTGCTGGCAAACTACGGTGCTTCCGGCGTGTAACGCCAGACCATTTTGAATGCGCTCCGCTTTGCTTTGCGCATGAATAGCGGAAAGAATATTCTATAATTTGTAGATCGGGAAAATCTGCGGATTTTCCCGATCTACTTTTTCACGAGAGGGAACCCTCTCCGTCACCTGCGGTGACACCTCTCCCAAAGGGAGAGGCTCTGGCGAAACTGGAAACCTTGCCGCCATGCCAAGGGCTCTCCCTTTGGGAGAGCTGCCGAGCGGAGCGAGGCTGAGAGGGCTAGCTCTTCCCCCGCTACGCCGCCGCTTCCATAGGAAGCAGGCGCGGCATCCGCCCCTTGCCGTCCAAGCTCCATCTGTGAAAATGCAATGCCGGGCGGTCCGCAGACCGCCCGGCATTGCTCTATTAAAATTATTTTTCCGCTATTCATGCCCAAAGCGCACGCGGCGGGCATTCTAAATTGTTGTGTTACATCCGGATCTTCTGTGCCGCGCGTGCAATGGACGCAAGCAGAGCCACCAGCCGCTTTTCGTCCATCTGGCCGCAGTAGCTGGTGAAGGTGTAGTAGCAGCCCTGCACGCAGAAGGAAAGCACGATCTTACGCACCACGTCGGCATCAAACGAGGGGTCGCTCTCCGAGATGCATTTGCTCATTGCAGCTTCCACGCGGTTGATGAACAGCCCCTGACGGGAGCCGGAAAACAGAATGCCGATCTCGGTCTGATTCCGGGTAAACGCCCGGAACATTTCCCGGGTCAGCCACTCGGTGCGCTCGCTTACATCACGGGCGGTCAGCTGCGGCAGGCTTTCCACCACCACCTCCACCATTTCGTCCTCCATGGCGTTGGCCAGCGCATAGATATCCTGATAATGCGCATAAAAGGTGGACTTATTGATGCAGGCCAGATCGCACAGCTCCTTGACCTTGATCTTTTCCAGCGGTTTCTGCGCCCGCAGCTCCATGAATGCCTGCTTGATGGCACGCTCCGTTTTTTCAATGCGAATATCCAGAAAACCCACCTCTTTTGCTTTTTCGTTGATTATCCAACCATTTTCCTGTTTTGCGGATAGACAAGGCCCTCAGCCTTTTTTATACTGGGTCTATCCCCATCCGCATCACTCCTTGCGGTACAGGATGCCTTTTTCTTCCAGCTCTTTTTTGATGCGCTCAAAGCTCCCGGCATCCGGGCAGTGCAGGGTGTGCAGATGCACGCCGCCGGTCATGCGGCTCAAAAGCGCTTCTGGCGTGTCTTTGGCCTGCTGGATGAAGTTGTCCACATCGTAGCGGCTGGCAAGGTTCAAGTTGCCGCGCAGCTCGCCATACAGGCTGTTCTCCACGGCCACATCCACCACGATGCCGCCCTGATCCACCACGGTGTACAGCTCGGTGCGCATCTCGTCCTCGGTGCTGTGCACGCAGGCCAGAATGGCGGTATAGCCTTTTTCCGCCGGGTGCAGCTGATAGCCCCGGGGCGTTGCATCGATCTGCGCACCGCCTGCCCGCAGCAGAGCCACATCCCCCACCACGATCTGGCGCGAGACCCCCAGCAAAGCCGCCAGTGCGCTGGCACTGACCGGTGCTTCGGCCCCGCTGAGCCGTTTCAGAATGGATTCTCTGCGCTGCGCTGCATTCATGGTTTTCAAAGCTTCCTTTCCGCTTTACGGTATTATGCTCTTATTGTAGCAAAAGACGGCGGATCATGCAAGAATGCGTTTACTTTTCCAGCTGCAGGATGGTAGCATAATTGGAGGGCAGCTGCACTTTCATGCGGCCCCACTCCATGCTGGTCAAAACGGGCTGTGCGCCCACCGTGTCGGCCAACAGGTCCTTTGCAGAGGATGCCTCCACCGGCAGCTGGAATTCCAGCTGTGCGGGACTGTCGCCGTTGTTCAGCACCACGACGCAGGCCTTTCCATCCAGCACCCGGGCAAAAGCATAGCACTGGGTGGTGAGCTGCAGCTCTTTCACCTCGCCGTCGGTCAGCTCCGGCAGCTCCGCCTTCAGTCTGCCCAGTGCGGCATACACGCTGGTGACAGGGTTGGTGGTCTCAGCGTCCTTGAAGTCGGAAAGTTCCAGGCAGGGGCGCAGCGGCCAATCGCTTCCCCACTCTTTTTTGCCTTCAATGCCAAATTCTGAGCCATAATAGATGGACGGAATGCCCCAAAGCGTATATACTAGAATTGCAATGTGGCGGATGTGCTCCCGGTTGCGCAGCTTGTTGGGCAGGCGCTCCACATCGTGGTTGTCCGAGAACAGATACAGCCGGGTATCGTGGCACAGGCCCTGCAGACGGCGCATGGTGTGGGCGATCTCGAAATAGTTGTGGTCGTTGTGGCCGCTCCACAGGCCCTTGTGCAGCTCGTAGTTGGTCACCGAGTGCAGCATCTCCGGGTTTGCCCAGCGGCTGTAATCGCCGTGGATCACCTCGCCCATGAGCCAGAACTCTGGCTTTACCTCGTTGGCAAGGCGGCGCAGACCGCGCATAAAGTCAAAGTCCAGCACATCGGCTGCGTCCAGACGGATGCCGTCAATGTCAAATTCATCCACCCAGAAGCGGATGGTATCGTAGTGGTAGTTCTGCACCTCCGGGTTGCGCTGGTTCAGCTTGACCAGCAGATTGAAGCCGCCCCAGTTTCCGTAGGAAAAGCCGTCGTTGTACTCGTTGTTGCCCCAGAAATTCACATCGCAGAACCAGTCCTTATAGCGGGCGTTCTCGCGGTTTGCCTTCAGGTCCTGAAACGCAAAGAAATCGCGGCCCACATGGTTGAACACGCCGTCCACGATCACCTTCTGGCCCCGGGCATGGCACCGGGCCACAAAGTCCTTGAACTCTGCGTTCGTGCCAAGGCGGCGGTCTACCAGCCGGTAATCGATGGTGTCGTAGCCATGGGAACCGCTCTCGAACAGCGGGCCGATATAAATGGCCGTGCAGCCGATGTCCGCTGCGTGCTCAGCCCATGCGTTCAGTTTATTAAACGCACCGGGCACCGCCTGCCCATCGTTCTCATGTGCGCAGCCGCACAGCCCCAGAGGATAGATGTGATAAAATACCGCGTTGTCATACCAAGCCATTGTTCATACCGCTCCCATACAAAAAAATCAGCCTCCGCCCACTGCGGCGGCAGGAATAGTATAGCACAGAATCTGTAAAACATGTTAATTTTTGCCGATTTTTGTCAAGAATCTACAAGAATATCAGCCACTATGCCCCATTTCGTCTTGTTCTTATTGGATATATTGCCCAAACACCTGTGTCACATGCAGTGCCGCCGGGCGCTGCCTATCATAGAATGTAAGGAGATCTTTGCATGAATTACCCCGCCATTCCCCGTGAATTCTTCAATGGAGACTGCTTTGATGCCTACCGCATCCTTGGTGCGCATCCCTGCTCTGACAACGGCACCGAAGGGTGGCGCTTTGCGGTGTGGGCCCCCGGTGCCACGGCAGTGGAAGTCTGCGGCGGCTTCGACGGCTGGGAGGCAGGCGTGCCCATGGAAAAAGCCGATACCGGCGTGTGGAGCGCATTCGTCCCCGGCCTTGCAGAGGGCGACCTTTATAAATACCGGGTGCATGGTGCCGACGGCAGTGTGGTGATGCGCAGCGACCCCTACGCATTTTCCACCGAGCTGCGGCCGGGCACGGCCAGCCGTCTGACAAAGCTGGACTTCCACTTTGACGACAGCGCATGGATGGAGCGCCGCGACAAATGCCGCAACCGCCCGCTGAACATCTACGAGATGCACGTTGGCAGCTGGCGGCACAAGCCCGGCAGCAAGCAGGAGGACGGCTCAGACGGCTGGTATAACTATGAGGAGCTGGCCAAGGAGCTGATCCCATGGCTGCTGGACCATCACTTTACCCATGTGGAGCTGCTGCCGCTGGCCGAACATCCCTTCGATGGCAGCTGGGGCTACCAGACCACCGGCTACTTTTCCGTTACCAGCCGCTACGGCACTCCCGCCCAGTTTGCCGGCTTCGTCAACGCCTGCCACCGCATGGGCATCGGCGTCATCATGGACTTTGTGCCGGTGCACTTTGCCGCCAACGCCGACGCTCTGGCAAAGTTTGACGGCACCTACCTCTACGAGTACGACAGCGATGTGGGCCACAGCGAGTGGGGCACCTGCAACTTCAATTACTACCGCCGCGAGGTGTGCAGCTTTTTGAACAGCGCTGCCGCCCTGTGGATGGACGTATACCACTGCGACGGTATCCGTATGGATGCCATCTCCCGCGCGCTGTACTGGCAGGGCGACCCGAACCGCGGCGTGAACGAGGGTGCCGTGAACTTTCTGCGCAGCCTGAACCACGGCCTGAACGAACGCTGGCCCACCGGCATCTACACCGCCGAGGACTCCACCAACTTCCTCAAGGTGACAGCTCCCACCCGCTACGACGGCGTGGGCTTCGACTACAAGTGGGATATGGGCTGGATGCATGATACGCTGGACTATTTTGCTACCCCCTTCGGTGAGCGGCCAAATGCCTACGGCAAGATCGTTTTCAGCATGCACTACTTCTACAACGAGCTGTATCTGCTGGCCTTGAGCCACGACGAGGTGGTGCACGGCAAAAAGACCATCATCGATAAGCTGTGGGGCACCTATGCGGAAAAATGCGCCCAGCTGCGCACCCTGTATTTTTATATGTACATGCACCCGGGCAAGAAGCTGAACTTCATGGGCAACGAGATGGGACACTTCCGGGAGTGGGACGAAAAGCGGGAGCTGGACTGGGATCTGCTGAAATATCCCTTCCACGATGCCTTCCAGAAATACTTTGCCCACCTGTGCCGGGTGTATTCCACTGAGCCTGCACTCTACGATGGCGAGTACAACCCCGACTGCTTTGAGTGGGTGGCCTGCGAGAGCCGCAGCGAGGGCGTATACGCATGGCTGCGCAAGGGCCGGGGCGAAAGCCTGCTGTGCACCATGAACACGCAGGACCACGCCCACAAAAAGTTCCCGCTGTATCTGCGCTTTCCCTGCAGTGCCGAGGAGGTGCTGAACACCGAATCCCCCGAGTGGGGCGGTGCACTGAAGGGCCGCCGCAAGACAAAGCTTCACACCACCGATGGCGGTGTGTTTGGTCGGGACTATACCCTTACAGTAGACCTGCCTGCCATGGGCAGCTGCCTGCTGCGCCTTGCGCCGGAGGCCCCGAACCCCGATGCGGCCCGCATCAGCGCCAACAAAGCCCTGAACGCAAAGCGCCGCGCTGCCCGCAGCACAAAGGCCGCAGCCAATTCCAACAAGTAATATTCGTTTCAAAATGTCCCGTCTGCGTTCAAAGCTGCGGGACATTTTGCTGTTTTCCGCGCCCTGCGGCTGGACAGTGCAGATTTTGCTTGCTATACTGTAGCTGTGATATTCTGCAGCTGAGAGGTTTTTGGGATGAGTGGAATCGTTTCCCGTCTGTCTGTCCTTGGAAAGGTCTGGCTGGGCCTTGCTGCCGGGGCGCTGGCGCTTATCGTATTCGGCCTTGCCGCACCGGGCAGCGGCCTGTTTTTCCCGTTGCTGAGCCTGTGGTGCAATGCAGCACTGTTTGCACTGGCGCTGCTGGTGCTGCGCCGGGCCGGTGTGGAGCTGGACCTGTTCCACAAGGCGGTGCTGGTGGGCCTGTGGGCAGCGGCCGTGCTTTACTTTTACTGGACCCTCGGCAGCCGCACCTTCCTCTACCACTGGGACTACGTAAACTACATTCTAAAGCAGTATCATGCCGAAGCCGCCTTTGCCCAGAGCACAGGCGCAGGCTTCCGGTTTCTCCTCGATTCCATCACCGAGGACTATACGAATTTTATCACCCTGTTCACCGAGTTTCCGTTCTGCCTGAGCGGCAAGACCGGCGACGACTACGCATTCTGTCAGGTATTCAGCGTACTGCCCAGCCTGCTGGTGCTGCTGGCGGGCCTGACGGTCAAGGTGGGCCGGATGCTACGGGTAAAGAACCGGTTCTGGTATTTCCTCATCGGCTTTTCGTGGTGCGCTACCTTCCCGTTCGTGCGCATGTCGGCGGTGCTGGGCCAGCCGGACTGGTTCGGGCTGATCTTTGCCTTCATGCTTATGCTGCTCACACTGGACTACCGCTTTGACGGCATCGACCTGCCCCGCTATCTGCTCATCTTCGCCGCCACAGCGGGCATCATCCTCACCCGGCGCTGGTACTTATATTTTGTGGTGGGCTACTGCTTTGCCTACGTGCTGCTGCTGGCAGTTTCCAGCATCCGGCTGGCAAAAGATGGCCAACCCAGCCGCGCTGTGCACCGCATGGTACGGCTGGTGGTGTTCGGCCTGTGTGCGGCCGGGGCCATGGTGCTGCTGCTTCTGCCCATGGTGCGCAAAATTTTAAGCTTTGACTACGCCGGGCGCTACTCTTACTACAACTTCGGCGGCATCACGCTGGAGCTGGCCGCACAGACACTGCGCATCGGTTTGCTGAACTTCATCCTCATCGGAATGGGGCTGTGGTTTGCCGCAAAACGCCGTCTGCCTGCCCTGCCCTGCCTTGCAGGGACAGAGCTGCTGGTGAGCCTTGTGCTGTTTACCCGGGTACAGAACACCGGCTCCCACCAGATGCTGCTGTTCGTGCCTGGGTGGCTGCTGCTGTTCCTCGTTGGTTCCGCCGCACTGGCCGACGGCCTGAAAAAGCACACCGCCGTCAAGCTCTGCTACTGGGGCTTTACCATGGTGTTTGCGGTGTCCGTGCGCTGCTCGCCGCTGACCACCGTTGCTCTGCCGGGCTTTGTGGTGGATCATTTTCCCCTCAAGGCCGTGTCGGAATTCGTCCGGCTGGACAAGCTCACCTACGACCGCACCGATGCCGCCCAGATCCAGCGCGTGGACGACTGGATCGATGCCCACTGCGATGCGGAAAAGGGTGAGTTCGCCTACATGATCCCCCACGATATGCTGTACAACTCAGACATGTTCCAGTACGCCGCCCTGCCGGACATCCAGCTGCAGGGCAAGCTGGCCGCCGGCATCTCCATCCCGGGCACCCACGAGTTCCCGGTGCGGTTCTTCGAAGCAAAGTATGTGCTCACCGCAGAGCCGCTCCCCCAGACCTTTGTCAGCGGTGGCGAGCTTTCCGGCCGGTGGAATGCCCTCTTCTGCGCCGCGCGGGATGAGCACTTTACGCAGGCCGCCAGCTTTGACATGGGCAACGGCACCGTGTTCACCGTGTGGGAGCGCACCGAGCCTGCCGACCGGGCTGAGGTGGAGTATTATCTGGATGCCTTCGCGCAGGAGGATGCCCTCTACCCCGAAATGTTCTCGCAGGTGGCGGAAGCCTGGCTTGCCGGACATGGACTTTAAATTGCAAACGCTTTGGATATAAAAGGAGTATTTCCCATGGAACAGAATGCAAACGCCCTGCCCAAGGTCACGCTGGGCCAATACAAGGGGCTGGAATTCACCCGCCGGGTGCGCCCGGTATCGGAAAAGGCCGTGGAGCTGGAGGCGGCGAACCTCACCCGCACCCACGCCCCCTTTGCACCGGTGGAAAAGTCCGCCGCGCGCGGGATGCGCGTCACGCTGGATTTTGAGGGCTTCATGGACGGCGCACCCATCCCGGAAAGCAAAATGGAAAATGTGACCGTGGTGCTGGGCACCGGTCAGCTGATGCCCGCCGCCGAGGATGCCGTGTACGGCCACAAAGCAGGCGAGAGCTTCCGGTTCGATTTTACCTATCCCGCCGAGTTCCGGGTGCCGGAGCTTTCCGGCAAAACAGCGCAATTCGCCATCACCCTGCACACCGTGGAGCAAAAGCAGCCTGTACCGCTGGACGATGCCTTTGCCAAGACACTGGGTTTTGATACGGTGGATGCCCTGAAGGAGAGCATCCGCGAGAAAAAGCGCCGCTCCCACGAGGCCAACGCCGACCGAATTGCCGGAGCCGCCCTGCTGGGCATGGCCGGTGCCAATCTGACGGCGGAGCTGGATAACGCCATTCTGGACCAGAATGCCGACCATGACATGAACGCCCTGCGCGAACGGCTGCGCCGCAGCAAAATGACCATGGAGCTGTACTGCAAGGCAGGCCAGACCACACCGGACGAGGTGCGCGCCGCCTTCCGCCGGGATGCCGAGCGCAAGATGCGCAGCATCCTTGCGGTGCAGGCCATAGCCAAGGCCGAACAGATCACCGTGTCCAACGCAGAGGTGGATGCCGAGTACGTCCGCCTTTCCAAGCTGCACGATACCCCGGAAGCCGAGATCCGCAATGTGCTCAGCCGGGACGCTGTGGCCTCTGCCGTGACCACTCAGAAGGTGCAGCGTTTCCTGATCGACCACGCAAACATCACTTCGGTTGTGGAAAAGGAGTAAACTATGGGCTTTTTTACACGCACCGCGATGGATATGCTGATGAAAACTACCCATCCCGAGATCAACCGCCGCCAGTGCTGGAACCTGCATCCCCATCGCAAGCCCTGCACCGAGTGCAAGGATATCTGCCCCTATGGCGAACAGATCTTTACCCGCCCGAACCTTGTGAAGGACTGGGACCCCTGTACCGAGTGCGGCCTGTGTGTCTCTGCCTGCCGCAGCGGCTGCATCATCCCTTCGCCGGAGCAGGTGCAGCGGGACACCTCTGCCGCCGATACCGACAATGACACCATCTGGATCGGCTGCGAAAAGTCCACCCGCAAAAATTCCATGGTGCGCACCTGCATCTCTGCCCTCACATGGGAGACACTGGCCTACCTTGCCCTGAACAAAAAGATCGTGCTGGACCTGACCCCCTGCGGTGAATGTGAGAACGACCTGTGCGCCGCCCAGCTGCGCAAGGAGCTGACAAGGCTTGTGGATTTCTTTGGCCAGCCCATGTTCGAGGCACGGTTCACTCTGGCCTACGAGCCGGACGAAGCGCTCTACCACGTAAAGGAGCTGAGCCGCCGCGAAATGTTTGAGCAGGTGAGCCACGGCTCCAAAAGTGGCACCAAAAAGCTGCTGCAGATGCTGCCCGGCCTGCACAGCGAGGACGACGGCGGTGTGGATTTCCGCCTTTTGCTGCACCAGCGCACAAAGCAGCTGAAGGCATCCATGGAAACGCCGCTGAAGTACGGCTACTACCTGCCCAACTTTACCGATAAATGCTTTGGCTGCGGCAAGTGCGAAAAGGCCTGCCGCGCCGGTGCGCTGAAGCTGGAGGACCTGCCCGACGGCCAGACCCGCATCGTCATCACGCCGTGGAAGTGCAGCGAGTGCGAGGTGTGCGTGGCCTCCTGCTCCAACCATGGCATCAACGGCATGAAGCTGCGCCAGCTCACCACCCTTGGCCCGGTAAGTGTACACAAATGCACCAAGACCCTGTGCAAGGAATGCGGCAAGCCCATTGCGCCGGGCAGTGTGGATGGTGTGTGCACCGTGTGCCGCATCAAGGCCCGCACCAAAAAGCGGCAGGAAGAAGCCGCTGCCAAGGCAAAGCAGCTGCGTGAGGAGCGCGAAGCCAAAAAGGCTGCAGAGGAAGCCGCCAAGGCAGCAGCCGAAGCCGGTGCCGACGCTGCTGAGACAGCTGTACAGATGGCTGCCGCCCCCGCAGAAACCGCTGCGGCCGGTTCCGTGATCACAGCACTGACCCCGGAAAAAGCAGCCCCCGCCGCGCTGGACGAAACCCCTGCTGCCGCACCGGAAAACACCGCAGAAAAGGATGTGCCCGACACACCGAAAAACGATTGACGGCGCACAGATTCAATGCTATACTGACCATAAGACCACGCACCGTGGCCACCGACTGTTACAAAGGGGTAACGGAGCTATTTCCGTTACCCCTTTCTTATCCCAAAGCACGAAGCAAGCTTTTGCCAAGATCTTACGAAAGAAGGATTTTACTATGGCTCATTCCATCTCCCGCCGCCAGTTCCTGCAAGGCAGCGGTGCAGCCGCCCTTTCTGTAGCAGCGGCTGGTCTGCTGAGCAGCTGCGGCGGCTCTTCCGCTTCCAATGGCGGCAGCACCGGCGCTGCCGGCAGCAGCTCCACCTACACCGTGCTGTATTCCCGTCAGCCCGCCACCCTGAACTATCTGGTCTGCTCAGCTGACCCGGACCTTTACCACGGCACTCAGTGCATCGACACGCTGGTGGAGTACGACAACCGCGGCAAGATCCGGGAGGGCCTTGCCACTGCTTGGGAGTGGGATGCCGACAGCCTGACATGGACGTTCCACCTGCGGGATGAGAACTGGGTGGACTGCAACGGCGAGGTGCTTGGCCCTGTGACCGCGCAGGACTTTGTGGATGCGCTGGCCTATGTGCTGAACCCGGACTACGCTTCCTCCACTGCAAGCCTTGTCACCCCCTATGTGGCCGGTGCGGACGACTACTATAACTACTGCGTTTACCGCAACAACGCCAATAACGGCACCGTGGCCGAGGACGGCACTACCTACGCCATTGATGCCAACGGCACCGTGACCGCCGCTGCCGCCGACGGCACCACCACCGAATACCCGGCTGTGGATTTTTCCACCGTGGGCGTGAAGGCTGTGGATGACCACACCCTGACCTACACGTTGAACTTCGACTTTCCCGGCTTCCTCAGCCTGTTGAGCTACGCTCCCTACGAGCCTGCCTACGGCCCGCTGCTGGAGGAGTTTGCCGACCAGTTCTGCACCAGTGCCGAGACCGCCTGCAGCTGCGGCGCGTTCTATCTGGCCGAGTACACTCCGCTGGAAAACTGGGTGATGAAGAAGAACCCCGAAAACTACGATGCCGACAGCGTTTATATCGACACGGTGCGCTACATCTACAATCAGGAAGAGCTGATCAGCGGCCCGGAGATGGTCAAGCGCGGCGAGATCGATCAGGCTACCATCAGCTCCGACATTCTGGACAGCTGGCTGGCCGACGACACCACCAAGGACATGGTTTCCATGGAGCGCCCGGAAACCGGCAAGAGCTACTTCTACATCTTCAACTTCCTGCCCTACCGCCACGAGTTCTCAAACTGGACCGTGACCGGCGTGGATGCCCAGTACGAGCCGGACAATTGGGCCAAGGCCATCAACTCCACCAACTTCCGCAGGGCTTTCCTGTATGCCATCAATCCGTCTGTGACGCTGGCCGTCACCGCGCCGGAAGGCTACGATAACTACAAGCTGCACACCATCACTCCGCCGTCCTTCTGTGCCAACAGCAAAGGCGTGGATTATACTGAGTGCGGCGGCCTTGCAAACCTCTCCGACTTCTTTGACGAAGCCAAGGCCAAAGAGTACCGTGATGCCGCCGTGGAAGAGCTGACCGCCGCCGGTGTCACCTTCCCCATCAAGATCCAGTATCCGTACAACCCCGCTGTGGTGGACTGGGACAAGCAGTGTCAGGTGTTCAAGCAGCAGGTGGAAGCCGTGCTGAACGACGGCTTCGACTTCATCAGCATCATCATCACGCAGGGTCCGTCCGACAACTTCCTGAATGCGGTGCGCCGGGTGGGTGCCTACCAGCTGATGTCCTACTACTGGGGTGCCGATTACTCCGACCCCGAGACCGAGGTGTACCCCTTCTATCAGGAAGCCGGCGACCGCGGCACCTGCTACAGCTTCCTGCGCACCGGCGTGGAGGACGGCATCGTGACCGGCGAGACCGCCGACCTCGTGATGCAGTACATGTCCATGGTGGAGAACGCCAAGACCATCACCGAGGATCTGGATGCCCGGTACGAAGCTTTTGCAGATGCAGAAGCTTTTCTGATCGAGAACGCACTGGTCATCCCGCTGGGGATGCCGGTGCCGCCCTACATTGCCACCCGCCTGAACCTGTGGGAGGGCCAGTACGCGCCCACAGGCCTTTCCACCAACCGTCTGAAGGGCGTGCACATCCTCGACCATTACGTTTCCATGGAGGAGTACAACCAGAACCGCGACGCCCGGTAAAAACTGAATCGGAAACTCCCCCAGTCTGCTGCGCAGACAGCCCCCTCTGGGATGGGGCCTCTGGCGAAACCGGAAACTTTCCCGTCATGCCAAGGGCTCCCTCCCCGAGGGAGCTGGCTTTGCGCAGCAAAGGCTGAGGGAGTTTTTGTTTGCTCCCCATTTTTCCCGCAAAAACTCACAAATCACTTTCCAAACGTAAGATTTTGCGTTATTCTATACTTATCTGTATTTATAAAGAAAAGAGAGGTGCACAGCTATGGTGCAATATCTCGCAAAACGCATCGGGCGCTCCATTCTGACCCTGTTCGTCATTGTGACGCTGGTGTTCTGCCTGCTGCGGCTCATGCCGGTGGAAGGCTACTTTGCAAACTACGAAAAAATGACCGAGGCACAGATCCAGGCCGGGCTGCAGTCCATGGGCCTGCTGGACCCGCTGCCGGTGCAGATCGGCCATTTCTGGCGGGATGCGCTGCACGGTGATCTGGGCGTGAGCCACATTTACAAGCTCAACGCTCCCGTGACCAAGATCCTTGCCCAGAAGCTGCCCATTTCCATCGAAATGGGTGTGCTGGCCATGCTGCTGAGCCTTGTGCTGGGCATCCCGCTGGGCCTTGTCATGGGCCGTTATAAGGGTCGCTGGCCGGATAAGCTGGGCACGGCATTCATCGTGCTCATTCAGGCGGTGCCTGCGGCAGTGTACTTTTTGTATATCCAGATGTACGGCACCACCGCCATGGGCGTGGGCCTGCTGTTCGATGCCGCCAACTGGCGCTATTGGGTGCTGCCGGTGTGCAGCATGAGCCTTGCAAACCTTGCGTTCTACGCCATGTGGCTGCGCCGCTATATGGTGGACGAGAGCAACAAGGACTACGTCAAGCTGGCCCGCGCCAAGGGCGTGAGCGAGAACAATATCGCCCTGCACCACGTATTCCGCAACGCCATGGTGCCGCTGGTGCAGTACATTCCCTCCGCATTCCTGAACACCGTCGTCGGCTCCATCTACATCGAAAGCCTGTACAGCATCCCGGGCATGGGCGGCCTGCTGGTCACCTGTGTGCAGCGCCACGACAACACCATGGTGCAGGGCATCGTGCTGCTGTACGCCTGCGTGGGCATCATCGGCCTGATTTTGGGCGATGTGCTCATGGTGCTCATTGACCCCCGCATCAACTTTGGCAAGAAAGAAGGTGGACGCTGATGCTCTCTTTTCTGAAACGCGAAAAATCGAAGCAGCTGGAGGATCAGCTGAATGCTGCTCAGGCACAGCGCCGCACCGGCTGGGAAAATCTGCCAGAGGATGAGCTGTTCACCCCCGCCGGGTTCAGTGAGGAACAGGCCGAAGCCACCGCCAGCTCCAACTACAGCTACTGGGGCAGCACCTTCCGTGCCTTTTTCAAGAACAAGTTCGCCGTGGCCCTGCTGATCGCGCTGGTGGTCGTGGTTGCCTTTGCCTTCATCCAGCCCCACCTGCCCGGTCAGGCAGACCCGAACCTGTGCGCTGTGGACCCTGTGACCGGCATCCAGTACCGCAACATCGCCCCCGGGCAGGACGGCTTTATCTGGGGTTCCAACTCCATCGGTCAGGACCTGTGGGCACGCATCTGGGCCGGTGCACGCACCAGTCTGACTATCGCCTTCTTCGTGGCCCTCATCGAAGCTGTGGTGGGCATTACCGCCGGTGTGCTGTGGGGCTATGTGCGCGGGCTGGACTTTGTGTTCACCGAGCTGTACAACATCTTCGATAACATTCCCACCGCCATCGTGCTGATCCTCATTTCCTATGTAGCCACCCCCAGCATCTGGACCATGGTCCTTGGCATGGCCATCAAGGGCTGGATCGAAATGGCACGCTTCATCCGCAACCAGATCCTCATCATCCGCGACCGGGATTATAATGTGGCTTCCCGCTGCATCGGCACGCCCACCATCCGCATCGTGCTGCGCAACCTGCTGCCCTACCTCGTCTCGGTCATCATGCTGCGCATGGCCCTCACCATCCCGGAAGCCATTGGCAACGAGGTGTTCATCACCTACATCGGTCTGGGCCTGTCCGTGGAGACCCCCTCGCTGGGCAACCTGGTCAACGACGGCCGCAAGGTGATGATGCAAGCCGGGCTGCGCTACCAGCTGCTGTATCCCACCCTCATCCTGAGCTTTGTTACCATTGCGTTCTATCTGATCGGCAACGCCTTCTCGGATGCTGCCGATCCGAAAAACCATCTGCAGTAAGGAGGGGATATCATGGAACACAACCAGCTCATTCTCTCCGCAAAAGATGTCAACATCCAGTTCAACCTGCGTGGAAAAGTGCTGCACGCCATCCGTGGCATCGATCTTGACCTCTATCAGGGAGAGGTGCTTGCCATCGTAGGCGAGAGCGGCTCCGGCAAGAGCGTTTTTACCAAGAGCTTCATGGGCCTGCTGGATGCCAACGGCTCCATTACCAGCGGCACCATTGATTACTACGGCATGGCGGACGGCAAGCCGCTGCGCCTTTCTGACCTCAGAACCGAAAAGGACTGGCTGCGGGTACGCGGCCGAGAGATTGCCATGGTCATGCAGGACCCCATGACCAGCCTGAACCCGCTGAAGACCATCGGGGCACAGATCATGGAAGCCGTTGCCCTGCATCAGGGCTTAAAGGGTGCTGCCGCCAAGGAAAAAACGCTGGAATACCTGCGGGATGTGGGCATCTCTGACCCGGAAAAGCGCTTTAAGCAGTACCCGCACGAGTTCTCCGGCGGCATGCGCCAGCGTGTGGTCATTGCCATTGCGGTGGCCTGCAGCCCCAAGATCCTGATCTGCGACGAGCCTACCACCGCACTGGACGTGACCATTCAAGCCCAGATTTTGCAGCTTTTGAAGGAGATGCGGTTCAAGTACGATCTGACCATCGTCATGATCACCCACGATCTGGGCGTTGTGGCAAACATTGCAGACCGCGTGGCTGTGATGTACGCAGGCGACATTGTGGAGATCGGCACTGCTGACGAAATTTATTACGATCCCCGCCACCCCTACACATGGGCGCTGCTTTCCAGTATGCCGCAGATGGGCGTGAAGGGCGAGGACCTGTTCAACATCGTGGGCACACCGCCAAACCTGTTTGCGGAAATTCGCGGCGATGCTTTTGCGCCCCGCAACCCGCAGGCACTGAAGATCGATTTTGTCAAGCGCCCGCCTTACTTTGAGGTAACGCCCACCCACAAGGCCAAAACATGGCTGCTGGACCCCCGGGCACCCAAGATTGAGCCGCCTGCTGCGGTAAAAACGCTGCGAGAGGAGGGGCTGTAAGATGAAAAATGAACGCGAAGTTCTTGTGGAAGTGAACCACCTGAACGTAACCTACGGCTCCGGCAAAAAAGCATATGAAGCTGTGCAGGATGCCAACTTTAAAATTTATAAGGGCGAGACCTTCGGCCTTGTAGGCGAAAGCGGCAGCGGCAAAACTACCATTGGCCGCGCCATCCTGCGCATTCTGCCCACCTCCGGCGGCGAGATCCTTTATAAGGGCCAGAAGATCAACGGCAGAATTTCCCGCCAGCTGGACAGGCAGATCATCAAAGAGATCCAGATGATCTTTCAGGACCCGCAGTCCTCGCTGAACGAGCGCGCCAAGGTGAGCTACATCGTAGGCGAAGGCCTGCAGAACGTCCGGCCTGATCTTTCCACCGCCCAGCAGGAGGAAAAGGTGCGTCAGGCTCTGCTGGACGTGGGTCTGCTGCCGGAATTTGCCTCCCGCTTCCCCCACGAATTTTCCGGCGGACAGCGCCAGCGCATCGGCATTGCCCGGGCCCTGATCGTGGAGCCGGAGTTCATCGTTGCCGATGAGCCCATCAGTGCACTGGATATGTCCATCCGTGCACAGGTGCTGAACCTGCTGCGCCGCCTGCAGAAGGAACGCGGCATCACCTACCTGTTCATCGCCCACGATCTTTCCGTGATGCGCTACATCTCCGACCGCATCGCCGTCATCCACAAGGGCCGCATCGTGGAGCTGGCCGGGGCCGAAGAGTTGACAGCCCACGCCATCCACCCCTATACCCGCAGCCTGCTTTCCGCCATTCCCATGCCGGACCCCCGCCGGGAGCGGCAGAAAAAGCTGCTGGTGTACGACCCCGCCATGCACGACTACTCCAGAGAGGCCCCCCAGTGGCGCGAACTGCGGCCTGAGCATTTTGTACTGTGCAGCGCTGCCGAAGCCGAGCAGTGGCTGCCGCGCTGACCCCCAACATTTCGGGCTGAATCGTTGTTTTACGGCTCTTTTACGCAACATTCAAAGTTTATTTCTTGACATTCTCCGGCAGCTCCACTACAATAGAATCTGCATCATTGATTCTGATTTTTGAGTTATTAGCGTGTTCTGACCGGCGGCTTTCATCTTCTTTGCAAAGTTGTCGGCTTTTGGCAATGAAAAGAAGAAGAAAGAAAAGAGGACTTTATTCTATGACTACTGAACAGCGTGAACCGCTCTATGCGTCCACTGCGAAGCCCTGGCTGAAGTACTATGACCAGAAATACATCGACATGCCCCTGCCCAAGTGCAGCGCCTTTGAGTATCTCTGCCATCAGAACAAGAACCATCTGAGCGAGACCGCTCTGGAGTATTATGGCCGCAAATTCACCTTTGCAGACCTCTTTGTGAATGTCAAGAAAACCGCGGCCGCCTTCCGTGCTCTCGGCGTGAAAAAGGGCGACATCATCACCGTTGTCAGCGTGATGACCCCCGAGGTGATTTACGCCTTCTACGCTGTCGATATGATCGGTGCAACGCTGAATCTGGTGGACCCGCGCTACAGCGTTGAGGGCATCCACGAGTACATCGAAGAGGTAGATTCCCGCCTGCTGATCTGCCTGAATGTGACCTATGAGCGCTGCCACAAGGCAGAAAAGCGCACCAATGTGGAGCGCGTTCTGGTCATCAGCCCCGCAGACTCTCTGCCGCTGCATCTGGCCGTCGGCTACAAGCTGACCAACCCCGATAAGAACCGCTACAAGTCCAATGTGATCCACTGGAAGGACTTTATTGCACAGGGCAAGGATCAGAGCATGAACGCCGAACCCTACGACCCGCAGCACGCCTGCGTGGTGGTGCACACCGGCGGCACCACCGGTTCGCCCAAGGGCGTTATGCTGACCGACGACTGCTTTAACTCTCTGGCCCACGAATTCATCGCCCAGAGCAACCTGTTCTGCCGCGGCCAGAAGCTGATGAACGTCATGCCTCCGTTCATTGCCTACGGCTATGCCTGCGGCGTGCACATGCCGCTGGTCATGGGCCTGCATGTCGTCATCATCCCCAATCTGGACCCCGACAAGCTGGGCGCACTGATCTGGAAGCACAAGCCCGAGCACATGTTCGGCGTTCCGGCCCACTACCAGCAGATGGCAGCTTCTCCGCTGCTCAAGAAGAAGAAGGATCTCTCCTTCATCCGCAACTATGCCGCCGGCGGCGACTCGCTGCCGCTGGGCGCTGAGCTGACTGTGAACGAGTTCCTGAAGGCGCACAACGTGGAATATCCGCTGGCCAAGGGCTACGGCATGACCGAGGTCGCCTCTGCCGCTACCGTTGCCGCCGGCAACGTGACCAAGCCCGGCAGCGTGGGCATTCCCATGCTGAACACGGTGGTGTCCATTTTTGAGCCTGGCACCGAGACCGAACTGCCCATCGGTGAGCGCGGCGAGATCTGCATCTGCACCCCCACCGTCATGAAGGGCTACTACAATAAACCCGAGGAGACCGATATGATCCTGCGCCGCCATGCAGACGGCCAGATTTGGGCACACACCGGCGATGTCGGCTACATGGACGAGGACGGCTTTGTGTATCTGGATTCCCGCATCAAGCGCATGATCATCCGTCACGATGGCTTCAAGGTGTTCCCGTCCATGATCGAGAACGTCATCAGCCGCCACCCGGCCGTGCATCAATGCTCGGTGGTGGGCTGCACCGATAAGGACCATGTGCAGGGCCGTCTGCCCTTCGTCTACGTGGTGCTGGACCCGGAAGGCGACAAGAAAAAGCGCCAGATCGTGCGGGAACTGCGCCAGCTGTGCAATGAAGAGCTGCCGGAGTATGTGCAGCCGGTGGGCTACAAGTTCATCTCCGAAATGCCCTTTACCCCTGTTGGCAAGGTGGACTACCGCAAGCTGGAAGAAGAGATCACTCCCCGCGATTACTGATTCTGAACTTCACCCTGTAATTTTTCAGACACTGAGCTCTCCCGAAAGGGAGAGCTTTTTTGTATGGAAGGAACCGCAGAATACGGACGCAGCGATGGCCGCAATTTTTTGAATTTTGTCAGTTGACAATTTTTACTTTCCATTTTATCATAGAGACAACAGCTGTGCCGCACAGGTGCAGTCATTCCAGAAAGAAGGAATTACAATGAAAAACAAAAAGTTTGCCAGCTTTCTGGCCGCAGCGGCAGCGCTTGTGCTGCTGGCCATGCCTGCATTTGCTGCCGACGAACAGACGGAGCTGCCTGCCGCCGAAGCAGCAGAGGTTCAGCAGGAGCAGACCGCAGCGCCTGCCGAGCAGGAGACCGCCCTGCCCGCCGATGCCCAGACAGCCGGCGAACCGGAGCAGCAGCTCACCTATGTGGCGCTGGGCGACAGCATCACCTCCGGTGTCGGCCTTGCCGATATGAAATACAACATCGCCCAGATCGGCTACGATCTGCAGCCGAACTTTGAGGGCTACCCTTCCCAATGCTACACCGCCCTTGTGGGCAAGGGCCTTGGGCTGGACCGCCAGCACGCGATCAATCTGGGCCTGCCCGGCCTGATGAGCCCTGACATGCTGGATATGGTGCAGAACAGCGCCATGCCCAAGATGAATCAGGCTTCCGGCGCATATTACGTCTACCCGGAATATCAGGAGTATCTGCGCAAGGCCGATATCATTTCCATCCAGATCGGCTCCAACGACGCGCTGGTGCCCTGCATCGTAGGTCTGGGCGAGGCCACCAACTGGAAGAGCGAGCAGCTTGCCGCACTGATGGTCAGCGGTGCCCTGCGTGATTTCAACTTCCAGAAGCTTGGGCTCTTCCTCGAAGCGCTGAACCGTATGACCCTTACCTTTGACGAGAGCCGCGCCACCAACCGCCTGCTGTTCCGCGGCATGGATGAGATCTGCGATCAGGCCTATACCAATGTGACCGCCAGCCTGCCGCAGATCGTGGCCAGTATCCGCGCACTGAACCCGGATGCCAAAATCGTGCTGCTGGGCTACACCAATCCCGTGCCGCTGCTGCCCGCATGGAACAGCTATTTCAGCAAATTGAACCGCTTTGCCAAAGACCTTGCCGCACAGGAAGGCTTGATCTATGTGGACATTCCCCGTGCGCAGACCGCTGCCGACGGCCACCCCACCGTTAAGGGCCACCAGTACATTGCAAACCAGATTTTGAATGCTCTGAAGTGAGCTTTCCATCAAAAAAGCCTGTCTCATTTTACGAGACAGGCTTTTTTTGCGCTGTTCTGTTTTCAGCTCAGCCGGCCGCTTTCCACCGAAAAGCTGATATCTGCCGCCGCCATGGTAGACTTGCGGTGGGAGACCAACAGCACCGTTTTGTCTTTGCACTCTGCCCGCACAGCCTTGAGGATCACCCCCTCATTCAGGCTGTCCAGATTGGAGGTAGGCTCGTCCAGCAGCAGGAAGGGTGCATCATGCAGGAAGGCACGCGCCACACCGATGCGCTGGCGCTCGCCGCCGGAAAGTGCACCGCCCAGCTCACCCACCGGGGTATCATAGCCCTTGGGCAGGCTGTGGATAAAGCCGTCCAGCGCAGCCTTTTTGCAGGCTGCTTCCACCTCTTCCCGGGTGGCATCCCGCTTTGCAATGCGGATGTTGTTCTCAATGGTATCGTCGAACAGCTCGGTCTCCTGCGTCACAAGGCTTTCCTGTTCGCGCAGGGCGGCGGTGTTCACGCGGCGGATATCCTCTGCGCCAAAGCGGATGCTGCCGCTGGATACATCCCAGAAGCGCATCAGCAGCCGCAGGAAGGTAGACTTTCCGCTGCCGGAGCGGCCGGTGATGCCCACGATCTTCTTTTCCGGAATGGTCAGGCTCAGGTCATGCAGCACCTCCTCATTGGCATAGGCAAAGTTCACATGCTCTGCCGCAGCACCTGCAAATGCGGTGTCTGTGCCGTCGGTCACATCGGCGGTGACGGGCTGTTCGTCCAGCAGGTCCAGCACGCGGTCTGCGCTGGCGAACACCTGCGTCAGGCTGGCACCAAGGTTTGCCAGCGCCACCACCGGGCCAAAGGAGCTGAGGGCCGAAAGGGTGCACACCAGTACGCCCTCCACGCCCATTTTACCGCTCTGGTAAAGGTTCAGGCTCACACCCAGCACGGCCAGCACCGTGAGCAGGATCAAGGTGTTCGTGATGGCCACGGTCAGGCCCTCGCGGTATTTCATCGCCTTCTGCTTTTCGCCCAGCATCTCACTGTGGGCCGTGATGCCCTCGGCGCGGGCTGCGGTGTCCTGATACTGCAGGGTATCCTTCAGGCCGCGCAGGCTTTCCAGCACATAGCTGTTGGTATCGGCCAGTGCCTGACGGTACTCCCGGGCGGCACGGTCGCCGCGCTTTGCGCTCCACACCGGCAGGGCCACGCCCACCAGCAGATAGCCCGCCAGCAGCACCAACGCAGGCAGGATGTGCCAGCTGCCCACAAAGCCCGTCATGCCGATGACGCAGATGCACGCGATGCAGATGGGCGAAATGGTGTGGGCATAGAACACCTCCAGCGCCTCGATGTCGGCGGTGATCAGCGAGATCAGGTCGCCGCGGTCACGGCCTTCCAGCTTTGCAGGGGTCAGACGGCGCAAGGCACCGAACACCTTATCGCGGATCAGGGCCAGCAGCTTGAAGGCGATATAGTGGTTGGATGCCTGCTCTGCATAGCGCAGAACACCGCGCAGCAGGGCAAACACCAGAATACAGGCAAAGGCTGTGCTCACGGTTTTGAGCGGACTGGCAAGGCCCAGCGCACGCAGGATGCCAAAGCCGCCGAAGATGGTAATGAAGGTGGCGCAGAAGTGGCCTGCCACCCCCATCACGATCGCTGCCAGCATAACGGGCAGCATGGGCTTTACCAGTACGATCAGCCGTCCCACAATGGCAAAGGGGCTGCGATGATTGCTCTTGTTCATGCTCAGGCATCCTCCTCTTCCAGTGTTTCCAGCTGCCGCTGTGCCAGATACAGGCGGCTGTAAGCCCCCTGCTTTGCCAGCAATTCGACGTGTGTGCCCTGCTCGATCACACTGCCATTGCTCATTGCATAGATGCAGTCGCTGTGCACCACATTGGCCAGACGGTGGGAGATCAGGATGATCGTCTTTTTTCCGGCCAGACTGTGGATGGCCTGCATGATGTCGTTCTCGCTCTCGGCATCCACATTGGAAGTGGCTTCGTCAAACAGGTAGATGGGCGTATCATGCAGCAGGGCGCGGGCCATGGCAAGGCGCTGGCGCTGGCCGCCGGAAAGATTGCTGCCGCCCTCATGCAGAGCGGTCTGCAGGCCGTTCTGGCTGCGGCAGAAATCGGCCAGATTCACCTGTTCCAATGCCGCCCAGAGCTGTGCCTCGTCCGCGTCCGGCTTTGCCATGCGCAGGTTGCTCTCCACCGTACCCTTGAAGATGGCGGCGTTGTGGGGCACCAGCGTCAGGGTGCGCAGACGCTGTTCCTGCTGCAGCTCCTGCACCGGCACGCCGCCCAGCGTCACGCTGCCGGTATAGCCGGTGCGGCTGCCGGACAGCAGCGCCGCAATGGTGCTTTTGCCGCAGCCGCTCTCACCCACCAGCGAGACAAAGCTGCCCTGCGGAATGGTAAAGGAGACATCGTTCAGGATGGTGCGGTCCTTCTCGTAGCCAAAGGTGACATGCTCAAGCTTCAGAGTCGTATTCTCTCCGGGCACGCGGTCGCCGTCGGCAGGCTCTTCCGCTGCCAGAAGCTTGAAGATCTTCTCTGCCGAAGCGGCACCGTTCATGGCAATGTGAAAGTAGCTGCCCAGCAGCCGCAGCGGCAGGAAAAAGTCCGCCGCCAGCAGCACGATGGTCAATGTGGCGGTCAGGGTCAGCCGGCCTGCCGCAAACGCAGCCACCGCGCTGATGATGCCAAGGCCCGCACCGCCGTAAGCCATCAGGTCCATCAGTGTCACCGAGTTCAGCTGCATGGTGAGCACCTTCATGGTGATCCTGCGGAAGCGCTCAGCCTGCGCGTTCATCTGCTCGTGCTTCCAGCCGTCGGCCTGATAAATTTTCAGGGTGGTCAGGCCCTGAATGTTCTCAAGGAAGCTGTCGCCAAGGGTGGTGTATTCGCCCCAGTAGTTTGCCAGCAGCTTTTTGGCAAACTTCTGCACTGCCACAATGGACATGGGGATCAGCGGCACGCAGCACAGCAGGATGATGGCCGACCGTGCGTGCACGCCCACCAGCAGCACAAACAGGGTAACGGGTGCCAGCAGGCTGTAAAACAGCTGCGGCAGGTATTTTGCAAAGTAGGTGTCGATCTGCTCCACCCCTTCGCTGGCCAGCATCACCACCTCGCTGGTGGCCGCCGTCTCGGTGTAGTTGGGGCCAAGGCGGGCAAGCTTTGCGTAAATGCTGCTGCGCAGGGTGCGCTTGACATCCTTGGAAGCCTGATCGCTCATGGCCGATGCCAGCATGGTAAAGGCAAAGCGCATGGGCACCGTGGCAAGGCAGAGCACAAGGTTCTGCCACAGCTGTGCACTGGTCAGGCTGCCCGCAAAGGCTGCGCCCACCAGCTGGGCAATGGCCCGCACAAAGATCACGTTGCACAGCATCCCCAGCCATTGGAAAGCCACATTGGCTCCCACATACCGCAGCGCACCGCGGTCAAAGGACAGCAATTTTTTATTGATCACTGGGCTTTCTCCGTTTCTGCTTTTTCTGCATCACTGCCAAACAGACGCTCATATTCGCCGGTAAAGATGCGCTCCGGCAGTGCACTGGTCATGGCAAGGGCAGCGGTAAAGCGCTCTTCTTCGCTCAGCGGCTCACTGACCGGTGGGAAATGGGTCAGGATCGTTTTCAGCTCCCGATCCACCTGTTTTGCCACCCAGATGCCCCGGTCTGTCATATAGATCTTGCCGTAGTGCTCCTTTACGATCATGCCGCGCTCCATGAGCAGATTCATGATACGCACCACCGAGGGCTTGGTCACGCCAAGCTTTTCGGCAATGCTGCGGGAGCTGATATCCAGATGGGTCTGTGAGACTTCGTAGATCGCCAGCAGATAGCGCAGATGCGCCGACGTAAGTTCCATCCCGATCACTCTCTTTCGTTTTGATGTTACTCAAGGCTAACTTTTTTCTTTTGAAAAAAGGGCGCGAGCCGAAACTTCCAGCCCGCGCCCTTTGCGGATCATTTCAATGCTCAGTGACAGCCGCTGCAACCGCTGCAGCTGCCATTGCAGCCGCCTTCACCGCAGCCGCTGCACCCACTGCAGCCGCCATGCTTGTGGGAGTGCCATGTGATCCAGCCCACACCGCCAAACACGATAGCACCCACGATGATCGTCGGCAAATTAAAGTTCGCGGCGAGAAATTCCATCATACAAAACACACCCTTTCCGTGCAAAGCGTTCTTTTAGATCTTGGAGATATCGATTTTGACCTCGTTGTCACCAGCATACTTGTTGGGACGGACCAGCAGGTAGATGAAGCCGACCAGAACCACAGCAGCCACGATGGTGAAGAAGTTGAAGCCGACCTCACCAGTGATGATGCCGCCCAGCTGGTAAACCACCAGAGCTGCGCAGTAAGCCAGAGCACACATGTAACCAATGGCGATGGCCGTCCACTTGCCGTTGTTCATCTCGCGCTTGATGGCGCCCATAGCAGCGAAGCAGGGAGCGCACAGCAGGTTGAAGATCATGAAGGCGTAAGCCGACAGAGCGGTGTAGTCCTGCGCAACAGCAGCCCAGATCTCATCGCCGTTCTCAGACAGTTCGCCGCCGAAGTGATACAGAACACCGAAGGTACCAACCACGTTCTCCTTTGCGATCAGGCCGGAGACGGAAGCGACAGTTGCACGCCAGTTGCCGAAGCCCAGAGGTGCAAAGATCCATGCGACCTTGGTAGCGATCGCAGCCAGCACGGAGTTGTCCTGATCCTCGACCATGCCGAAGACACCGTTCTCGAAGCCGAAGCCCTGCAGGAACCACAGCACAACGGTAGCGGCCAGAATGACGGAGCCTGCGCGCTTGATGAAGGACCAGCCGCGCTCCCAGGTTGCACGGAACACGTTGCCCCATGCAGGCACATGGTATGCGGGCAGCTCCATCACGAAGGGAGCGGGATCACCTGCGAAGAGCTTGGTCTTCTTCAGGATCACGCCGGAGCAGATGATGGCAGCCATGCCAATGAAGTAAGCAGAGACAGCCACCAGAGAAGAACCGCCGAACATCGCACCTGCGATGAGGCCGATGATGGGCATCTTTGCGCCGCAGGGGATGAAGCAGGTGGTCATGATGGTCATGCGGCGGTCGCGCTCGTTCTCGATGGTACGGGAAGCCATAACACCGGGCACGCCGCAGCCGGTACCGACCAGCACGGGGATGAAGCTTTTACCGGACAGGCCGAACTTGCGGAAGATACGGTCCATGATGAAGGCGACACGGGACATATAGCCCACATCCTCCAGAATGGACAGCAGGAAGAACAGCACCAGCATCTGGGGAACGAAACCCAGAACTGCGCCGACACCGGCAACGATGCCGTCCATGATCAGGCCGTACAGCCAGCCTGCCACGCCGACGCTCTCCAGCAAGCCGCCCAGAGCATTGGGAACAATTTCACCGAACAGGACATCGTTGGTCCAGTCGGTGGCAAAGGTACCAATGGCCCAGCCGCCGTCTGCAATGGAGGTGCCCATGGACAGGGAGTACATCAGGAACATGACCAGTGCGAAGATGGGCAGAGCCAGAATACGGTTGGTCACGATCTGGTCGATCTTATCGGAAACAGTCAGGTGCTCCACGCGGGCCTTTTTCTTAACAGCTTTGCCCACGACGGTGTTGATATATGCATAGCGCTGGTTGGTGATGATGCTCTCAGCGTCATCGTCCATCTCAGCTTCGCAGTCCTTGATGTGCTGGTCGATGTGGTCGATCAGGCTCTTGTCGAGCTTCAGCTCGTCCATGACTTTCTCGTCGCGCTCGAACAGCTTGACAGCATACCAGCGCAGGAAGCGGTCATCCACCTTGCCCTGAATGGACTCTTCGATGTGGGCAATGGCGTGCTCCACGCTGCCGGTGAACACATGGGGCAGTTCAGCAGCCTTGGTAGCCTTTGCAGCAGCCACAGCAGCCTTTGCAGCAGCCTCGGTGCCCTCGCCCTTCAGTGCGCTGATCTCCACCGCCTGACAGCCCAGCTCTGCGCTCAGCTTCTTCAGGTCGATCTTATCACCGTTCTTGCGCACCAGATCGATCATGTTCACAGCCATGACCACCGGGATACCCAGCTCGATCAGCTGGGTGGTCAGGTACAGGTTACGCTCAATGTTGGTACCATCGATGATGTTCAGGATGGCATCGGGCTTCTCCTTGACCAGATAAGTACGGGAAACCACTTCTTCCAGCGTGTACGGAGACAGCGAGTAGATACCGGGCAGGTCCTGAATGATAACATCCTTATCGCCCTTCAGCTTGCCTTCCTTCTTTTCCACCGTAACGCCGGGCCAGTTGCCGACATACTGGTTGGAGCCGGTCAGATTGTTGAACAGGGTCGTTTTACCGCAGTTCGGGTTGCCGGCAAGTGCAATTTTAATGCTCATTGCTTAATCCTTCCTCCCTTTGGGATCAGACTACTTCGATCATTTCAGCATCGGCCTTGCGCACGCTCAGCTCGTAGTTGCGCACGGTCAGCTCCATGGGGTCGCCCAGAGGTGCCACCTTGCGGACATAGATCTCAACACCCTTGGTGATGCCCATGTCCATGATGCGGCGCTTGACCGGGCCTTCACCGTGCAGCTTTGCCACAGTAGCGGTCTCGCCGACCTTTACGTCTTTCAGAGTTTTCATACTTAACCATCCTCCTCTGCTTGTCTTTATAGAGAGACTATTCCAGTTTCGGAGCAGCTCCCAAACAGCGCCTGGGCACTGTTCAGCCAATCATGATACGGTTTGCCATGGTCTTGTCCAGCGCGATGCGGCTCTCCTTGACCTGAATGATCAGGTTGCCTGCGATCTCGTTGACGACCGTTACCTCACTGTCCACCACAAAACCCAGCTCTGCCAGATGCAGCCGGATCTCGTCCTTGCCGGTGATCTTTTTGATGGTGACGGTCTCCCCTGCTTTTGCCATTGTCAAAGGCATCATACTTCCGCTTCCCTTCCTGTTTGAATCTGGGATATCGCTGCGGTTAGTCAGCCGCAACTACCAACGTGGATAGTTTACGCTCACTAACCTTTTATGTCAATAGTTTTTTCACAATTAAAAGTTAGTTCATATGAACAAACAATTTTTCTGCCTGATTTTTTCCGTTTTTTCACCACAATCAACAACAACTAACTCAAATTATTGAATCAAAGTTAGCTATTGTTTACATTTTCTTGTTCTTTTTTGGCGGCATCTTGTAAACTATCACAAAGCTTTTTCTCTGCTCTGCTGTGCTCTTTTGCTGCAAATGACACAGCCGCGTGGTACAGTGGTCAGTCTGCACCGCGCGGCCGCGTGTCAAAAGGAGGATTTCTTTCCTGCCAGTGCGTGGACACCAGCAGGTGCCAGGATAAAAAGAGAGTATTTGAAAAGAGAATGACAATTTTTAAGCCGCCACGGCAAGGCGGAGAATGGGTGTTCCACTGTGGAACAGCCGCAGATAGACTGCTGTGCACTTGCTCAGCTGGTCAAAGTGCTTCTGCGCTGCATCCGGGTCGCCGTAGGACTTCCAGCAGCCGCAACAGGTAAAGTTTTTGCCGCGGTTCTCGATAAAGCCCACAACATCGCCCAGCGGATAGCCGAGGAACACCCCAATCTCATGCGGAAATTCTGCCGAACAGCACAGCTTGCGGGAAAGCTGAGTGAGCATATTGCCCACATCCGGTGCTTCGCCCGCTTCCGGCAGGCGGTAGCCCTCCTGCCGCAGAAAGCTCTGCACCTTTTCATCTGCCAGCACGGCAGCCAGCTTGCTTTCGCGGTAGACATACACAAGATACCGGTGGTTGAGCACGCAGCCCTTGAGCACCCGCACACGCAGGCCCTTGGGGTTCAGCTGAGTGTTCCAGTTTTTCACCCGGCGCGCAAGGTCGGCGCAGTCGCGGGTCTCATAGCGGAACAGGCCTGCCGGTTTCAGGCTTGCCAGCACCGGGGCACACTGTTCGATCATGACCGTTTCAAAATTACGCTCCATGTCTGCGCCCTCCCGCCTTGTTTCTCCGGGCTATTGTTCCCCGGATGCGCCGTGGTTATAAGTTAGATATTTCTAACCCTGATTCCAAAAAAGAAGCAGCTTTGCACGGAGCATTCAAGGCTTCGGCCTGCCGATCTGTTTCTTGCGGTTAGTTATTTCTAACGTGACTGTATCTTACCACAGCGGTGGGCCGTTGTCAACACTTTTCTTGAAAAAAGTTATTCGTGACGAACCGCAGTTTTCTCCACCTCGCTTTTTGTGCATTCTACCGTTTTGGCGCAGGCTGTGGTATAATAAGGAAAACCCTCTCAGGCGCTAACGCGCCAGCTCCCCCGAAGGGGGAGCTCTTTATAGAGTCAGCGCATTCAAAAGCTCTCCCCTTCGGGAGAGCTGGCATTGCGCAGCAATGACTGAGAGGGTTCTATCTTATAAAAGGAGCACGCATCCATGCCACAGAACATTGCACCGCCGGGCCTGATCTCCCTTCTTGCCGCCGCACTGGCACAGCAGCCCACAAAGCCGCTGGTGCTGGCGCTGGATGGCCGCTGCGGCAGCGGCAAGACCACCCTTGCGAATACGCTGGCCCGGCAGTTCCCGGCCAGCATCACCCTGCACACCGATGATTTTTACCTGCCGCCTGCACAGCGCATCCGCAGCTGGGAGAAAACGCCCTGCGCCAATATGGACCTTGACCGCCTGCGGGACGAAGCCCTGCGCCCAGCCTACGAGGGCCAGCCGGTGCAGTACCGTGCCTATTCCTGCCGCGAGGGTGCGTACCTGCCCGCGCGGGAGCTGGCCGCGCAGCCGCTGGTGATTTTGGAGGGCAGCTACAGCCACCACCCGCTGCTGACCGGCTGCGAAACGCTGCGGGTGTTCCTGACCTGCGCAAAAGAAGAGCAGACCCACCGCCTGCAGGCGCGGGAGGGGGAGCGATATGTAAACTTTGCCGCCCGGTGGGTGCCGCTGGAGGAGGGCTATTTTGCCCAGTACCACATTGCGGAGACGGCGGATTTTGTGGTAGACACCACCCAAAGCGAGACGATTTGAAATGGCTTCCGCGCCGCCGGCAAGACCAAGGTGCCATATAGCAAAGCGGAAGAACACCCCTTGAACCAAACAAAGCCGGACAGCTTGCGGGCTGTCCGGCTTTTGGTTTTGCTTGGTTTACAGGCTGTTACTTATTCTTGTACATATCCTGATAGTAGTTCTGGTAATCGCCGCTGGTGACATGGTCCATCCACTCCTGATGGTTCAGGTACCAGTCAATGGTCAGCACGATGCCCTTCTCAAAGGGGGTCTCGGGGTACCAGCCCAGATCGTTCTTGATCTTGGTGGGGTCGATGCCATAGCGGCGGTCGTGACCCAGACGGTCGGCCACATGCTTGATGAGGTCCTCGCTGATGCCCTCGTCCTGCAGACGGTCGTGGAGCTGGTTGATGATGGTCTTGACGATGAAGATGTTGGGGCGCTCGTTGTGGCCGCCCACGTTGTACACCTCACCGATCTTGCCGCCGTTGGCTACCATGTCGATGGCCTTGCAGTGATCTTCCACATACAGCCAGTCGCGGATCTGCATACCGTCGCCGTAGACGGGCAGCTGCTTGTGGTGCTTGACGTTGTTAATCATCAGGGGGATCAGCTTCTCCGGGAACTGGTAGGGGCCGTAGTTGTTGGAGCAGCGGGTGATGTTCACGGGCATGCCGTAGGTATCGTGGAATGCCATAACGAACATATCGGCGCTGGCCTTGGAGGAAGAATAGGGGCTGTGGGGGCACAGGGGGGTGGTCTCCATAAAGAAGCCGTCCGCACCCAGTGCGCCGTACACCTCATCGGTGGACACCTGCAGGTACTTCTTGCCCTCTTTCCAAGTCTTGGCATCGGCATCATACCATGCTTCCTTGGCGCGCTGCAGCAGGTTGACGGTGCCCATCACGTTGCTCTGCACAAAAATTTCGGGGTTCTTGATGGAGCGGTCCACGTGGCTCTCGGCGGCAAAGTTGATGACGTAATCGAAATCGTACTTTTGGAACAGGCCTTCCACCAGCTCCTTGTCGCAGATATCGCCCTGCACGAACACATGGCGGGGGTCACCCTCCACATCCTTCAGGTTTTCCAGATTGCCGGCGTAGGTCAGCTTATCCAGATTGACCAGCAGGATCTCCGGGTATTTCTTGAGCATATAATGCACAAAGTTGGAGCCAATAAAACCGGCGCAGCCGGTGATCAGATAGGTTTTCATAGGTTCAATTTCCTCTTTTCAGTCTTTCATCCCGTTGTCGCCGTCCCAGTGGGCGAAGAAGCAGGCCAGAGCGTCTCTCCAGTCGCGCACATCGTTGCCCACGGTGCAGCGCAGCATCCGGTTGTCCAGTGCGCTCCACTTGGGGCGGTCGGCGCTTTCCGGGTGCTTTGCCTTGTATTCCTCGCTGGTGCAGGGTGCCACAGCGGCATCCACGCCGGACAGGCGGATGATCTCGGACGCAAAATCATACCACGAGCAGATGCCCTCGCCGGTGCAGTGGTACAGGCCGTACTCGTGGGTCACGCACAGCTGCAGGATCTCGTGGGCCAGATCCACCGCATTGGTGGGGTTGCCGCACTGGTCATTGACCACTTCCAGCTTGCCAAACTTCTTGCCTGCGTTCACGATGGTCTTGACGAAGTTTTTGCCGTAGTAGCTGTAGAGCCACGCGGTGCGCACGATGAAGTGACGGTGGCAGAACTGTTCCACGTACTTTTCACCCATGAGCTTGGTGGAGCCGTAGGCGCTGATGGGGCCGGGAATGGTGGCTTCGTCCTGTGCAACGCCGCCGTTCTCACGGCCGGAGAACACATAATCGGTGGAGACGTGTACCAGTCGTGCACCGGTCTTTTCCGCTGCCTGTGCCAGATTGCGGGGGCCGAGGGCATTTGCCTTGAAGGCGGCATCATGGTTCACTTCGCAGCCGTCCACATTGGTGTAAGCAGCGCAGTTGATGATGACATCCGGGCGGTTGCGGCGGATGAACTCGTCCACCATTTTGTAGTTGGAGATATCCAGATCCGGCAGGTCCACGGCGATCACCGTGGCATTGAGCAGCTTTTCGGGGATGGGGCCGATCTCGCTGCGGCCTTCGCGCAGCTGCTTGAGGATCTCGGTGCCCAGCTGACCCTTGCAGCCGGTAACAATGATTTTCATATGGGTATGCCTCTCTTTTGCTTAATAGCGCAGCTTGCCGTCTGCAACGTTCTTCAGGTGCTGGCCGTAAGGACTCTTGCCGTAGCGCTCAGCGCTTTCCAGCAGGGTGTCGCGGTCGATCCAGCCGTACTTGAAGGCGATCTCTTCCGGCGCACTGATCTTGATGCCCTGGCGCTTCTCGATCATGCGCACAAAATCGGCTGCTTCCACCAGACTGTCCATGGTGCCGGTGTCCAGCCATGCAAAGCCGCGGCCCAGCAGCTGAACATCCAGCTCGTCCTTCTTCAGATACATGTCGTTCAGGGTGGTGATCTCCAGCTCGCCGCGGGCAGAGGGCTTGACCTGCTTTGCCATCTTCACGACCTCTTTGTTATAGAAGTACAGGCCGGTGATGGCGTAGTTGGACTTGGGATGCTGAGGCTTTTCCTCCACGCTGAGCACCTTGCCGTCCTTGTCGAACTCCACGATGCCAAAGCGTTCCGGGTCCTGCACATAGTAGCCGAACACGGTGCAGCGGCCTTTGTTTTCCGCATTGGCAGCGGCGGTCTTGAGGATCTTGGAGAAGCCGTTGCCGTAGAAGATGTTATCGCCCAGGATCATGGCGCAGCAGTCGTCGCCAATGAACTCTTCACCCAGAATGAAGGCCTGTGCCAGACCGTCCGGAGAGGGCTGAACTTTATACTGCAGATGGATGCCGTACTGGCTGCCATCACCCAGCAGCGCCTCAAAGCGAGGCGTATCGGTCGGGGTGGAGATGATCAGGATGTCCTGAATGCCTGCCAGCATCAGCGTGGACAGGGGGTAATAGATCATCGGCTTGTCGTAGACCGGCAGCAGCTGCTTGCTGGTGACCATGGTCAGCGGGTAAAGCCGGGTGCCGGCACCGCCGGCAAGAATGATACCTTTCATATTTGTGCACTCCTTTAAAATAGATTGAAAAGTTGTGCAGCTGTACGCCGCCCAGACGGGAGACCGCCCGGATGACGTATGGATTCAAAGCGGAGCTGCGTCCGCTGTAAACAAATTCAGGAGCCGCTCCCCCCTGCCCAAAATGGCAAAATGGGAATAGCAGTTCACTTTATTTTACTATCAAATCACACAAAAAGCAAGAAAGAACGGCTTTCCCGAAAAATTTTCCGGAAAAGCCGTTCTGAAACTCCTTCAATCTCGCATTTGTTCCGCCCAAAAGGCCCCCTCTCCGAGGGGGCTGGCAATGCCGCAGGCATTGACTGGGGGAGTTACCACGCAAAGCCCCACTTGGAGAAATAGCGCAGCAGGCTGCGCAGCTGCCACAAAAAGGGCTTCAGGCTGCGGTGCGCCGCGCGGTGCCATGCATGGATGGCGGTGTACTGGGGCACCAGATACGCCTTGCCCCGGGTGCGCATCTTCTGGGTGAGATCGGCGTCCTCCACATACATGAAGTAGTCCTCATCAAAGCCGCCCACAGCCTTGAACACCGCAGTGTCCACGGCCGAGAAGCTGCCGGTGCAGAACTCGATCTCGGTGGGTTTTGTCAGGTCTTTGTCCGCCATGAGATAGCGCTCGTTGTACTTTGCCCAGAATTTCAGGCAGGGCAGCTGGCGGTACACCATGGCCCGCACACTGCACCGGCGCAGCGGCAGGCGCTGGGGCCGCCCGTCCGGGAAGGTGAGCGCGGGCCGCGCCATCACCACGCCGGGGTGCTGTGCCATCCAGTCTGCAAGGTCACTCAGCGTATCTGCAGTGAGCTGGATATCCGGGTTCAGGATAAAGTGTACCCGGCTTTGCAGCAGGCTGAGCACCGTGTTGTGGCCGGTGCCAAAGCCGCCGTTTTCCATGCGGCAGAGCACCTCCACCTTCTGGTCCTTGCGGATGTGCAGGGTGCCGTCCTTTGCGGCCTTGGCAAGGCACTGGCCGCTGCCGTCCGGGCTGGCGTTGTCCACCAGATACAGCGTCAGCGGGTGGCGGCGGGTGCAGTCCAGCACGGTCTGTGCCGCCCTGAGCGCTTCATCCGCGCCGTTATAAACTACAATACAAGCAGAAAGTTCCATGTCGTTCACTCCAGCGGTTTGATGTCAAAGCTGAAGTCCTCTTTCATCAGGTCAAAGTTCGGGTTCATGCAGGGGTCGCCTGCGGCCAGCTGCTTTGCCCACCGCTTCTGGAAGCGCTCCACCTCCGAGATAAAGCGCTTGCGCTTGACCGGGTTCTCGTCCAGACCACGGCTCTTGCTCTCGTAGTGGTACAGCTGTGCAAACGGGGTGAACACGTTGGTATAGCCCGCTTCGCGCACGCGCACGCAGAAGTCCACGTCGTTGAAGGCCACAGCAAAGCTCTCGTCCAGACCATTCACCTGCTCGTAGACGCTCCTGCGCACCATCAGGCAGGCGGCAGTGACCGCATACACATCCTGTGCATAGACCAGACGTCCCATATAGCCGGGGTGGCCCACCGGGAAGTTCTTGTGCATGTGGGCCGCAAGGGTCAAAAAGCCGAAGCCGATGCCCGCGTGCTGGATGGTGTTGTCCGGATAAAGCAGCTTTGCGCCCACGCAGCCCACACGGTCCTGCTGGGCGTACATGAGCATTTCTTCGATCCAGCGCGGAGAAATGACCTCGGTATCGTTGTTGAGCAGCAGCAGGTATTCGCCGGTGGCTTCCTTTGCGCCAAAGTTGTTCAGGGCGCTGTAGTTGAAGCCGGTGCCCCGCCATGTGATCACCTTCAGGTTCTTGTGCTCCTTCTGCAGCTTTTCATAGCAGCGGAAGGTGGCAGGCTCCCTGCTGTTGTTCTCGATGACGATGATCTCAAGATCCTCATAGGTGCTCCTGCGGTAGATGGACTCCACGCAGGTGCGCAGGTCGGAAGAATGGTCGCAGCTGGGGATCAGGATGCTGACCCGGCCCGGCTTTGTGATGGTATAGTCCGTCTTATAGAAGCCCGGCGTACCCGGGATCATGGAAACTTCATCCACCGGCACACCCACACGCTCGTAGTGAGCATACAGGGCCTTGACCGCAGCTTCCAGACAGTAGGTCTTGGCCGAAATGTTGCTTGCCACGCTGGTGGGGCTGGAGCGCCAGTAGTACAGCAGATGCGGGATATGCACGATCTTGTGCGCCTTTTCGGTCAGGCGCAGGTAGAGGTCATAGTCCTGACTGCCGTTGTAGGCTGCACGCTCATCGCCGCCCACAGCGGCCAGCAGCTTTGCGCTGAACACGCTCAGGTGGCAGATATAGTTGTTGGAGCGCAGATTATCCAGCATATAATCCGGCTTGAAATGGTAAACGGTCAGATGGTCGATGTCGCCCTCAAAGGTCACTTCATCCGTATACACAAAGTCTGCGCCCTGTTCGGCAATGGCCTGTGCCACGTACCACAGAGCACAGGGGTGCAGGATATCATCGTGGTCCAGCAGGGCGATGAACTCGCCCGTTGCCAGCGCAAAGCCCTGATTGGTGTTGCCCGCAATGCCCTCGTTCTTTTCCAGCTTCTGGTAGCGGATGCGGGGGTCTTCCGCAGCACGGGCTGCTACGGTCTGGCCCACCGTCTCGTCCTGACCGGCATCCACAAGGCACAGCTCCCAGTTCTGATAGGTCTGGTTCTGCACCGAGTCCAGCAGCTCCACCAGAAACTGCTGCGGCGTATTGTACAGCGGCACCACGATGCTGATGCGCGGCGCGGCGGGCTGGTCGGCCGCCTGCCTTACCAGCAGCTCTGCGCTGGCAAAGCGGTCGGCGCGCATGGTCCTGCCCGGGAACAGCTTCGCGTATTCCTTTTTGGCCTTTGCCTGCGCACGCACGCCGGAAATGCCCACCCGACGCAGCTGGCCCAGAAAGACGAACGGCGGGAAGGTGTGTGCCAGCTGACGGCCCTTGCTGACAAAGTAGCGCAGCGGCCAGCTCATCTTCCAGAAAGTAGAGCTGGTCACATTGTTCAGTGTCTTTTCCAGATCCTGCTCATGGCTGCGGCTCAGCGAAAGATCACTGCGCAGGCGTTCCAGCTGAGCCGTCTGCTCTTCGCTGGTGCGCTCGGCCTGCTGCATCCGCTCTCGCAGATCGTCCAGCGTCATCTCGTAGCCTGCCAGCAGCTGCTGTGCATCCTGCACAGCGGCGCTGCGGCAGAACAGCGCGGTCTGCTGGGCTTTGCCGCGGTTCTTCCACTCAAAATCCCGGTACAGGCCCTGTGCGGCCAGCTGCTTTGCACAGTCAGCCATGGCCGATGCATCGGTGCATACCAGCAGCACCTGTGCACACTGCAGTGCGGGCAGATCCACCCATTCCGGGTCCTCCACCACCAGCAGGGCAGCGGTGCCCTGCTCTGCATTCTCCGGCAGCAGCTGTGCGCCGGCCTTTTCCAGTGCTTCGGCCAGTGCGCCGCTGCCGCCCAGCACCTGAATGCTGGCAGGGGTCAGCTCCCGCACGATGCGCTGCGCCAGTGCACGGCAGCGCTCGGCCTGTCGTTTGGTTTCTTTTTCCTGATCCATTCCGATCTCCGCTCCTATGGAACTTTTTTATCTTAAAATGATCTCTCAAAAAATCACACGATTTATAGTATACCAAATCCGGCATGATTTGAGAAGGTTTTGCGCGCATTTCTTTGCAGTTTTCCACTGCTTACCAGTGGAACAGGCTGTGCAGCCAGCCAAAGAACCCACCGCCGGAGCTGCCGGAAGTGGAAATGCTCACACCCGTGTAGTAGTGGCTCAGGATCTCCCGGTAGCCCATGCCCTGCTCCTGTGCGTAACCCACAGCACCGCACTGGCTCATGCCCACGCCATGGCCAAAGCCGTAATAGGTCATGCAGGGAGTGCCGCTTTCGTCCGCGCCAAAGTCGAAGCAGTAGCGGGAGGAAACGAACTGGCCGATATAGCGGTAGCTGCGGCCATTGGAAACAAAGGTGTTGTACTGCACAAAGCCGCCCAGATCCTTGTGGGTGGTGTCGGCGCTGACGTAGGGCTCGCCGGTGCGGCTGTCGTTATACTCTTTATAGGTATAGTCTTTTCCGATGACCCGGCGCAGCTTGTTGTGGTACTGCTCCTCGTAGGGGCTCTCCACGCTCTGCAGATAGGGCACATCGGTGCCCCATGCGTCCCGGCTGGAGCAGGTGCCGTACACGCCGGTCTGGGTGTTATAGCCCGCACTGGCCGACCACACGGCGTCGCAGACGCTGCCGTTGTAGGTAAGGATCTCATTTTTCACCGGTTCCACCGCCCTGCGGATGGCTTCCCGTGCCGAGGACGGGATCTGATCCACCGGAGTGTAGATGAGCGCATTGGAAGAGGCGCCGTACTGCTTGTGGTATTCCAGATAGGAATGGATGGCCACCGCCTGCGCCTTCCACGCCTGCTGGGCGGCGCTGGCGCTGACATAGCTGCCAATGGAGCCAAGCTCCGTGTAGGTAATGCCCACAAGGCAGTCCACAAGGTTCAGCGTGACATTGCGCTGCAGGCCTTTTCCCTTGATGTTGAGGTAAGGCATGGTGATGGTATCACTGGTGCCAAAGAGCCATGCAAGGCAGTTTTCCTCCTCGGCAGGGATCAGGGTCGTGTCCGCGCCGCCCATAGTGGTGGCTGCCGAAGCCGCCGGGGCCAGCACGCAAACGCACAGTGCTGCTGCCAGCACAAACGCCGCCGCGCGGCGCACAAACCGATGCAGATGTTTCAAAAGTGATCTCCTCCTGTTTTTTGCAGATTTCTGACTGTATTTTTTACAGTGTAACACAGCCTGCGCCTGCGGGCAAGGACTGGACTTTCGTTTTCACATCTGGACAAAGAAGAAACCGGAGGGCCTTTCCCGTTCGGGCTGCTCTCCGGTCTGATTTATAAGGTCTCCGGCCGACGACGCATGGCATCGTCGATCTCGTTCTCGATCTCCCGCAGGCAGTCCAGCAGCACCGGATTGAACGCCCCGGCCTCGCCTGTGCAAAGCATCTGCACTGCAGCCGTGCAGGGTACCGGCGGCTGGCTTCCGCTGCCAGTGGTCAGCGTTTCGTAGGCATCCGCAAGACCGACCACCTGTGCCGCAATGGGGATCTGTTCGCCAACCAGCTGGTCCGGGTAGCCGCTGCCGTCGTACCGCTCGTGGTGCCAGCGGCAGATCTGATAGGCTACCCGCACAAAATCTTCGTCGCGGTAGGCATCCAGCTCTTCCAGCATCCGTGCACCCAGCAGGGTATGCTGGCGCATGGTTTCTTCATCCTCCGGCGTGCGCGGCTCCGGGCTGTTCAGGACCTGCTCCCCGATCTCCATTTTGCCAATGTCGTGCAGCACCGAGGCCATGCTGATGGTACGGCGCATCTCCTGCGTCAGGGGGTAAGTCTCGGTCTTTTGCACCAGATGGTCCAGCAGCATTCCGGTCAGGGTGCTGATGTGCTGCACATGGGTGCGGCTCTCGCCGTTGCGTCGCTCCACCACCCGGCTCAGAATGCCGATCATCATTTGGCTGCGCTTTTCCTTTTGCGACACCTGATCCGCCACCATGGCGCTCAGGCGGCGCTGCTTTGCATACATGCGGATGGTGTTGGTAATGCGCTGATACACCACCCTTGCATCAAAGGGGCGGCTGATATAATCGGACGCACCCAGATCAAAGGCGCGGCGCACCGTGTCCACATTGTCCTCGCTGGAGATCATGATGACCGGGATCTCTTCCAGCATTCCGCGCTGGCTCATGGCTTCCAGCACGGTAAAGCCGTCAATGCCGGTCATGTGGATATCCAGCAGCACAACGGAGATGCCGGTGGGGTTCTGTTCCAGCAGGCGCAGGCAGTCCTCGCCGGAAGCCGCTTCGGCAGTGTCGAACTGGCTGTTCAGCATCTGGCTGAGCAGCATCCGGTTCATGGCCGAGTCGTCCACGATGAGCACACTCTGGCGGCTGTGGGTGGGCTGCAGGGCGTGCGGCTCCGGCTGACGCTCGGTGATCACGGTGTTTTTCTGGATGCGTGCATAGTGCATCAGTCGTTCCGCGTGCTGCACCGCATCGTCCACATTTTCGTCGTCGATCCACACGCCGCCAATGCTGGCCGACATGCGGATGCGGGAGTAGCCCGGCACGCTGGCCGCCTGCAGCTGCAGACGGATCTGTTCCAGACGCGGGCTGAGCTGTTCCTGCCGGATGTCCGGTAGCAGCAAAAGCAGCCTGCCGCCGTCGTAGCGGATCAGGCGGTCTTTTTCCGAAAGGCCGCGCCGGATGGTGCTTACCGCCGTTTCCAGCACGCTATTGCCTGCACCGGAGCCGTAAACATCGTTGGAGAACTTCAGATCGTCCATATCCAGCATCGCCACACCGGCGGTAATGCTGCGGTAGCGGTAGTTCTCATCGTAATAGGTGCGGTTGTAGGCACCGGTCAGCGGGTCGCGGTAGCGCTTTTCCCGCTCGTCGGTAATACTGTTGAGCAGCCGCTCACCGTTTTCCGGGTCCAACAGAACGCTGCGGTCGATCTTGCGGGTCAGCTCCAGCACACAGAGTTGGCCATCCACCTGCACACAGCTGGCCGTGATCTCGTACAGCTCCTGCCCAAAGTATTCCAGCCTTGTTTTCCGGGTGTTCTTTTCCAGCGCCTGCCTTGCCACGCAGTTTTCACACGGACGGCTGCGCCGCCACTGGGCATAGCAGGGCGCGCTGCCCTTTTTGCCGCCCTGCACCTCGTCCGCCTTCATCAGGCGCACCGTCATGAACACCTTGCGGAGCTGGCGCATTTCCTCTTCCATCTGCTGGCGTGTTCTGTTTTTTTTGCTCGTCATCGCATATCCCCCGCTGCAAAACCGCGCGTTTTGGGCCGCACGGCATTCCTTCACGAATAACATTATACTATTTTTTACCAGAATACGTCAATCTTCACCCCTTGCAGCCCGCGGTGCGGAATGTGTCGTTTTGATCCTGTAAAATCAACGTAAGCTCTTTATTTTTGTCAAATTTCCTCATCAGACACCGTACTGTGCCGCACAAAGCGACGCAAATTGGGGAGTGCAGTTTTCCGGCCGTCTGCTGCCCGCTCTGCCCGGGAACAGTCCACGTGTTTCCGCCGGAAACTCAGTCTTGATTTTGTGCGCAGAATCCGCTATAATAGTAACGTTCTTTTGAATTGTATATCAGCCGGTGTGTCGGAATGGCAGACGAGGGGGACTCAAAATCCCCTTCGTGATTTTCCGTGTCTGTACGAGAAATTCACGAGTATACGTTGGATTTTGAGGGTTTGTCGGAGCAAGATTTCTTACATCCCTCCTGAACATCCCTCCAATCTCCAGAAACCGGTACTAATGTCCCAAAATTGAATATAAGCCGATGTGGCGGAATGGCAGACGCAAACGACTCAAAATCGTTCGGGAAACCATGTGGGTTCGAGTCCCACCATCGGCACTCCATCATAAAACAGCTTAGGATCGAAAGATTTTAGGCTGTTTTTCTTTTTTGTCCATTTTTTATACTTTGGCGTTTTCTGGGAAGATATTGACGATTGCATTCGCCGAAGATACCTTACTGGAGAAATCCAGATGTGTATAAATGTTGCTTGTCGTGCTGATGTCGCTGTGCCCCAGCCACTCCTGAATCTCCTTCAGGCTCACGCCATTGGCATAGAGCAGACTGGCGCAGCTATGGCGCAGATCGTGAAAGCGGATACGCTTCATCTGGTGTGCGACCAGAAAATCCGGGAAATGTTGGCTCAGGAAATCGGGCCGAATCCGTTTTCCCATCGGGTCTACATAGATATAGTCAAGATAATCGGTGCAATAGCTTTTGCCGCAGACCTTCCGATTCTGCTCCTGCTCCTTTTTCATTTTATTGAGCATCTGCTCACAGGCAGGGATTAGGGGAAGTGTCCGGCAGCTCGACTTTGTTTTTGTCTTATCTCGTGCGATTTCTGTTAGCGTTCCGTTGACCTTTGCGGTCACAACCGTATGCTGAATGCTGATTTTCTTGTTTTCAAAGTCAATGGCATCCCATTTCAAGCCAACAACTTCACTGCGCCGCAGGCCGTAGAATGCAGCCATGATAACGCCAAACTCCGAAGGGTCACCTTGAATCGCTTTGAAAAGCTGCTCCAGTTCTTCACCGCTGTAAATCTCCGACTTGAACTTTTCCTTACGAGGACGTTCAACGCGATCTGCCGGGTTGGAACGGATCATGCCGATTTGAAAAGCGTACTGCAAGCATTTGCGGATGTTGGCGTGATAGTGAATGACGGTGTTTGCCGTAAGGCCACGATCCAACTCATGCTGGTAGAAGTCTTGGATGTATTTGGGATGCTGTTCCATATCCTGCAATGTATAGTGGAGCGGTTCAAAATATGGGACGATCTTGTGAACGATTGCTCTTTCATAGCTGGTATAGGTTGTGATTTCCACTCGTGACTTCATCATTTTCAACCAGTCCGTGATGAAGTCGGTGAAAAGTACCGGGGAGTTATCAAGGCAGGGGTCAACTTCTTTGATGGGGCTGACCTTCAGCCAATTATTGTCAACGGCATATTGTAGGGCATCGGTCAACTCCTTGTGCCAATCCAGAAGCTGCTGTACACTGGCCTCCTCCTGCTGACGCTCATAGCGGAAGAACGTTTCCAGATCGCGCGGAGAGAGTGCTTTCAAAGACAGCCGCTTCTTTTCAAAGTATGGGACAACTACTCTTCCCAGATCATAAGCATATCTGCCATAGGTTTCGGGCGGAAGGTTCATCACGCTTTCCCGAAGCCAGCGGTTCAGATATTCCGATACCGGCAGGTCGGAAACCTGCTGCATCGTTTCAGGGTTAAACTCTTTTTGTGTTTTACGCAACAGAGATTCAGCTCTTTTTTTGTTTCCTTTAACAGGAAGTCCTGTGCTGATGGATTTGGTTCTGCGCTTTCCATCTGTGTCTTTCCAGCTCAGAATCATCTGATACATACCGTTTTGTTCTCTTAAATGTCCGGCCACATTTGTCATAGTTATGCTCCTTTCTGTTCGCAGCCAAACGTCCTTTGCTTAGGCATCATAAGTTTAGAAGATTCTGGAGTGTTTTGCAAGGATGGCACAAGGGAGTTTGAAAGGTGCATCCCTCCAAGTTGCCGATCCTGATCGAGCAGGTACTCTACCACGCAGAGTTTTGGTATCTTATAGCTGCGTCCTACACGCGCCGAGTGGATCTTATTCTGCTTGACCAACAGATACGCATTCTTCCGGCAGATGCCAAGCATTTCCTGAAGATGCTCCACCGTCACCACATCCGGGTAGTCCTTGAACATCGTCAGATACCTCTCCGTCTTTCGGTCAGGCTCTTCCTGAATCAAAGTGCAGGCTGCGATCTCGCTCATTCCTGTCCTCTCTTTCTAGTTCAATATGTCGATTATTCAGCAGAAAATACTATATGTAAAGTGTGATGGTCTTTTTCGGGGACCATCTCACTTGCCAAAGGAGATATTTGAGCTTAGAACTTCATCGGCAGTGCGTCTTTCCTGCACTTGCCGTTGTAGGTGGTGTAGATGGGGTAAACGTACCGCCGCCAGCCCGGAAGCTTGGCGGGGTTATCCCGGCTGACACGGTAGAGCTCCATGGGATGGACGCCGCTCAGCGCACGGACAAGCCGCTCCTCGCTGTACTGCCCATGATACAGCTGCACAAAGTACATCACGCCCCGCAGGACAGCCGCCCGGAAGGAATCCGGTTTGCCCTCCCACGCTTCCACGATGTGCCGCAGAGCTTCGCAGTAGATCTCTTCGCCCAGCTGGTCGTACAGCTTCAGCGCCGTGCCCACGCAGCCGATGCGGTAGTCGCTCAGCTGCATACTGTCGTAGTTGAGGGAAAGCCCCGCCCGGTTAGTGGCTGCGACAAACGCCTTGGAAGGCGCATCGCCGCCCACCACCTTGGCGCGCAGCTTGATGCCCGCCGACAGGGGTGCGGCGTGACCGTTCTGCTCGGCAAAGAGCAGGGCTTCCTGCTCCATCGTCAGACCGGTGTAGACCTTGCAGAGGATCGGGCGGTCCTCGCCGCCGTTGAGGAGGATGCAGCCCTCGATGGTGTGCTGCCCATCCATTACATAGTACCTGCCGTTGCGGAAGCTGACCTTCGGCTCGTTAACGATGTACTCGTTGAAGTCCCTTGCGATCAGCTCCACCCTCTTGCGCTCTACGCCCCGCTGGTAGATCTCGCGGGGATAGATCAGCTTGCTGCTGTGGATGACCATGAGCTGGTACGGCGGGTTGATACCAATGAAAGTATTGTTGTCGTTCAGGCGCATCGCATTTCCTCCTTAATCCTCCAAATGTACTTCTCGGCTTCCTCTAAGATCTCAGTCACCTGCTGCTTACGCTTCGGGCTGGTGAGCAGGCTGGGATTGAAGGTGAAGCTATATTCGAGCCGCTGGATCATGGCATGAACCGCGGATTGCAGTTCGGTGTACAGCATCATTTCCTCGATGCTTCCGGCGTTCTCAAAGGACGACCGGATGGGCGTATAGGGGTAGACAGGCGGTTTGCCATCCACCACCTCAGGCGGCGCATAAACCGCCGTAGAGCGCCGGATAGGCTCTATCTGCTGGATGCTGCCCATAGGGTTCAGCGCAAGGCTGATGCGAACCGCATCATCCACCCGGCGCATCTCCTCTGGGGTCAGATGCCCCAGATACTTCAGTGCCCGGCTTTTGTCGATGGTGAAGATCTGCTCTGCCTGCACAACGGACGGCATATTCAACCCTGCGTTTTCCAACAGGCAGTGGGTCGGCTGGTTTACTTTCTTTTCCGCCTTGCTTGTCATGGTCGCAACGATCAGGGTCGGAGAGTGATAATTGCCCACGTCATTCTGAAGAATGACCGCCGGGCGGTCACCGTGCTGTTCCGAGCCGGTGCTCGCCCCGAAATGGGTGAAGAAGATGTCTCCGCGTTGGAATTTCCAGTTTTGCTGCAAAATTGTACCTCCATGTTGTTATGTGCAAAGCCCGCTGCCGGATGTTCCGCAACGAGCTTCGTTCAAGGTATGGTGGTATGGTTGGGTCTGCGGTGCATGACCACATAATCATAGCCGCGCCGCATCTGGCAGACGGTGCATGTGTCCATGCTCCGGTCTGGGCTGGGTACAAGCGCGATTTTGAAAGCCTTTGCATCCACAAAGTGCCGCAGACAGGTACCGCAGAGAGTTCGGATGGACTTGACCATCTCAGGGGTCAGCTCCATCTCCTCGTAGATCTCCTGCTCGCGCACCGTGGGGTTCAACTCGTCCATAAAAGTGTCCTCCTATGTATCAAAAGTGAATATTCGGATAAAGAATAAATAAGAGTACGTAAAAAACGGGAACTGCCGGATGCGTGGAACGTACCCGACAGTTCCCGGATCAATATGATTAAAGGTCTCGCATATTCGCCCTCGGCTCCCTGCGAGTGGGGCATGAACATCTGGCAGCGGACTTGTACCGCTTCATTGGCATTTCAGCCACCCCGTCTGCTTTGTGACCGGGCCGCGAATTACGGAAGTATCATTATCGGAGTACCAGATGACGGAACTATTCAGTTTTCAAGGTCCCTGAGGTCGGACGTTTCGCCCTGCGGCAGGTGCCGCTTGGGAAATCGTCCTCTCACTTGGTAGCCGACGAGAAAGGTCAATTCGTAGCATTGAAATTGAAGTTTTTCAAAAATTTAGTAATTCTCTTGATTTTGATACTAATAGTGGGCCGAGATACGCCGTAGACTTTAGAAATTTCAGTGATGTCGTATCCCTCGTAAGCGTACATGGTGATGATTTCCAAATCTTCGGTTTTCAAAGTTTCGAGTGCAGTAAGCAACTGCTCGTTCTCAATCTCACCAATCCATGCAAAACGGCTTTTAGTTTCGTGGTAAGTATCTGTCACGGTAATCGCATCCTGATAGCGTAGCATCAAAGGCGACGCTTCTTCCTCAGAGCTTTCATACGCAGGAGCGGTGAATTCCTGCGTCCGCTCGATAAAGGTACGCTCCGAATTGAATTGCTGACGGTCATAATCGTACATCTTCTGGATGGCCTCTTTCGTCATTCCCGCAGCTGCGTACTCGATGCGCAACTTTTCCCAGTGTGCTTCAAACTTCTTCAACTCATAGCCTTTATTAAAAGACATCGTAAACCTCCAAATTTTCGATAAGTCGTAAAAAGTCGAAAATTTGGAAGGCTACGGATATTTCGCCGCTTGGGGCATCCATGAAAAACGGACAAACATAAAGCCTGCTCCTTTTTACGGGAGCAGGCTACCTGAAGGCTAAAAAAATAGCCGGACAACCAACTAACAGAGCGGTTCTAAAGCAGAATCACTCTATCAGCTGTTGCCCGGCTATTTGGTGCGCGTTTCATACATTGCCTTGCGGCAATGGCCCGTTGCTCAGTGACGAACAGTCCATATTCAGGGTGCAATGCACCCGATTTTTGAAATTGTGGTTTGTCTAAAAAAGTCAGCGTCTGCGGTAGGCTAAGTCAACTGTTGCTATGTTACCGCACTTGAGGCACTTTATGCTGATAGAGCCTGAACAGCTCTCGTTTTTTTGGTAGAGCTTGTGTCCGCAAACCGGACAAAACCTCCAGCCAATGCTGAATTGTGCCTGCTGTATATTGTTCAGCGGTTTACTCTTAAAAGAGCGATTATTTGACCAAGTCATATTATTCTCCAAATCGAATGACGTCCAATGGATGGCAGTGGATGGGTTTTCCGTTGATGACCTGCATCTGCTGTAATCTGATCCTGATCGCAGACCACGATACCCCGATCCGTGCAGCCATCTCCAGAATTCTTTCATAGTTCGGGTCCGATGCGGATTTGTACAGGATTCCATTTGGCAGGCACAGCGCTGCACGTTCTATTTCGGCGTTGACCAGAAATGTTGGCATCAGCAGCTCCGCTGCAAGGGTATTCGCCTGCCATTCTTCCCATGAGGGCTGTCCGTTTCGTTCCCGATAGGCAATGTGCCCACGGCACTTGACTGCTTTTCCGTAGTCGTTCGGAAACAGGTCAGCCAGTATATGGTGCGCCGCTTCATGCGCTATCGTGAAATTCCGGCATCCGGTGCAGCTGTCTGACGCAAGGGCGGAATCGATTACAACGTCCTTCGGCATGAACACCTCCACAAGCTTTGTCCCGTCCCCCAAGGTTACGGTAAAACCGCATTTCTGGAAAACAGTCAGTCCTAGAATACTTCCATCGCTGCATAGCGGCAGCATTTTCACATTCAGCCCAAGAACAGAACTTGCGAGCCGTTCAGGGTCAATGGGTTCTGGGTCATCTTTACTGATCCCGAAACGGGTATAGTACTGGTCGATATACTTACCCGCTATGTGCGAAAGATCTGCGCGGGATAAGTATCTTGCCATTACGAAGCACAGCTTTCCGGCACGGAGCAGTAGGCTTCCACGAACCACTTGCCCCGTTCAAGCCAAAGATTCCGCTTCTGACCGCAGATCAGGCAGGTGAAGCAGTGACCTTTTCCGCCTAGGCGTGATGTCCCATGTTTGACTGCCAAGACACGATCAATTCCATAAGTGTGAGCCTTGTCATAGTTTATGGCAAGAGGGCGGATCTTACCGTCAGGAGTAAAACGAACGTCCACTTCGACGTATCTTTTCTCACGGCGAAGGTTGTAATCACCACACATCAGAATTCCTCTTTTTTGCGGATTTATCAAAACACGGCGTGCATTACTTGCGAATCATACTGCGTGCCACGAGCTGTTTTTCGTTCAACAGCGGAACGGACACTGTATGTTTTTTCCACTCATCCATAGAGCAGGTCACTGCTTTGCACAGACGGCATTTTGTCCAGCCACCGGTTTCATCAAGATCCACATCATAATTCATGGTTCCGCACATTGGACATCTTACATTTTCTTTTCTCATAGTATCACCTCGCAAAAAAACGCCAAACAAACACAATCCCATACGAAAATAACATCAAAAGGCTGTTATTTGTGGATTTGGTTTGATTATACACCCACTTTATGGAGATGTCAATTACGCATTTGTCGCCATTTTAGAGATTTCCTGTTGATTTCTTATATTTTCTATACTATAATAGAGCTACCGGATCACAAAGGAGTGTTCTTGTTAT